>JANQIA010000224.1 GCA_028282405.1 Rhodovibrionaceae bacterium
GCCCATGCGGCCGGTCAGCCCGACGAAGCTGTTGCCGCGCGAGAGCACCCAGTCGAAGCGCTTGCGGTTCTCCTCCTCGCTCAGCACCGTCATGATGGCTTGCGGGCCGGGGTCGTCGAGCGGGTAGGTGGAGGGCTCCATATAGAGGTCGAGCAGGACCTCGTGGCCGTTGACACGCGCCAGGCCGATCCAACTGGCCAGGTTGTGGGCGTAGGGGCTGAAAGAGAGCGAAACTTCCGGCGGCAGGGAGCGGATGGCGGCCTCCGTCACACCGTCCGACATGCCGAGGCCGGTCATGACGATGGCAACCCGGGGGCGGCTGTCCTCTTCGAGGAAATAGGCCGAGAAGCGCTGCCAAGGCGGGGACGCTTGGTCCGCCGTCTGCGCATCGCTTGGCGACTCGGGCGCCCGGAAGGCCTGCTGCACGGGGTCATGAGCGGGCGCGTCTTCTGTCTGGGCCTCTGCCTCGACTGCGGCCGCCGGGCTCTCCTGCGGCGGTGCCGGCGGTTCCACGCGCGCGGTGTTCGGCTCAGGTGATTGGTCTTGGCCCGGAGCTTGCGACGCGTGCCCGTTCACTTCGCTGGTGGCCGCCACCGGCTGCATGACGTCTTGCGCTGTGGCATCGGTCTCTGCCGCCTCGCGTGCCGGGGTATCGTCGGATGATGCGCTGTCCGCCTGCTGGGCGGCGTCTGTGGGCGCGGCTGCCGTTGCAGCGCTCTGTTCGTTCGCGTCTGCTGTCGGCTGTTCGTCGCTTTCGGTCGCGGCGGTGTCTTCGCTTGAGGTGGATGCGGCTGGTGACGGGGCGTCTGCCTCCGGCTCGGCCTGTTCTGCGGCGGCCTGCTCAACGGCCACGTCTTCGCCGCCGGGCTGTTGCTCAACGGCCTCTTCCTGGGGAGCTGTTTCTTGTGGGACTGGGCGCTCGCTGAAGGCGACGACATAGCCGGTCAGGCTGCCGGCGAGGAGCAAGAAGACCCCCCAGGCCGCCAAGGCGGTCCCTAGTCCGCGACGTTGATCTTTCCAGATCGACAAAGCTGCTCTCCCCGGCGGCTTGGTCACCGGGCCATAGCACTATGTCGCGGGCCTGGCTAGCGCCAGGCTGCGACGATTCAACGAGTGTTTTAGTTGGTGTTCGTCGTTTCGCCCTTGAACAGCGACAGGCCGCGCAGCAGGTCGACGGCGCGGGCGAGCTGATAGTCCTCGCGCGCCTGGTCTTCCCGAACCTCGGCTTCCGGGGTCTCGCCCTCCTCGCCGTTGTCGTTCTCCAGGTGCCCGCGCAGGCTGGCTTCGTTGCGGTTGGGCAGTTGCGCCACATCCTCCAGCGTCGCCTGCTCGACGATGATGTCCGGGTCGATGCCGCGTGCCTGGATGGAGCGGCCGCTCGGCGTGTAGTAGCGGGCGGTGGTCAGGCGCATGGCACCGTTGCCGGGCAGCGGCATCACCGTCTGCACGGAGCCCTTGCCGAAGGAGGGGGTGCCCATGACGATCGCGCGGCGGTGGTCCTGCAGCGCGCCCGCGACGATCTCGGAGGCCGAGGCCGAGCCGCCGTTG
>JANQIA010000252.1 GCA_028282405.1 Rhodovibrionaceae bacterium
CGTGGCGTCTCACCGCTCCGGCGAGACCGAGGACACCACGATTGCGGATCTGGCGGTGGCAACCAACTGCGGCCAGATCAAGACCGGTTCCCTGTGCCGAATCCGACCCGGCGACCGGTTCGACCCGAAGGGCCGTGCCCTCCACCGCGGTGACCTTCACCTTAGCGCCGGCCGGCAGGTCCTCGCTGCAGAGGGCGCGCCAGCGCGTGTCGCCTAGGCGCAGCACGCCGACGCCGTCCACGACAGGCTCGGCGAGATGCACGCTCTGCCCGACATAGGAGGTGCCGCGCTGGTTGAGGCTCGGCGCGTCGGTCGGCTGCTCCGGCTGTCGCCGGCTGATGAAGTACCAGGCAGCAACCGAGGCCACGGACAGCACGGCGAAGGCGACGAACTGCCCCTGCCAGGTCAGCTCGGGGAAGAGCAGCAGCACCACGCCGACCACGCCCGCGGCCAGCGCGAGCCAAAGGAAGAAGAAGCCCGGGGCGACGATCTCGACGACGCCGAGCAGCACGGCGAAGACCCACCAGTACCAGAACTCGATCTGGCCGAACTCGCTCATGTCCGCCGCACCAACGTGCCGATGCCCTTGTCGGTGAAGATCTCCAGCAGCAGGGCATGGGGCACCCGCCCATCCAGGATGACCGCCGCGTCGACGCCGTCGCCGACCGCCGACAGACAGGTCTCCAGCTTCGGGATCATGCCGCCTGTGATGGTGCCGTCCTGCATCAGGCGGCGAACGTCCTCGACGTTGAGGTCGGTCAGCAGCTCGCCCTGTTTGTCGAGTACGCCGATGACATCGGTCAGCAGCAAGAGGCGCGCGGCGCCGACGGCGCTGGCCACCGCACCGGCGACGGTATCGGCATTGATGTTGTAGGTCTCTCCGCTCGGCCCCACGCCGATCGGCGCGATCACCGGGATCATGCCCGCCTGCTCCAGCGAAGCGAGGATCTGCGGATTGATGTAGCGCGGCTCGCCGACGAAGCCGAGGTCGAGGATCTTCTCGATGTTGGAGTCCGGGTCCTGCACCGAGCGGCGCAGCTTGCGCGCCTGGATGAGGCCGCTGTCCTTGCCGGACAGGCCGATGCCGTTGCCGCCGGCGCGGGTGATGGCGTTGACGATGGATTTGTTGATCGAGCCGGCCAGCACCATCTCGACCACGTCGACGGTCTCGGCATCGGTCACCCTGAGGCCGTCGATGAACTCGCTCTTGACCGCCAGACGCTCCAGCATGGCGCCGATCTGCGGGCCGCCGCCGTGCACCACGATGGGATTGATCCCGACCTGCTTCAGCAGCACCACGTCACGGGCAAAGGTGTTGGCCAACTCCGGGTCGCCCATGGCGTGGCCGCCGTACTTGATGACGAAGCTCTTGCCCGCATAGCGCCGCATGAAGGGCAGCGCCTCGGTGATGGTCTTGGCCGTGCGCAACCAGTGCTTGGTCTCGCCGATATGACGGGTCGTGGTCATGCGCCGCACTCTATGCGGGGCGACCGAGCCTTGCCAGGGATTTACTGTGCTTCAGGTGTCGAGAAGCTGCGCAATGCTGGCACGCAAGAGAGGCACGCCTTCGCCCTTGCTGGCCGAGGTCAAGAGCACTTCGGGATAGGCCGCCGTGCGTCCGCGCACGCCCCGCTCCACGGCTTCGCGCTGCCGCTCGCGCTCGGCCGGCTTCAGCTTGTCGGCCTTGGTCAGGACAAGCTGATAGGACACGGCCGCTCTGTCCAGCAGGTCCATCACCTCGCGGTCCGGCGGCTTGATGCCGTGCCGCGCGTCGATCAGCAGCAGCACCCGGCGCAGGTTCGGCCGGCCTTTGAGATAGTCGAGGGTAAGGCCCTGCCAGACGGCGATCTCGCTCTTCGGCGCCTTGGCGTAGCCATAGCCCGGCAGGTCGACCAGATAGAGCCGGCCGGCCAGGTCGAAAACGTTGAGCTGACGGGTCCGCCCGGGCGTCGCCGAGGTCTTGGCCAGGGTCTTGCGCCCAGTCAGCGCGTTGACCAGCGACGACTTGCCGACGTTGGAGCGGCCGGCGAAGGCGATCTCGGGCCGCGAGGGCGGCGGAAGCTGTTCCTGCGCCACCGCCGAGATCATGAAGTCGCAGGCCTGGGCGAAGAGCAGGCGCCCGCGCTCGATGGCCGCGTCCCAGCCCTCGGGATCGCTGGCTTCCAGCGCCGAGAGAAGCTCCGTCACGTCTTGCTTTGCGAGCCCGATGAGGAACCCTGAGAGCCTGAGGTCGGCGCTGGGTTGCGGCCGATGGGCACGCCCTGCCGCTTCATGATCACCACCTGCTGCAGGATGGAGAGCGTGTTGTTCCAGGTCCAGTAGATCACCAGGCCGGCCGGGAAGGTGGCCAGGAAGAAGGTGAAGAGAATCGGCATGAGCTGGAAGATGCGCGCCTGGATCGGGTCGGGCGGCTGCGGATTGAGGAACTGCTGGAACCACATGCTGAGGCCCATGAGGATAGGCCAGATGCCGATGCTGATGATGTTGAAGATGCCGAGGTCGGGCACGGTGTAGGGCAAGAGCCCGAAGAGGTTGAGGATCGAGGTCGGGTCCTGCGCCGAGAGATCCTGAATCCAGCCGAAGAAGGGCGCGTGGCGCATCTCGATGGTGACGAAGAGCACCTTGTAGAGCGCGAAGAACACGGGAATCTGGATGATGATCGGCAGGCAGCCGGCCAGGGGATTGACCTTCTCTTTCTTGTAGAGGGCCATCATCTCCTGGTTGAGCTTCTGCTTATCCTCGCCGAAGCGCTCGCGCAGCTTCATGACCTTGGGCTGCAACGCCCGCATCCTGGCCATGGCCTTGTAGGACTTGTTGGCCAGCGGGAAGAAGACGAGCTTGATGCCGACGGTCAGCACCAGGATGGCGACGCCGAAGTTGCCGACGATGCCGTGCAGCCAGTGCAGCGCATCGAAGATCGGCTTGGTCAGGAAGTAGAGCCAGCCCCAGTCGATCGCCCGGTCGAAACCGGTGATGCCGTAGGCTTCCTCGTAGCCGTCGATGACCTCGACGACCTTGGCCCCGGCGAAGAGGCGGCTGGTGGTCTCGATGTTGCTGCCCGGCGCCAGGCTCTCGACGCCGTAGACGAAATCGCTCTGATAGCGCGGGCCCGCGCCAGTCAGGGTATAGACGAAGCGGCCTTTGACGGTGCTGGTCTGGTCCGGCACCAGGGCCGACATCCAGTACTTGTCGGTGATGCCGATCCAGCCGCCGGTGGTGTTCTGCTCGATGACGCCGCCTGGCTCGTCGACCACGTCGTCGTAATCGACCTCTTCCAAGGTCCCGTTGAACACGCCGAGCAGGCCTTCGTGCAGGATGAAGAAGCCGAGGATCTCCGGTTGTCCGATACGGGCGATGCGGCCGTAGGGGATGAGGTCGATGCTCTCCTGGCTTTGGTTGACCACCCGCTGGACGACGGTGAAGAGATATTGGTCGTCGACCGAGATGGTCTGCTCGAAGCGGATGCCCTGGCCGTTCTCCCAGCTCAAGGTGACCGGCGTCTCCGGGGTCAGGGTCGCTTCGTTCGCCTGCCAAACCGTGTCACCGCTCGGCAGCACGATGTTCTGGTCCGACGAGACCCAGCCGAAATCTGCGCCGTAAGCGTTGGGTGCCCCAAGCGGCGAGAAAAGCACGATGTTGGGGCTGTTCTCGTCCAGGGTCTCCCGATACTGGGTCAGGATCAGATCGTCGATGCGCGCGCCGGTCAGCGCGATGGAGCCGCGCAAAGTCGGTGTCTCGACCTGGAGCCGCGGACCAGCGACGGCCGCAGCGCGTTCCTGTCCGGCCAGGACGCCCGGCAGGGCTTCACCGTCGCTGAGACCTGGAACCTGCGGCGCGTCGCCTGCGGTCGGCTGGCTCGGGTCGGCCGGCTGCTGCGCCTGCTGCGTCGCCAGCTCCTGCTCGCGGAGCTGCTCGCGCTGCGGCGAGGCAACGAAAAAGTCGAAGACGAAGAGCACAGCGATCGATAGCACGATGGCGACGAGGAGATTCTTTTGGTCCATTGCCTTCGACTCTGACTGCTAGGCTCTTCGACCCAGATCACTGGCGTCGATCTTGGGTGTGGCATCGGGCACCGGGTCGTAGCCCGAACCGCCCCAGGGATGGCAGCGCACAATGCGCCGGACGGCCAGCCAGCCGCCGCGCAGCACGCCATGGTTGGAAAGCGCCTCCGCAGCATACTCCGAACAGCTCGGCGCGAAGCGGCAGCGCGGCCCGAT
>JANQIA010000491.1 GCA_028282405.1 Rhodovibrionaceae bacterium
CCCATTTGTACAAGCACTTCGAGATCACGGCGCAAGACCTTGCCGATAAGGTCAAGGCCTGGTTGTAGGAGTTTTTTCGCTAACACCGGGTCGGTGCCGGGCAAAAGACGGGCCGCCCGCAACGTGGGAGGAATTGGGAGATGGCGTTGAAGGTTGGCATCAACGGCTTTGGCCGCATCGGTAGAATGGTGTTCCGCGCGGCACTGGAGTCCGGGCGCAAAGACATCGAGTTCGTCGCCATCAACGATCTGGGTTCCGTCGAGGCCAACGCTCAATTGTTGAAGTACGATTCGGTCCACGGCCCCTTTCCGGGCAAGGTGCAGGCCACCAAGACGGCGCTGAAGGCCAACGGCACCTCCGTGCGTGTCCTCAACGAGCTCGATCCCGCCAAGCTGCCGTGGGAGAAGCTGGGCGTCGACCTCGTCATGGAGTGCACCGGCCGCTTCAACAGCCGGGACAAGGCTGCCGCGCATCTTGAAGGCGGCGCCAAGAAGGTTCTGGTGTCCGCTCCCTGCAGCGATGCCGACGTCACCGTCGTCTACGGCGTCAACGACAAGAAGATGAAGAAGAGCCACAAGGTGGTGTCCAACGCCTCCTGCACCACCAACTGCCTGGCACCCGTGGCGCACGTGCTGCATCAGAACTTCGGCATCGAGAAAGGCTTTATGACCACCATCCACGCCTACACCGGCGACCAGCGGACAGTGGACACCTTGCACAAGGACCCGCGTCGCGCCCGCGCGGCAGCCGTGTCCATGATTCCGACCTCCACCGGTGCAGCCCGCGCCGTCGGTTTGGTCCTGCCGGAGCTTGCCGGCAAGCTGGACGGGGTCGCCATTCGCGTGCCGACGCCGAACGTCAGCCTGGTCGATCTCAAGGTCAACTTGAAGAAGAAGGCCGATGCGGACGCCATCAACGAGGCCATGGCCAAGGCTGCCAGCGGCAAGCTCAAGGGCGTTCTTGCGGTCAACGACGAGCCCTTGGTGTCGGTCGACTTCAACCACCACCCGGCCAGCTCGATCTTCGATACGGACGGCACCAAGGTGCTGGAGGGCGACTTCGTCCGGGTGATGACCTGGTACGACAACGAGTGGGGCTTCTCCTGCCGCATGAGCGATACGGCAGCCGCGCTCGGCAAACTGATGTAGCGGCGCAAGCCTGCACTGTGCCGAAACGGGCCGGCGGGACGGAAACGGTCAGTACACCCGTCCCGCTGCGCCCCGCTCTCGTCGTTCATTGTTTGGAGCATGTCGAGGCGGCTCTGGCCGCCGCCCCGGACGGCGCGCCGAGGCTGACCCTGGTTTCGGCAAGCGGCGCCGGGGCAAGCCTCGGCCCCTTGTTCTGGCTGGCCATGCTGCGCCAGGCGGCCAATGCCTATCCGCAGGCCCGTTTCACCGCTTATCTCGACTGTGCCGATGAGGCCGGGACGGCGCTGCGCGCGCTGCGTGCCGGCGTGCAGCGCATCCGCTTTACCGGCCGGCCGGAGGTCGCCGAGCGGCTGGCCGCCATCGCAACGCAGCTTGGCGCCGAGGTCGTCGGCGAAGCCTTCGATGGCTTCGACCTCCTGGACCAGCCGGACCCCTTCGCCGCCTGCCGCGCCTGGCTTTGGCGAAAAAACACACTTTACGGTCAAGATTGAAAAGCGTCGCAGCCTTCTCTATCAAGCCTTCGTGAACCGGTCGCTGGTGCGCATGCCCGAGGTTGCCGGTGAGCAGGTCTAAGCCGTCGCAATGCCAATCCAGCACCGGGAGCCGCCTCATGAAGATCACTCAGCGCGTCAAGCGTATCCTCGCCAACTACGAGAGCGACTGTCCCGGCACCAAGACGAAACTCGCCAACATCCTGATGCACGGCAAGCTGGGCGGCAGCGGCAAGATGGTCATCCTGCCGGTCGATCAGGGCTTCGAGCACGGCCCTGACCGCTCCTTCGCGCCCAATCCGGCAGGCTACGACCCGCACTATCACTACCAGCTCGCGGTCGACGCTGGCCTGAACGCGTTCGCCGCCCCGCTCGGGCTGCTGGAGGCGGGCGCCGACAGCTTCGCCGGCGCCGTGCCGACAATCCTGAAGCTCAACAGCTCCGACAGCCACGCCACGACCAAAGACCAGGCCGTCTACGGCAGCGTCGAGGATGCCCTGCGCCTGGGCTGCTCCGCCATCGGCTTCACCATCTATCCCGGCTCCGACGATCAGTTCGAGATGATGGAGGAAATCCGTGAGCTGGCTGAAGAAGCCAAGTCGGTCGGCCTCGCCGTCGTTATCTGGTCCTATCCGCGTGGCGGCAACCTCTCCAAGGCCGGCGAGACGGCCATCGACGTCTGCGCCTATGCCGCGCACCTCGCTGCGCTGCTCGGCGCCCACATCATCAAGGTCAAGCCGCCGACCGATCACATCGAGCAGCCAGAGGCCAAGAAAGCCATCGAAGCCGCTGGCTTTGACCTCTCCAGCCTCGACAAACGCATCGCTCACGTCATGCAGGCGGCCTTCGCCGGCCGTCGCATCGTGGTCTTTTCCGGCGGCGGCGCCAAAGGCACCGACGCGGTCTACGACGAGATCCGGCAGATCGCCAAGGGCGGCGCCAACGGCTCCATTATCGGGCGCAACAGCTTCCAGCGCTCACGAGACGACGCCTTGGAGATGCTCGACAACATCATCAAGATCTACCAGGGCAAGTTCTGATCGAGGCTGACCAGACACGCCGCGCAAAAGCAAAAGATCCAAGTGTCCGATTGTCGTTTGTATCTCGTCGCCCCGCCGGGCTTGGCTTCCGGTGAAGCTGAGCTGGCGGTCTTTCTGCCGGCATTGCAGAAAGCGCTGAGCGGCGGCGACGTGGCGGCCTTCCTGCTGCGCGACGAAGGCGCGACGGAGGAGCAGCTCTACGAAGTTCTCGACTCGGTCCGCCCGCTGACGCAAAAGCGCGACGTGGCGCTTCTGGTCGAGAACCGCGCCGATGTAGCCGGCAAGGCCGGCTGCGACGGTCTCCAGCTTCCGCCTAACCCCGTCGCCATCCGCTCGGTCAAGCAGGCCTTGGGCGAGGATGCCATCGTCGGCGCCGACTGCGGCAGCTCACGGCACCTCGCCATGGTCGCCGGCGAAGCCGGGGCCGACTATGTCATCTTCGACTCGAGCGAGCTAGAAACCATCACCTGGTGGGCCGAGCTGATGGAGGTGCCCTGCATCGCCTGGGGCGGCATCACCTTGGAGACCGCCCCCGCGCTGGTCGAGGCCGGTGCCGACTTTCTGATGGTGGGGCAAGCCGTCTGGACGGCCCCCAAAGGCCCCAAGGCGACCGTTGCCGCCTTCCATCGCCTGCTGCGGGAAACGGAGTCGGAGCTGGCCTGAGCTTGCGCTCGAACCGAAGTGGCAATAAATCTTGGGTCCTGCAACAGCGGCGGACCAAGCCATGACAGCGAAGATCTTTATCGACGGCGAAGCGGGCACCACGGGTTTGCAAATCCGGCAGCGCCTGTCCGGCCGCCGCGATCTGACGCTGCTGTCCATTCCCGAGGAGCGCCGCAAGGATGCCGCCGCCCGGGCTGAGCTTCTCAATGCCGCCGATCTGGCGATCCTCTGCCTGCCGGACGCCGCGGCGCGGGAGGCCGTCGGCCTGCTGGAAAACGACCGTACACGGGTCATCGACGCCTCCACGGCGCACAGGGTGGCGGACGGCTGGGTCTACGGCTTTCCCGAGATGGAGCCGGGCTATGAAGCCAAGGTGGCCGAGGCACGCTTCGTCGCTAACCCCGGCTGCTATCCGCAGGGCGCCATCGCCCTCCTCCGCCCCTTGGTCGCCAAGGGCTTGCTACCCGCCGACTACCCGGTCGCCATCCACGCCGTGTCCGGCTACACCGGTGGCGGCAAGGGCCTGATCGAACGCTTCGAGGGTGAAGCGGCAGGAGAAGCGCCGGCGCTCTATCTCTACGGCCTCTCGCTGAAGCACAAGCATCTGCCGGAAATAGAACGCTATGGCCTGCTCGCTCGGCCGCCGCTCTTCGCGCCCAGCGTCGGGCGCTTCGCCCAAGGCATGCTGGTACAGGTCGGTTTGCATCTGACGGACCTCGAAGGCGTGCCGAGCGCGGCGGACCTGCACGCCGTCTTGGCCGAGTGGTACGCCGGCCGCCGCTATGTCGAGGTGACACCTCTGGCGGACAGCGACGCGGCGAGCGAGCTCGACCCGGAGGCGCTCAACGGCACCAACCTGCTGCGCCTCCACGTTTTCAGCAGCGAGGACGGGCGCCGAGCCCTGCTTGCGGCCCAGCTCGACAATCTGGGCAAAGGCGCATCGGGCGCGGCCGTGCAGAACCTCAACCTCATGCTGGGGCTCGAGGAGTCCGCCGGACTGGAGCTGCGGCAGGCCGCGTGAACGGAATCCGCAATACCACTTTAGCGATAAGCGTGGTAAGCAGCGGAACAACGCCAACGGCACGTTTTGCCAGCAGTTGAGACAGTCGCCATGATGAAGCTCGTCCGCTTGGCCGCAGTCTGCGGTGTGCTTTTGCTCGCCGCCGGCCCCTCGCTGAGCCAGGAGTACGTCCTCCGCCTGGGCTTCGACCAACCCCCGGCGAGTTCGCTGGCCACGAGCTTGGATGTCTTCAAAGCAGAAGCGGAACAGGCTGGCGACGGCGCGCTCACAATCGAGCTGCTGACAGGCGAAGGCGCCTATAGCGAGCAGGACTTGGCGCAGGCCGTCGGTTCCGGTGCGATCGAGATGGCGCTGCTTCCGCTCAAGGAAATCGAGGAGCCCAAGGTTTCCCTCTGGCTGCTGCAGGTGCCGGTGGTCTTCGGCTCGGCGGCCGGACGCGCCGAAGCTCTCGCACCCGGCGCGCCCTTGCGCAGCGCGCTCGACAAGGAAGTACGTCGCCTCGGCGGACAAGCCCTCTGGTGGCCGGCGGACGAACCGGGCGTGCTGCAGTCCGCGCGGGCTTCGGCCAGGCTGCCCGGAGAACTGGCCGGACGGCAGGTGGCGACAACCGAACCGCCTATGGTCAGTTACATCAATTTCCTGCGCGGCGTGCCGCTGCCGGCGCCCCTCCCGGACGCCGAACCTCAGTTCAGGATGAGCCGGCTCTCCGAGCTGAACGAGCCGGGCGGGGCTGACGGCATGAAGGCCCATCGCATTGCCGGCCAAAGCCTCGGCGCCTTCGTGCTGATCGTGAATCTGCGCTACTGGAACGAGCTTCCGCGGGTCGTCACCGATGCCTTGCGTCAGGCGGCGGATGCTGCGGAAAACCACCATCGTGTGCAGTTGGGCGCTGAGGTGGAGCAGACCTTGGCGGACACCCGCGCCAACGGCTTCGAGATCGAGTCCATGCGCAGCCGAGTACAGGCGCAATGGCGGTTGCGCGCCTGGGAGCTCTGGCACCTGGAGCTCTATGCCGCGCGAGAGCGCGGAACGCTATTGCGGCGGGCAGCCGAGTGGATGCGCAATCAGACCCAAGCGGATATCGAGGCGAGCTTCGAGTAGAGCGTTTTCAAGATGCTTACGGTGTACGGACGAAAAAGCGCCTTCAACCTGCAGAAGGTCATGTGGCTCATCGGCGAGCTTGGCCTGGCGCACCAGCACATCGAGCTCGGCGGGACATTTGGCGGGCTGGACGATCCCGCCTTTCGCGCGAGGAACCCGCACGGTCGGGTGCCGGTCATCGACGACGATGGCTTCGTCGTCTGGGAGTCGCACACAATCCTGCGCTACCTCGCCGCGCGCTATGGCGCGCCCGCGCTTTGGAGCGCGGATCCTGCCGAGCGCTCCTTGGCCGAGCGCTGGATGGACTGGTCCCAGACCACCTTGCAGCCCGACTTTCTGACCGGTGTGTTCTGGGGCTTCTATCGCACGCCGGAGGCGCAACGGGACATGGCGGCCGTAACGGCCAAGATCGAGCGGACGGCGCAGCACCTGACGCTGTTGGATGGCGTGCTGGCAGATCAGCCTTATCTGCTCGGCGATAGGCTAAGCCTCGCCGACATACCGGCGGGCACCTGCCTCTATCGCTATTTCAACATCCCCATCGAGCGCCCCGAGCTGCCCAACGTCGAACGCTGGTATGGCATGCTGTCAGAGCGGCCCGCCTATCGGGAGCACGTCATGATCCCCTTCGACGATCTCTATGGACGCTTGGATTTCTGAAGCACGCCGAGAAGGACGATGACCGAAACGTCTTGGATCGTTCGCCCGGCAACCGCAGCGGATGCCAGCGATATCGCCCAGCTTATGAACGACCTCAACCGGCATGAGGGGCTGGACCCCATCTATTCCGAAGCGCTGGTGTTGCGCGACGGCTTCGGCGGAGACGCCGCCTATGACGTGCTGCTGGCGGAGGGAAGCGAGGGACTGATCGGCTATGCGGCCCACCAGGCCGCCTACGATACGGAGCGCGGCGGTCGGTCCCTCTGGCTGCTCGATCTCTATGTTGCCCCGGATGCCAGGGGTGGCGGTGCTGGCCAAGCCCTGATGCGCCAGGTCGCGCGTGTCGCCTGCGATCGAGGTTGCGTCAGCCTTTGGTGGGGTGTGCGCTCCTGCAACCGACAGGCTCGAGCATTCTATGCCGGCCTCGGTGCGATTGACGATGATGCCCGTATTCTGGAACTGGCCGGCCCTGAACTGGCAGCGCTGGCCGCTCAGGCTGAGTGACAGGGCGCTTGCGACTCCAAAGGCAAGGCTAAAAAGAAAGACGCGCGGCTCAGCACCGCGCGTCGAGGAGAGTCTTTTGGTGCCAGCGCCTAAGCGTCAACACCGCTATTCTTGCGCCAGCCCGGCAGGAAAGAGCGCCAAGGATGATGACGGTTTTTCTTCGCCAAGTACGGGCGCAGCAGATAGCTTCTGCCGAAAACGAGATGACCAAGCATGGCCCCATGTCCTTTCCCGTCTGATAGTCCGGCACGAAGCCGGAACGTGTCTGTTTTGCGCTTGTAGAAGCGCACTGTGTGCGTAACATATGCGCACTCTTTGCGTATTTTCAAGCGGAAACTTGTTGAGACAAGTTTTCTTTCCTTAACGATTCGTTAAGCTGCGCCGGAAGGAGAGAGCCAAAGCCATGCGTTCCATTCTCGTCGCCAACGCCAAGGGTGGATGCGGAAAGACAACCATCGCCACGACCTTGGCCGGCGCCTTCGCTCAGGTCGGCCTTAGAGTTGCGCTGGCCGACGTGGACCGGCAACACAGCAGCCTTGGCTGGCTCGAGCGCCGGCCGACTCAGATGCCGCGCATCGAAGGCATCGACTGGTCCAAGAAAATCGACGGCGTGCGCAAGAAGACGCAGCGCCTGATCATCGATGCGCCAGCCGCCTTGACCAGCGATGACTTCAAGCTGCTGCTCAAGCAGGCGGACATCGTGATCGTCCCCATCTTGCCTTCGGCCTTCGACCAACACGCCGCCTCTTCCTTTTTGACGCAGGTCGAGGCGCTGAAGCCGATCCGAAACGGCAAAAAGCCGATCGCCGTGGTGGCCAACCGGACGCGCGTGCATTCCCGGGCCAGCCGTACCTTGGCCGACTTCCTGCGCAGCCTCGACCACGAGCCGGTGATCAGTCTGCCGGACACCGTCCTCTACACGGATGCGGCCGAGACGGGCCTCAGCATATTCGACAGGCGCGATAGCCGCGCTAAGCTGGCGCAGGAGATGTGGTTACCGCTAATCGACTACGCTGAAAGGGCTGCAGCGTGACACCCCGGAAGTTCAAACGCTGGCGCAAGCGCCTGAAGCTGTCCCAGAAGGAGGCCGCCGACGCTCTCGGCCTCAAGCCGCGCATGATTCAGTATTACGAGAAGGGCGAGCGCAACGGGGAGAAGGTCAAAATTCCCAAAACCGTGCGCTTGGCCTGCTTCGCCATCGATCAGGGCGTCGATGACTATGACGGAGGCGCTGACTAGGGCCGACCTTGCCGCCCCTCCACTTTCTCGCCGCCCGCTGCTGTTCCCGCGCCACCTGAGGCCTAATCCGATTGCCGGGCCGGACCGGCTTGAGTATGGTCCGCGCGCCCGCGGCTCTGGCGTGGGCATCCGTTCAATGCGGCCCCCCTTTCGACGCCCTGGCAGCGCTGCAGCGCCGGCGGCCCGAACGGGCGGTGCCGGGCGCAGTCCGAGAGGCCGCGCTGCCAAGGCATCTAAGGTGAGTCATGAAGATCAACGGTAACGCGATCCGGCCCGGCAACGTCATCGAGCATAAGGGGCGCCTGTGGCGCGCCGTGAAGCTGCAGCACGTCAAGCCCGGCAAGGGCGGCGCCTTTGCGCAGGTCGAGCTGAAGGACATTCGCGACGGCACCAAGCTCAACGAGCGCTTCCGCGCCGACGAGTCGGTCGAGCGCGTGCGACTGGATGAAGCGCCCTACCAGTACCTCTACGCCGACGGCGACATGCTGACCTTCATGAACAACGAGAACTACGAGCAGGTCTCGGTGCATCAGGACCTGGTCGGCGAGCCGCTGCCCTTTCTGCAGGAAAGCATGAACGTGAGCGTGATGTCCTACGAAGGCGAGGTCATCTCGGTGCAGCTCCCCGAGCAGGTGACCTTGGAAATCACCGAGGCCGACCCGGTCGTGAAGGGGCAAACGGCGTCCTCTTCCTACAAGCCGGCGGTGCTGGAGAACGGCGTCAAGGTCATGGTGCCTCCCCATATTGAGGCGGGCACCCGCGTGGTCGTGAACACGGCTGACGGCAGCTATGTGGAGCGGGCCAAGGACTAGCCATTTCGCACGCGGCAGTAGGACGAACTCTCCGGTGGCTATGAACACCCGCTCCCCACTGATCAACGTCATGACGAAGGCCGCCTTCAAGGCGGCCCGCGGCCTCAAGCGAGACTTTGGGGAAGTCGAGAACCTGCAGGTCTCCCGCAAGGGCCCGGCGGATTTCGTGTCGGCTGCCGATCTCAATGCCGAAAAGGCGCTGCGTGAGGAACTGGCCCGCGCCCGGCCCGACTTCGGCTTCCTGATGGAGGAGTCGGGCGCCAGCGAGGGACGCGACCCGCGCCGTCGCTGGGTGGTCGACCCGCTCGACGGCACCACCAACTTCCTTCACGGGCTGCCGCACTGGGCGATTTCCATCGCCGTGGAAGAGAACAACGCGATCATCGCCGCGCTGGTCTACGACCCCATCAAGGACGAGCTTTTCACGGCAGAGCGAGGCCAAGGCTGCTTTCTCAACGATCGGCGGCTCAGGGTCTCCTCGCGCCGCAATCTGGCCGATGCCATCTTCGCCACCGGCATCCCCTTCAAGGGGCTGGACGGGCACCAGGGCTTTCTCGCCGAGCTCGAGGGCGTCATGGCGGTCTCGGCCGGCGTGCGGCGCTGGGGCACCGCGTCGCTCGACCTGGCCTACGTCGCCGCCGGACGCTACGATGGCTTTTGGGAGCGTGGCCTGCACCCGTGGGATTTCGCGGCCGGCATTTTGCTGGTGCGGGAAGCCGGCGGCATGGTCAGCGAGCTGAACGGCAAGGACATTCGCCTGGACAGCCCCTCGATCATGGCCAGCAACAATGCCCTGCACAGCGACTTGCAGCGCATTCTGATCGGCAAGGGAACGCCCGGCGCGGCACCTGCCAGGCGCTCGGCCTGAGGCATGACACCACTTGCGTGAACCCGGCCAAGGGTCTAAGCCAGATTGCGACAAGGTCCATCCGCCGGGACGAGTCGCAGGGAGAGACAAGGTGGTCATGGTGGACCGCGCGATATTCGAGAGAACGGCGAGAGGCCGCGCCATAGCTTTCTTGTGCGCGCTTGGCCTCGGACTGACCGCTGCGAGCGAAATGCCGCGCGCGCAAACCGCCTGGGGCGGGAACAACTCCGTCATCGTCAACGAATCCGTGCTCGACAGCCTAGGTCCGGGCGGTGCTGGCTCGCCCTATGCGCCTCCATCCGGCGCGACGACACCGGGCGCCTACCCCTATCCGGGCGGCTATTCGCGTTACGGCGGGGCCTTGCTGTTTCCCCCGGCGCAGCTTCCAAGCAGCACCTTGACGGTACCGCCACCCTCCGCCGAAGCGCTTCGCGTCGTTCCACCGCTGCCGCGCAGCGCCGATCGCCCCAGGGCAACGGCGCGCGCCACCCCGGCGCCGACGCGCCAGGCGCCAAGCCAAACGGCCCGTCAGACCAGGCCGCAACCGGCGACGCCGGCCGCGAAGCCGCCACCTCCGCCACCCCAGCCGGCGGCAGCGACAGCGGCAACGCCACCACCGCCGGAGCCGGAGCCCCAGGTGGCGGCGACGCCGGAGCCTGCCCCGCAAGCTGAGACCGAAGCGAGCGAAGCGACAACCGAAGCCACCCAAACGGCCTCAACTGCCGACGCAAGCGTCGACGACATGGAGCTGCCGCCCCCGGCGCCGCTACCCAGCTTCAGCGACGAAGCGGAGCCGATGGTGCCGACCGTGGGGCTGAATGGCCAAGAGCCGCGCCAGACCCTGTTCACCGGCGGGCCGAGCCCCAGCGGCGGCCTCTTGGCGGACCGGAACGACGAGGCCGGTGCATCACAGGCGAGCGATGCCCCTGCGGCAGCCCCTCCGCCGCCCCCCGCGCCCGAGCCCGTCACGGCCAGTGACGCGGAGCAGGCTGCCCCGCTGGCGACCGGCAGCCAGAATGCCGAGACTTTGGCGCCGGCCGCCGCCGAGCCGGTGCAGACCGCGGCACAGCAGGCCGTTGCCACCCCTCAGCCCGCTGCCCAGACACAGCAAGCTGCCCAGACACAGCAAGCTGCCTTGACGCCGGCCAGCGTCCGAGCGGGCGGCGAAGTGCGCCTTCCCTACGGATCGACCCAGATCGACCTCGACGTAAACCAAGAAGCGCTGCTGACCCCATTGGTCGATCAACTGCGCAACGACGAGCGCGCCGCGGTGCGCGTACAGGCCTACGCAAGCGGCGAGACAAGCGACCCGAACAAAGCCCGACGTCTCTCTCTCCAGCGTGCCCTCAAGGTCCGCAAGTATTTCATCGACCAGGGAATCCGCTCAGTACGCGTCGAAGTCCGCGCGCTTGGCATGAGCGGCCCTGACGGTTCGGTCGACCGCGTCGACGTTCTGCCGGTCCAGCGCTGAGTCGACCTTGGACGGCGCCCTCTCAGTCCGGGCTACGTCGACCATGAGCCGCCCCCTGCGCTATCTGGTCTGGATGCTGGTGTTCCTGCTGCTCGCCGGCGCAGCCGCGGCCGTGCTGCATCAGGAACTGCTCGCCGCCTTCCGGGCCAATCCCATCCTCAACGGCATGATTCTGGGCGTGCTGCTGTTCGGGCTGCTCTACAGCTTCTGGCAGGTCATCGCCTTGAATCGCGAAATCAACTTCGTCGAGCAGCTTCAGAGGGAAAGCAGCGGCGGCCTGATTTTCCCCGGCACGATCAGCGAGCTGCCCGATACCCGGCTGCTCGGACCAATGGCCAACATGCTGCGGGAGAAGCGTGGGCGCCTGACCCTATCGGCGGTTTCGATGCGCACGCTGCACGGCGGCATCCAGATGCGCATCGACGAGATCCATGACATATCCCGCTATGTCATCGGGCTCCTGATCTTCCTCGGCCTGCTGGGCACCTTCTGGGGACTGCTGGAAACCGTGCGCTCCGTCGGTGAC
>JANQIA010000285.1 GCA_028282405.1 Rhodovibrionaceae bacterium
GGCGCACAGCGCCGGGTGGGGGGTGGCGCGCAGCGCTAAAAGACCTCTGGCTGCCGCGACAAGTCCCCCTAAAGCCAAAAGCTCCGATACACAAGCCAACGCAATCCCTTACCGCAAATACCGCGACGCTAAACCGGACAGCAGTGGGTCAAGGCCGACCATGACAGTGGGTGGGTGTCCCGCCGTCTTCGGCGAAGCCGCCGGCATTGCAGCCCCTAAGACTGTCACCCCGGACGCGTTAGCGATCCGGGGTCCAGCCACAAGCTCGGACCGTGCCTACCTCTGGACCCTCGAGCCTTCGCCAAGGCTTCGGCCCGCAGGCGGGTCGCACCGCTGCGCGGCGCGCCCAAGGGTGACAATCCAAGTGAGATCGCCGGCGTCGCAGCCGCTTAAGCTGTCACCCCGGCCTTGAGCCGGGGTCCATTCCAAGGCCAACGCCCGGCCCAGCCATGCCTTCGGCAACTCTCCACGCGAGCCCCGGATGTCGCCTCCGACGAGGCTCCTCCGGGGTGACGAGAGGGAGGTAGACGCACTCCGACGGTGCCTCCCCTCAAGCTGTCACCCCGGCCCCCGAGCCGGGGTCCATCTATCGGCCAGGACGGGCTTCTGGGATTGCGATTGGCATTGGCGGCCGCGAGCCGACAGGCGTCGGCCCGCGCAGGCCGTTCCATGGTTCCCGGCTCGCGGGCTTCGCCCTTGGCCGGGATGACAGACGAAGAGGCGGCGCTGTCGGCGCTCCCCCTAATCGATATCCACGATCACCGGGACGTGGTCGGAGGGCTTCTCCCAGGTGCGGGTCTCGCGGAAGACCTCGTGGGCCGTGACGCGCGGGCCGAGCGGCTCGGTGACCCAGACGTGGTCCAGGCGCCAGCCGTAGTCCTTGGCGTAGGACTGGGCGAAGCGGTAGCCCCACCAGGTGTAGAGCGGCTCCGGCATGGGCACGAAGTGGCGGCCCACGTCGGTGAAGCCGCCGGCCTCCAGCAGGGTCGCCATCTTCCCGGACTCCACCGGTGAATGGCCGACGCTGCGAACCAGGCGCTTGTGGTTCCAGACGTCGTTCTCCAGCGGGGCGACGTTGAAGTCGCCGGCGATCAGGATGGGCCGGTCGCGCGCCTCGCCGGCCCAGGCCGCCATCTCGTCGAGGAACTGGAGCTTGTGGGCGAACTTGTCGTTGACCGCCGGGTCCGGCTTGTCGCCGCCCGAGGGCACGTAGAAGTTATGGACCTCGAGGCCGTCTGCCAGCCGGACGCTGCAGTGGCGCTTGTCGTCCTTGTCGCACCAGACCTGCTTGCTCTCGTCCTCGAAGGGCAGGCGCGAAAGCAGCGCCACGCCGTTGTAGGACTTCTGCCCGGCGATGACCCGGTGGCGATAGCCGCGCTCGTCGAAGAAGTCGCCGGGGAAGATCGAGTCCTCCAGCTTGGTCTCCTGCAGCAGCAGCAGGTCCGGCGCCTTGGTCTCGATCAGGCGGTCCAGGTGGTCCAGGCGCTGACGCAGGGAGTTCACGTTCCAGGTGGCGATGCGCAGGCTCATCGGTCTCTCGAATAACGGCGGTGGGGAAAGCGGTGGGGCAGGGGTGCGCTAGGAAACCAGCGCGACCGGGCTGGTATAGCGCTCTTCGGCGCGGCGATGCACGGCCTGACCGAAGGCTTCGAACAGGGTCATGGAGAGCGCGCAGTCCCAGACCTTGTATTCCGGGTGCCACTGGACGCTGAGCACGAAGCCGCGGGCGCCAGGCATGCTCAGCGCCTCGATGGTGCCGTCGGGCGCCGTCGCCTCGACCTCCAGGCCGCGACCCAGTCCGCGCACCGCCTGCCAGTGCAGCGAGTTGACCTCGGCCTCGGTCTTGCCCCACAGCCGGTGCAGCAGCCCGCCGGACTTCAGCTCCACCGCATGGCGCGGCGCGTAGTTCACGTCCATGTCCGGGTCCTTGGGGGAGCGGTGGTCCATCCGGCCCGGCAGCTCGTGCACCCTGGGGAACAGCGAACCGCCCAGCGCCACGTTGAGCTCCTGATGGCCGCGGCAGATGCAGAACAGCGGCACGCCCATGGCGATGGCCGTCTCGATCAGCGGAAAGGTGGTGGCATCGCGCTCCTGATCGAAGGGCGCGGCCTCCTCGCTCTCCTCGTCGCCGTAGCGCTCCGGATGCACGTTGGAGGGGCTGCCGGTCATCATCAGCCCGTCGAGGCGGGAGAGCAGCGCCTCGGTCTCGGTCAGGTCCTCCAGCGCCGGGATCATCACCGGCATGGCCTTGCTGGCCACGGCCACGGCGCGCACGTACTTGTCGCCGATGGTGTGGAACGGCAGGTCGTCGAACTCGCGGCGGCAGGCCGGCAGGCCGACCAAGGGTTTGCTGGACACGAACATCGGGGCGCTGTCCTTGAAGCGGGTCGTTTTTGGTTGGAGTGTCAGACTAGCAGTGCCGAACCCCGATTGTCCCGGTGTTGATTCTCTTTAGGGCGCGCCGGCGCCAGGTTAGCTCGGTGTCTCCTTTCGGAGGCGCGCCGTTCTGTTCCGTCCCACTCCCCCACCCGGCCACCCTCGGAATTGTGGACAGTGGGGTGGCCGGGTGGGGGAGTGGGACGGAACAGTGCAGCACCGAAGGTGCCAAACAAGAACGGGCTGGTGCCGTGCGCCGCGCAAGCGGCTCTAGTTAACCGCCCCAGCGAAGCTGGAGGCGCCCGCGACCCGCTCGATGATCTGGCCGCGCTGCAGCTCCTGGACGGAGAGGCTGCGCTCGGTCGAGCCGTCGGGGCGGAAGCGGAAGATGCCGTCGACCCCGGCGAAGCCGTCGGCCTGGGTCAGGCGCGCCGAGTCGAAGATCACTGCCTCGCCGACCGCCTCGGCCTGGCGGGTCAGGACGGCGGCCAGCGCCGTGCCGTCGTAGCCCAGCGAGGCGACCCGCGGCGGCAGCGCGCCGAACAGGGTCTGATAGCGGCGGGAGAAGGCCTCCCAGCTCCGCCGGTCGGGCGTGGCGAACCAGGCGCCGCTCAGCGAAGGCTCGGTGCCGAGCGAGACATCGTCCCACAGCATGGTGCCGAGGAACTGCACGTCGTCCGGGTCGACGTCGTAGAAGGGCAGCAGGGGCGCCACCAGCAAGAGCTCCCGCCCGCCGGCCGGGATCAGCACGCTGTCGAAGTCGACATCGCCCAGCGTCTCCTGCTCCATCAGGCGCTGCAGCTCGGCCTGCGACTGCTGATCGTTGCGGCCGGAAAGCCGGCGGCGCTCGGCCAGCAGGGCGGCGCGCCGGGCGTTGTAGTCGGCCAGAACCTGGACCTGCGCGGAGACGTCGGTGGTCCCCGGCGGGTAGAAGATCGTCGAGGCCATGAAGCCGCCGTGGCGTTGAAGCGCGCGGCGCAGCGCCATCAAAGAGGCCTGCCCATAGCCGTTCTCCGGCGCCAAGAGGGCGAAGCGGGTGAGGCCTTGGGAGACCGCGTAGCCCACCACCTGATCGATCTGCGATTCCGGCGTAATGCCGAGCACGAAGACGCCGTCCTGCGCCAAGGTCACGTCGTTGGAGAAGCTGAGCAGCGGCACGACGCCGCCGACGGCGACCGGTGCCGCGGCCCTGGCCGAGGTGGAGAACAGCGGGCCGAGGATGAGCTGCACGCCTTCCAGCACCGCCTCCTGCGCCGCGGCGGCGGCGCCTTCGGGCGTGCCGCCGGTGTCTTTCACCACCAGCTCGAAGCCGGGACCGGCCAGCTCGAACAGCGCCATCTCGGCGGCGTTGAGGATGGCCTGGCCGACCGGGGCCGCCGGGCCCGACAGCGGCACGAGCAGCGCCACCTTGGCTTCGCCGGGGCCGTAGACCGTGGCGGTGGGCGGCAGTATCTCCGGTTGCGCTGCCGGTTCGCTTGGCTCAGGTTCGGGCGCCGGCCGCTCCTGCTGCGGCGCGCAGGCGGCGAGCAGCAGCGCGGCGGCGGTCAGGACCGCGCCCAGCGCGCGGCGCAGGGCGGGAGGCGAAGGCATGATCGGAGGCAGCGAGACGGATGCGGTCAAAGTCCTTCTCCGGGTCTGAGGGTCGAGCCGCCGGCCCGTCGTCTGAGGTCAAACTAGACCCGGGGCTTTACCTCGTTTCTGTCCCCATCGGCAACCTCGCGGACATTACACTGCGCGCCCTGTCCGTGCTGCGCGACGCCGACGTCGTCGCCTGCGAGGACAGCCGGGTGACGCGCCGCCTGCTGTCGGCCCACGGCATCAGCCAGCGGCTGACCGCCTATCATGAGCACAACGCCGCGAAGGTGCGGCCCAAGCTGATCGAACGCTTGAAAGGTGGCGAAGCCGTGGCCCTGGTCTCCGACGCCGGCACGCCGCTGATCTCCGACCCCGGCTACAAGCTGGTCCGCGCCGTGGTCGAGGAGGGCCTGCCGGTCATCCCCATCCCCGGTCCTTCGGCGGTGCTCGCCGCCCTGCTGCTGTCCGGCCTGCCCAGCGACCGCTTCTTCTTCGCCGGCTTTCTGCCGCCGCGCTCCGGCGCCCGCCGGCGCGCCCTGCAGGACCTGGCCGGCATCTCGGCCACGCTGCTGTTCTTCGAGGCGCCGCAACGCCTGGCCGAGTGTCTCGCCGACATGGCCGAGACGCTGGGACGCAGCCGCGAGGCGGCTGTGCTGCGCGAGCTGACCAAGCTGCACGAGGAAGCGCGCCGCGGCCCGCTGTCGGAGCTGGCCGAGGACTACGCGGCCCGAGAGACGCCGCCCAAGGGCGAGGTGGTCATCGCCGTCAGCGCGGCCCAGGCGGCCGCGGTGCCGGATGAGGAGGTCGACCGCAGGCTGGTCGTGGCCATGGAGTCGCAGTCCCTGCGCAACGCCGTCGACGAGGTGGCGGCTGCCACCGGCCGGCCGCGGCGGCTGGTCTACAGCCGCGCCGTGGCGCTCAGCCGCGAACGCGATGGCTAGGACTGCGGCGCGCGACAGCGACAAGAGACGGCGGGCCTACGGCCGTGGCCTCTGGGCCGAGTCGGCGGCGGCCTGGCTTCTGCGGCTCAAGGGCTACCGCATCCTGGCGCGGCGCTGGCGCTCGCCGCTGGGCGAAATCGATCTCGTCGCCCGCAAGGGCCGGACCCTCGCCTTCGTCGAGGTCAAGCGCCGCGATGCCCGCGGTTTGGCGCTGGATGCGGTGACGCCGCGGCAGCGAGAGCGCATCGAACGCGCCGCCCTTCTGTTCCTGCAGCGCAACAGGGGCCTTGCCGACAGCGACCTTCGGTTCGATCTTGTGGTCGTGGGGGCGCTTGGCCGGCCACAGCATATTGCCGACGCCTGGCGGCCGACGCGCTAGTCTGAGAGGGATGGAAGGGTGAAGCCGGTGGCATGGTCGAGCGCGAGCGGGCGCGGCAACATCGAGGATGCCTTGCGCCGGGTGGGCGGCCTGGCCGACGCCGAGATCGATCTGGCGGAGACGGCGCTGCTGATCGCCGCCCTCGACCAACCCAAGGCGCCGCTCGACCGCTACGTCCATCATCTCTCGCTGCTGACCCGCGACATCGCGGAAGAGGGCGCGCGCCTGGCCGCGCATGAGAGGCTGGACGGACGGCTGGAAGCCATCAACAGCGTGATCTTCGGGCGCTACGGCTACCAGGGCGACGAGGAGAGCTACGACGACCTGGACAACGCCAACCTCATGCGGGTGATCGACCGCCGCTGCGGCCTGCCGGTGGCGCTCGGTATCCTCTACATCCACAGCGCCCGCGCCCAGGGCTGGCCGATCGAGGGCCTGGCCTTTCCCGGCCACTTCCTGCTGCGCATGGAATGCGGCGGCGAGCGGGCCATCATCGACCCCTTCAACAAGGGCGAGCGGCGGGAGCCGGACGCGTTGCGCGGGCTCCTGAAGCTGGTCTCCGGCAACGACGTGGAGCTGCGGCCGACGCACTACGCGCCCTGCGGCAACCGGCAGATCCTCTTGCGCCTGCAGAACAACCGCAAGATCCGGCTGTTGCAGGCCGAGCGCGGCGATGCGGCGCTGGAGACGATCGAGACCATGATCATGATCGCGCCGGCCCAGGCCGATCTCTGGCGCGAAGCCGGCATGCTGAACGCCGAGCTCAGCAACCTGCGTGCCGCCATCGTCTCGCTGGAGAACTTCCTGCAGCTCGCGCCGGGCAACCACCGCGAACGCCCCGCCGCCGAGCAGTACCTGCGGCAGTTGAAGAACAAGCTGAACTAAGACATCAGGCCGGTACCGGCTGCGGCTCGCCCAGACTGTCATCCCGGCCAAGGGCGAAGCCCGTGAGCCGGGAACCATTGAGACGCCTGCGCGGGCCGATGGATGGACCCCGGCTCAAGGCCGGGGTGACAGGCAGTGGTGCACCGGCCATTGCGGCCGATCTCGGACTGTCATCCTTGGGCGGGACGGAGGACCGATAGGGACGAACGGACCGTCCTGAGGATCCACTCATCAGCCAGTGCCTAGCATCTCCGTGGACCCTCGGAACTCGGCCGTGGGTCTGCGACCCTGTCGGCCTCGCCCAAGGGTGACAGGTGAGCGGGGAACGTGCCGCCCCGACCCACATCCATCTTCCCGAACTTTGCAAGCAGCCGCCTGGGTGCTACCTATCGCGCCCGCCGCAATCGGCGGTAAAACCCTCTTCTCCCGCCTGTCCGTTTCGGAGCCGCCATGAGCCTCGCCGTCGCCATTCAAATGGACCCCCTGGAAAGCGTCGACATCGACGCCGACAGCAGCTTCGCCCTGGCGCTGGAGGCGCAGGCGCGCGGCCACGGCCTCTACCACTACCTGCCGGGCGACCTCAGCTTCAGCCACGGCCGGGTCTACGCCAAGGCGCGGCCCTTCCGGGTGCAGCGGGTGCGCGGCAACCACGCCGAGATGGGCGCGGCCGAGACCATCGACCTCGCCACCCTCGACGTGGTGATGATGCGCCAGGACCCGCCCTTCGACATGGCCTACATCACCGCCACGCACCTCTTGGAGCACGTCCACCCGGACACCCTGGTGGTCAACGACCCGGCCCACGTGCGCAACGCGCCGGAGAAGCTCTTCGTCACCCACTTCCCGGAACTGATGCCCGAGACCCTGATCACCCGCAGCAAGGAGGAGGTGAATGCCTTCCGTGCGCGGGAGAAGGACATCATCGTCAAGCCGCTGTTCGGCAACGGCGGCGCTGGCGTCTTCCACATCAAGGAAGACGACGAGAACCTGGCGGCCCTGGTCGAGCTCTTCACCGAGGACTCCCGCGAGCCCATCATGGTGCAGCGCTATCTGCCCGAGGTGCGGGCCGGCGACAAACGCATCATCCTGGTCGACGGGCATCCGGTCGGCGCCATCAACCGGGTGCCGCCGCCGGGCGAGGCGCGGGCCAACATGCACGCCGGCGCCAAACCCGAGAAGTCCGACCTCACCCCCCGCGACCGGGAGATCTGCGAGGCCATCGGCCCGGCGCTGATCGACCGCGGCCTGATCTTCGTCGGCATCGACATCATCGGCGGCTACCTCACCGAGATCAACGTGACCTCGCCAACGGGGATTCAGGAGATCGACCGCTTCGACGGCGCCAACGTCGCCGGGCTGATCTGGGATGCGGTGGAGGGGCGCCTCTCCGGCCGGCTCGACCGCCGGTTGCCGGAGTAGCGCGCGCCGCTCGCGATGCCGGTTCTCTAACCCGAAGCGCGGCGCTCGTGGCTGGACCCTCGGGTCGCACCGCTTCGCGGCGCGCCCAAGGGTGACAACCAGAACTTGGGCGCGGGATGGTGGAGATCTTGCTGTTTCCCTCTCTTGTCACCCTTGGGCGAGGCCGTTAGGCCGAGACCCGAGGGTCCAGACTTAAGCGAGGAAGGTGGCGGCCACGCTCCCTCCAATTCCGACCGAGTCAAAGCCGAGCGATGGCGCACCCGCTCAGAACTTCACCGAGAGGCTGATCGAGCCGAAGATCTGCGTTTCGCCCTGGCCGTCGTACTGCGGGGAGCGGACCACGGCGGTGTAGGCCACGCGGACGTCGTCGAAGGTCGTCACCAGGCCGGCCTGGGCTTCGGCGACGAAGATCTTTTTGTCGACGCTGGCGCTGTCCTGATAGGTGTTGCCGTCGAGGAAGATGTTGCGCGCCACCGCGCGGCCTTCGGCACCGGCGAAGAGATACCAGGCAAAATCGCCGGTGGCCTCGAAGAAGCCGCTGCCGCCGACCGCCGGGCGGATCCGCGGCGGCCCGAAGTCTTCGCTGCGCAGATCGCTGCCGTAGCGCAGGGTCGCCCCCAGCTTGGCGTCGGTGCGCAGGGTGCCGAGGGTGACGCCGTAGTTCGGGATGAGGTCGAGCTGCTGGCCGAGCAGCTCCTCGTCCAGCATGAAGCGCTCCTGCCGTTCCACCAGCACGGCGAAGGCGACCTCGTCGTTGAGCTGGTTGTCCCAGCCGCGCACCTCATAGCTGCGGATCAGTTCGTGGAAGTTGTTCTGCACCTCCTCGCCGTAGGCGTGGGGGCCGACGATACCGATCTGAATGGCGCCGATGGTCAGGCCGGCGGTGGAGCCTAAGAAGGCGCCCCCTCGGTCCTGGGCGAAGACGCTGTATTCGCCATAGAGCCAGCCGGCATAGGGATGCTGGTCGGAGGGCGGGTTCTCGACCCGGGTGTCTTCCGGCGTGAAGATGCTCTGGCCGATGGCGAGGCCATAGCGGATCCTGTCGCCCTCGCGCGCGCCGAAGAGCGTCCGGGCGATGGCGCCGTGCAGCCCGTCCTCAGGGCCATCGGGCGGCGAGACGTAGGAGCCGCGCAGGCCGCTGGTGTAGTCGCGGTCGGTGTTGGCGAAGACGTCGTTCTCGATAACGAAGGTCCAGGTGCCGCGGCGGTCCTCTTCCTCTGCTGCCGAGGCCGCGCCGCTCTGGGCCGCCGCAACGCCCGGCATTGCCGAGAAGGCTGCGATGACCAGCGAGGCGGTCAGCAGGGCGCGCGGGCGAATTCGCAAGGCTCTCCTCCAGGCGGCAGGTGGGGTGGAGCCCTCTGTAGCACGCGAAGCTGAGTCGGAACGCCCGGACAAAAATGGCGCGGCGCGCCGTGGTTTGTCGTACCGCGCCTTAAGCTTGACCCTCGGGCCTTCGCCGCGACGGAGAGCTTCGGCCCGCAGGCGGGTCGTACCGCTGCGCGGCACGCCCAAGGGTGACGACGTGGGCGTGGGTGTGTTCAGGACGCCATTTCGGCGAGCAGCGCCTGGAGCCGGTCGGGCTCCTGCCCCTTCTTGATCAGCAGGAAGAACCAGAGGATCTCGCTGGCGACGGGGATGAGCAGGATCATCATCCAGTTCCGCGACCAGCCCAGGTCCTGTAGGCGGTAGATCGACCAGAACAGCCAGAAGAAGCCGACGACCCCGCCGACCGCGAGACCGACCAGGAGCGCATTGACGGATGCCGCATAGGCCAGGCCCACCGCGGCGGCGATCACGAACACGCCGACCCCGCTGCGCAGGATGTAAGGCGTGCGCGCCATGCGGCCCTTGCCGGCCATGAAGAGGGGGAGGAGGAAAATGGCGAAGTAGCATACGGCGGCGAGCAGCCAATCCAACAGACCGAAGTTTGCAAACATGTCTTTCGAGTACGCCTCGTCGTCAGGAGAAAACCGATAATGCGAAGGGTTTTACGTGACGGGCGGCCGGCCAGATCGGCGTCCCGGCGCCCTGCGGCGTTTTGCACCAGCGCTTGCCAGCCGGCCGAGGGCGCGCGACCATAACCGCACTGCGTCTGGGGTCGAGGGGGCCATGGCCAAGGCAGAAGAACGAGACGACGCAAAGGCGACACGCGAGCGCTGGGGCTGGGTGCTCTATTGGCTCTGCACCCTCGGCGCCATCGTCAGCGCGCTCTTCATGATCGCCCTGGTGCCCATCTTCTCCTTCTCGGAAGGCGGCGGTATCGACCCGCTCATCGCCGCCTTCGGGGTCGCTTCGGCGCTCGGCCTCTGGCTGCTCGGCTGGATCGCGCGCTTCTGGCTGATCGAGCGCCACAAGATGCCGAAGTAGG
>JANQIA010000362.1 GCA_028282405.1 Rhodovibrionaceae bacterium
TCGGCGGCAGCAACGGCTTCGCCGAGAGCTACATGGCCGGCGAGTGCGACACGCCCGACCTCGCGGTCTTCCTGCGTCTCGCGGCGATCAACTTCGACCATTGGCAGGAGAGCCTCCAGGGCTCCTCGCTCTACCGCTCGGCGGCGCGGCTCTATCACCTGCTCCGCCCCAACACCAAGCGCGGCGCCCGGCGCAACATCCTGCAGCACTACGATCTCGGCAACGACTTCTATGCCGAGTGGCTGGACAGCGGCATGGCCTACTCCGCCGCGCGCTTCCCCAGCCTCGACATCAGCCTGGAGGACGCGCAGGAGGCCAAGTACGCCGCCATCGCCGATGCCGCCGAGGTTCGGCACGGCAGCCACGTGCTGGAGATCGGCTGCGGCTGGGGCGGTTTCGCCGAGTACGCCGCCAAGGAGCGCGGCGCCACGGTCACGGCCATCACCATCTCCGACCAGCAGTTCGACTATACCCGCCAGCGCATTCAGTCCGCAGGCCTCACGGAGCGGGTCGAGGTGCGGCGGCAGGACTATCGCGATGTCTCCGGCCACTTCGACCGCATCGTCTCCATCGAGATGTTCGAGGCGGTGGGCGAGCGCTATTGGAGCGCCTACTTCCAGAAGCTGCGCGACCTGATGTCGCCGGACGGCCGGGCGGCGCTGCAGGTCATCACCATCGACGAAGCCTCCTTCGAGCGCTACCGCCGGGGCACCGACTTCATCCAGCGCTACATCTTCCCGGGCGGCATGCTGCCCTCGCCCAGCGCCTTCCGCTCGGCCCTTCAGTCCGTCGGCCTGCGCACGGTCGCCGAGCAAGGCTTCGCCAGCGACTATGCCCACACCCTGTCGAACTGGCGCGGCCGTTTCGAGGAAGCCTGGCCACGCATTCGCGAGCTCGGGTTCGACGAGCGCTTCCGCCGCATGTGGCGCTACTACTTCGCCTATTGCGAGGCCGGTTTCTCCACGGGCCGCATCGACGTGCAGCGCGTCGCCCTGTCACACGCCCGATAAGGCGATTCGAGGCGTTTTTCTCGGTTTCGGGTGATCGATTGTCCCTATTCCTTCGTAGGAATTGAGAAATTAACGGTTGGACACACCAGCCCGGGTACGCCCAAGGGACAAAGCGAGAAAGAAGCCATGATCGAAGACCTGCAAGAGATGGGAGAGCAACGCAACACGCTCTCCGTGCTGCCGTTCCCCAAGCCACCTGCCCTGCGCCTGGAAGAGTACTTCGCGGGCGAGACGGGCGCGATCGGACTGTTTCACGACCGCTTCGGCAAGCTGCGGCGGCAGTTCTCCGCCGAGATGATCGGCACGGTGGATGGAGACAAGCTGCATCTGCACGAGATCCTCGCCTACAACGACGGTGAGCAGGAGACGCGCGACTGGCACCTCAGGAAGGTCGGCGCCAACGGCTACGAAGGCACCTGCGAGAACGTCGTCGGAACGGCGCGCGGCGAAGTTTCCGGCAGCACCTTCCGCTGGCGGTACGACTTCCGCCTGCGCATCGGTCAGCGCGAGATGACCGTGCAGTTCGACGACGCCATGTACCTCCAGGCCGGCGGACTGCTGATCAACCGGGTCAAGCTCACCAAGTTCGGTCTGCTGCTCGGCGAGTGCACCATCGTGTTCTTCAAGGATGCCGCACAGCTCGGGCAGGCCTTTTGGAACCAGAGCGCGCCGAGTGCCGCTTTGAAGGCCGCCGCCGAATAGCCGCGGCCAGGCACTCTACCAATCGATCAGGCGGTGCTTCTGGCGCCGCCTTTTTTCTTGTTCCGGATGTCTCGTGCCATCGGCCTCGTGACCTTGAAGAACAGGCGGTAGGGCAAGCGGCGCAGGCTGGCCATGGCGCAGGCCATGCGGCGCGGGAAGACGATCTCGAAACGGTCCGACTGCAGGCCCTCGTAGAAGGCTGCCGCGGCGGCGTCGAGCTCCATGAGGAACGGCATGTTGAAGTCGTTTTTGTCGGTCAGGGGCGTGCGCACGAAGCCCGGGTTGACGAGCTGAAGCTGAACGCCGTCGAGCGCCAGCTCGGGCTCAAGCGCCTCGCACATGTTGATCAGCCCCGCCTTGGTCAGGCCGTAGGCGGCGGCGCTGGGCAGGCCGCAATAGCCGGCGACCGAGGCCACCACCGCGATATGCCCGCGCTTGCGGGCCCGCATGCGCTCGATGATCGGGGCCAGGCAGTTCACCACGCCCATGACGTTGACATCGATGAGCTTGCGGAAGGCTTCGGTGTTGAAGTCCTCGACGTCGAGGGGGATGTGCGTGCCGGCGTTGAGGACGGCAAGCGCGATCTCGCCATGCTCGCTCTCCATGGCATCCACGGCGGCCCGCACCTGCGCTTCGTCGGTGACGTCGAGCGGCACGGGGTAGAGCGTTCCTTTCAGAGGCTCCGCCTCCTTCACCACCTCTTCCAAGCTCTCGGCCCGGCGGGCGGAGATCGCAACGCGGTGCCCCCGCTTTGCCATGAGTAGCGCCAAGCCGCGGCCAATGCCGGAGCTTGCGCCCGTGATCCAAACCAGCCCGTTGCGATCGAGCCTCGCCATCGGCGTCCATCCTTTTCGCTGGGACCGGCCGCGGAACAGCCCACTCATCGTCCGCCGGCCAAGGCCCGATTGTCTATGGGTATTCTACGTCGTGGCACGCGGCAGCAGATCAGCGCATCGCGCCCGGCCGTCCGGACCGCGGCCGCTTATCCACACAGGAGCGTCGTGTTGTCACAAGAGGATCAAGCTTTTGGCGTAGTTTGCGCGCGTCGACATCCCGGCATGTCGACGGTTGGCGGCAGTCGAGCGATGACGCGCGTTCGGGAAGATGCACGGCTCACGATCTGCTGCCGTCGACCTTGGAACCGGTGCTTGTGGTGTGCGTGCGCGTCCCTCTAGGGACGTTCAATCTTCCGGCTCACTTACGGCCGGACAATCAGATCGGCCGATGGCCCGCTTGGGAGGCAAGAGGCCGGTCTGACTTCATAGCCCCTCATCTCCTGACTACGGCGGATGCCTCGGCCTCCGCCGTACTTTTTTAGTCGAGCAGTCGCCGCTTGACCCGGCCGACGAAGCGGCCCGCAAACTCGGCCGGCTTCTCGCGCGGGTCGATCTCTTGCGAGGCCTGGCGCCAATCCTGCTTGGCGCTGACGAATTGCTGCTTGCCGGCACGCGCCGCCGCCTCGACGCGTGGCTTGACTTCCTTCTGCGCCACGTCGGCTGCCTTGGCGCGAACTTCCGGGTCTTGCAGCGCGCGCTTCACCCCGGCCATGAGGAGCTGCCTGATGATCGGCACGGTCCCTGTTCTCCTTTCCGCCTGCGTCTCTAAAAGATAGGCAGCAACAGGCTGAGCATAAAGGAGAATTGGTCGGGTGAAGGCCGCTTTCGGCTTCGGTGCCTCAGCGCCGCGCGCAAAGGCGCAGCTATTCCGCCGCCTTGGCGTCCGCCGCCGTGGCGCGCTCGATGGCTTGGTTGATCATCTTCTCGGCCTCGCCTGCCTCGCCCCAACGCTTGACCTCGACCCACTTGTTCTCCTCCAGGTCCTTGTAGTGGGCGAAGAAGTGGCTGACCTGGTCGAGCAGGATCTGCGGCAGATCGCGGTAGGAGGAAACGTTCTTGTAATAGGGATGTAGCTGGTCCGCCGGCACCGCCAAGACCTTCTCGTCGCCGCCCTTCTCATCCTCCATGATCAGGACGCCCACCGGGCGGGTGCGCACCACGGCCCCGGGCACGATGGGATAGGGCCCTACGACCAGCACATCGACAGGATCCCCGTCGTCCGACAACGTATGGGGGATGAAGCCGTAGTTGCAGGGGTAGTGCATGGCCGTGTGCAGGAAGCGATCGACAAACAGGGCGCCGGTTTCCTTATCCAGCTCGTACTTCACCGGATCGCTGCCGATGGTCACCTCGATGATGACATTGACGTCGAACGGCGGGTTCTCGCCAAGCGGAATGCGGCTGATATCCATAGATCAAACTCCCCACCGCGGCGGTTTCTGTCGAAAGCCCGGCGATCAAGCACTTTTCGGCCGTGAATTGCAATGCTGCAATGCAGCATTTCGCGGCAACTTACTCGCTTGCCGAGGATTTGCCCAGGCGTTCCGCCAAGCCTTCGCAAGGGTCCTTGCGCTCGGCGCGCGGCGTGAACCATAGAATGTCGTGGTCTCCGCGCCGCTCGTAGTCGCTCGGCGCTTCGGCCCCCGGAATGACTTCCAGCAGGGCGATGCTCAGGACCGTTCCGTCCGCCTCGCGTGCTTCCAAGTACCACGGCACGGCGCGGCGATGACCGGTATGGCCGGTGCCGGCGACGAGAATGGCCGGGTCGTGCCCTTCGGCACGCGCCGCGACCATGGCATCGGCGAGCTTGGCATCCCGCATGCGCTGAACCTCTGCCATCCTCGGCAACATCTTCGGCGGCAGAAGATCGCAATGGGACTTTGCCAGCTCCGCATAAAGCTCCTCGCTTAATTCGTCGGGCCAATCCTCCGAAAGCGCGAGACGCTCGAGCTCCTCGGCCGAGCGGCTGTCTGCCAGGCCGCGCATGCCGATCTCCCGAATGGCTCGGCTCGGCAGGCTTCCCGGCCTGAAAGCCGCACCATTGGCCAGAGCGGCCTCGGCAATCGGCAGATAGAGGGCCCAGTCGGGCCAGCCGCTCTCTTCCCAGCCGATGGCCGGGCCGAGCCCAGCCGCGCTGGGTGAGTCCGAGTCGAGATAGCGCGCGAGAGCCTCCGACTGGTCCTCGTTGATCATCTCGAAGACCACCGCCGGCTTTCCGCCCTCCCCGGCCTGTCCGATCAGCCAGGCCTGAAGGCGATGATGGTCGGCGTTGTCGTGGGTTTCTCCCAGCAGCAGATAGTCCGCCGACCGCAATCGGGGCAGCAAGGCTTCGGGCGGGACGAACTGCCCGCTCGCAGCCTCCCAGATACGGCCGGCCAAGGGATGCTCCTGCTCCAGGGGCGATTGCCAGGCGCCGCTCGGCGGGACCGGGACATCGGGCACAGTGTCGGCGCGGGCCGCTGCCGCGGAGACGGCCAGAAAGATGACGCTCAAGAGCCTTGAATTCATTGCGTTTCCCTGACTGGATCACTCGAAATCACTCGACAAGCCGGTCGCGGCGAACCATTTCTTCGCCACCACCCGACCAACCCCCTGCTCGACGGCCGCCTCTCCGACTATGCCACCCACGCCCGGTAAGACTTTTACGCCTGTCGGCCGGCGAAACTCAGGCTGGCAGCCGCCGACCCGCTCCCCAATGGTTACGCTTCCCGCGGTCATAAAGATCGTTCTCGGCATTATGGTGGCGGTGCAGGTGCTTTCGACCGTGCTGCCGCCGAACCAGGTCGAGTGGATGCGATGGACCTTCGGCCTGGTCCTCTTCTGGAACGGTGAGTTC
>JANQIA010000388.1 GCA_028282405.1 Rhodovibrionaceae bacterium
TCGACGGCTACGACGTGATCGCCAACCGGCCCAAGCAGGCCGCCTATCGGGCACCCGGTGCGCCCATGTCGGCCTTCGCCATCGAAAGCGTGATTTCGGAGGTCGCCGACAAGATCGGAATGGACCCGGTCGACTTCCGGCTGAAGAACGCTGCCAAGGAAGGCACGGAGTCCGCCTACGGCCCGACCTACGGGCGCATCGGCCTGATCGAGACCCTGGAGGCCGCCAAGGCGCATCCGAACTACCAGGCACCGCTCGGCCCCAACCAGGGCCGTGGCATCGCCTGCGGCTTCTGGTTCAACTTCGGCGGCCAGACCTGCGTCAACCTGAACATCAACGTCGACGGCACGGTGGCTCTCGCGCTGGGCACGCCGGACATTGGCGGCTCCCGCGCCTCCATGTGCCAGATGGCAGCCGAAGAGCTCGGGATCGCCTACGACAACGTGCGCGCGGTGATCACCGACACGAGCTCACTCGGCTACAACGACATCACCGAGGGCAGCCGCACCACGTTCTCCAGCGGCCTCGCCACCATTGAGGCGGCACGCGATGCCATCACCCGGCTCTGCGAGCGAGCCGCCATCATGTGGGGCATTCCGGCCGATGCGGTGGTGTGGGAGGATGGCCACGCAAAGCCTGCCGGTCCCAACGCTGGCGACTTCGAGCCCCTGTCGCTGGCCGAAATCGCCCAGGTCTCTGGCAGCACCGGCGGTCCCATCGCCGGCCACTACGAGGCCAATGCCGAGGGCGCCGGCGTCAGCTTCGCCACCCACCTGGTCGACGTCGAGGTCGATCCCGAGACCGGAGCTACCGAGGTGCTGCGCTACCTGGTGGTGCAGGATGCCGGCAAGGCCATCCACCCCAGCTATGTTGAGGGCCAGTACCAGGGCGGCGCCGTGCAAGGCATCGGCTGGGCGCTCAACGAGGAGTACATCTATGGCGAAGACGGGCGGCTGCAGAATCCGGGCTTCCTGGACTACCGCATCCCCGTGGCCTCGGACGTACCGATGATCGACACCGTGATCGTCGAGATACCGAACCCCGGTCATCCCTATGGCGTGCGCGGTGTCGGCGAGACCTCCATCGTCCCGCCGCTCGCGGCCATCGCCAACGCGGTTTCCCATGCCGCAGGCGTGCGCATGACCCAGGTACCCATGTCGCCGCCGCGGATCCTCAAGGCCATCGACGGAGCGAAAGCCAACGGCGGACGCGGCGCATGATCACGGTGAAGCTCGGCGGCACCCTCAAGGGCGCCGCCGGGGGGCAGGAGGCCTTCGAGGTCGAGGCGGCCAACGTGCGGCAGATGCTGACCACCCTGGAGAACGAGCATCCGGCGCTGAAGCCACTGCTCGCCAAGGGGGTCGCCGTGGCGATCAACGGACAGATCTACCGCGACGCCTGGTACCAGCCCATACCGCCCAATAGCGAGGTCTTCCTGCTGCCGCAGCTCGCCGGCGGCTGAGCCGAACGCAGCCTAAGTGCATCGAAAGGGAGCGACGCGCCATGCCGAAGGGATACTGGATCGCCCACGTCGACGTGGATGACCCGGAAGTCTACAAGGACTACGTCGCCGCCAACGCCGGCCCTATCGCCGAATACGGCGGGCGTTTTCTAGTGCGGGCCGGCCAGTTTGAGGTAACCCAAGGCGAGCAGCGCACACGCCACGTCGTTATCGAGTTCCCGAGCTATCAGGCGGCACTCGAGTGCTACCGTTCGCCGGGCTACCAAGCGGCGCTGGCCATTCGAAACAGGGCGTCCCAGTCCGAGGCCCTGATCATCGAGGGCTATGACGGCCCGCAACCCGGCGACGAATAGCCCGCGAGCGCTGCGCCCGGAGAGACCGGGAACACAAGGGAGATGTCCATGCCTTTACCGCGTCCGCTTCTGGCGCTGGTCGCCGCTTCGACTATCTTGCTTCTGCCCTTGCTCACGCCGGCCATGGCCTTGGAGCCGGCAAAGGGGCCGGTGGTCCTGACGATCACGGGCGACATCGAGGATACCAACCGCCCGCCCTCGCAAGGGAAGCAAGACCTCTTCTTCGCCTACCACGACAGAAGCTTCACCGCGGCAGCGGAATTCGACCGTGCCATGTTGGAGAGCTTGGGCATGCAGAGCATCGACGTCGAAGTCGCCACGCTCATTGAGCCCACGACGCTGGAAGGTCCCTGGCTGAGCGACGTTCTCAAGGCCGTGGGTGGGGAGAATAAGGACATCACGGTCCTGGCACTCGATGGCTTCGCGTCGGAGATCTCGGCCGCCGACCTCGAGAGCTACGACTGGCTGCTCGCGATCAAGCAGGACGGGCGCTATCTCGGCCTGGGACAGCGCGGGCCGACCTGGCTGGTCTACCAGCGGCGCGACGGTCAGCCCTTGACCGAGCAGGATGAGCTCCGCTGGCCTTGGGCCGCTTTTCTTATAGAAATAAAGTAAATAAGACAAATACAAGATTAACTATTAACGAATCCGATTTTTTACTTGATAGACCAGCCGGCGATATCATATACTCCCCGACAGTCGTTTGGGGTTGAACGCATAGGGGGAGGTTGATATGGGGACGCTGCTGCGGCGCTTTTGCATTGTCTGCATGACGGGAGGCGCCTTCTCCGCGATGGTCGCCTTGGTCATCACCCTGATTGGCACGCTCTTCATTCAGGTCTCGGCCCAGTCCGTCCTGATGGTCTCCGGCGCGGCCGGCAGCATCGCCGGCAGCCTCACCGCCGCCCTCACGATCTTCAAGACCAGCGCCAAGGCGCCTGTGCGCAGCTAGAGTAGCCTGCGCGCATCGTCTCCGGCTTGGCCTAAGCGGGCAGTCCGGTTAAGGCTCTCTTCTCTATCATCCTTAAGAGAGAGTCTGAGCCTCCATGTCGGCATCCGCTGCCCCGTCCGGGTCCAACTACGTCTTTCCCTTTCCCGCCAATCCGTCTCTGCCGGTCGAAGGCAGCGAAGCGCGCTTCCCTGTGCGCCGGGTCTTCTGCATCGGGCGGAACTACGCCGAGCATGCCCGCGAGATGGGGCACGACCCTGACCGCGAGGCGCCCTTCTATTTCATGAAGCCGGCCTGGGCGCTCGCCATCGACAGCGCGAACGTCGACTACCCGCCGATGACCGAAGATCTGCATCATGAGATCGAGCTGGTCGTCGCGCTCGGCAAAGGCGGCAGCGCGGTGGCAGAGAGCGATGCCCTCGACCTGGTCTACGGCTATGCCGTGGGAATCGACCTCACCCGGCGCGATCGGCAGGGCGAGGCCAAGAAAGCCGGGCGTCCCTGGGAAGTCGGCAAGGCCTTCGCCCAATCGGCGCCCATCGGCGCCATCGTCCCGGCCACCGAGATCGGTCATCCGAACAAGGGCCGCATCTGGCTGGACGTGGACGGCACCCTACGCCAGGACGGCGACCTTTCGCAGCTCACCTGGTCCATCCCAGAGCTGATCGCTCAGGTCTCCCGCTACGACCGGCTGGAGCCCGGCGACCTGATCTTCACCGGTACTCCCGCCGGCGTCGGCGCGGTCACCCGGGGCCAGCGCCTCCACGGCGGCGTCCAGGGCGTTGGGGAGATCGACGTGACGCTGAGATAGCCCCTCTTAGCCGGCGCGCCGGGCAGACAAAGATCAAGAAACCCAATCATAAGAAACGCTTACAAGGCGCTGTTATGGAACGATAATTCCGGTTTGGGCTGGAAAACGCGCGAAAAAACCCCATATAGCGTGCATGAAAGAGCTGTTTCACAAGGAAGCCGAAAGCAACCTGCAGGCCAAGGAGCGCGACTGCCTCAAGTGCGGTGAGCGCTTTCCAAGCGAGTGGGCCGGCGACCGCGTCTGCGGCCGCTGCAAGGGGAGCATCGCCTGGCGCACCGGCTGAGGCCGGCTGCCCAGAGCTTAGCCAACTTCCGCTTCACGTATAGCGCGCCAGACCCGTTCCGGTGTCGCCGGCATGTCGATGCTGGTGATCCCGAGCGGTGACAAGGCATCGATCACGGCATTGATCACGGCCGCCGGCGCGCCGGTGGCTCCGGATTCCCCTGCCCCCTTCACACCGATGGGATTGTGCGGGCAGGCTACCTCGTTCATGCCCGTCTCGATGCTCGGCAGATCGTCGGCGCGCGGCAGGCAGTAGTCCATGTAGGAGCCGGTCACGAGCTG
>JANQIA010000418.1 GCA_028282405.1 Rhodovibrionaceae bacterium
AAGCTCGGCAACGACGAAGTCAACGTCCGGGTGCTGCACTCGGCCGTGGGCGGCGTCAACGAGTCCGACGTGACGCTCGCGCGGGCGTCCGAGGCGCTGATCATCGCCTTCAACGTGCGTGCCAACGCCCAGGCCCGTGACCTGGCGCGGCGCGACGGCGTCGAGATCCGCTACTACTCGATCATCTACGAGGTGATCGACGAGGTGAAGTCGGCGCTCGAGGGTATGCTCTCGCCGGACCAGAACGAGGAGTTCCTGGGCTACGCCGAGATCCGCGAGGTCTTCAACATCACCAAGGTCGGCAAGGTGGCCGGCTGCATGGTGACGGAAGGCAAGGTCAAGCGCGGCGCCGGCGTGCGTCTCTTGCGCGACGACGTGGTGATCCACCAAGGCAAGCTGAAGACCCTGCGCCGCTTCAAGGACGAGGTCCGCGAGGTCCAGCAGGGCTACGAATGCGGCATGGCCTTCGAGAGCTACCAGGACATCCAGGTCGGCGACCGCATCGAATGCTACGAGGTGGTGGAGGTCGCGCGGACCCTTTAAGGGCGCTCAAGCCGCCCTTGTGCCGCCGCCTTCTTGGAGGCCGGAATCGTGAGTCGTAGCCGTGGAAAAGCGCCCAGCCAGCGCCAGCTGAGGGTCGGCGAAGAGATTCGCCACAGCCTGGCGCGTATCCTGATGGAGGAGGACCTGCATCAGCCGGAGCTGGCCGAGCTCACCATCACCGTGACCGAGGTGCGGATGAGCCCGGACCTCAAGAACGCCACGGTCTTCGTCACGCCCTTGGGCGGCAAGAGCATGGCGGCGGCGGTCGAGGGCCTGCGCAAGGCCATGCCCTTCCTGCGCCACGCCCTGGCCAGCCACCTCAACCTGCGCTTCACCCCGCGGCTCAGCTTCCAGGCCGACCGCTCCTTCGACGAGGCCGAACGCATCGGCGCCCTGCTGCGCCACGAACGGGTGCGGCACGACATCGAAAGCGGCGAGGGCGCCCCAGAGGACAACGCCTCTCAGGACGAGGAGGAGGCGAGCCGTGGCGCGTAAGCGCAAGGGCCAGGCGATCAGCGGCTGGCTGATCGTCGACAAGCCGGCCGGGATGACCTCGACCGAGGTGGTCAACCGCGCCCGCCGTATCCTCGACGCCCAGAAAGCCGGGCACGGCGGCACCCTCGACCCGCTGGCAACCGGCGTGCTGCCGCTCGCTTTCGGCGAGGCGACCAAGACGGTCTCCTATGTCATGGAGGGCGACAAGACCTATCGCTTCACCGTGCGCTGGGGCCAGGCGACCGACACCGACGACAGCGAAGGCAAGGTCGTCGCCGAGGACCCGAAGCGGCCCGACAAAGCGGAGATCGAGGCGCTGCTGCCCAAGTTCGAGGGCGAGATCGAGCAGGTGCCGCCGGCCTATTCGGCCATCAAGGTGGCCGGACAGCGGGCCTATGACCTGGCCCGCGAGGGGGAGACCGTCGAGCTCAAGCCGCGCACGGTCTTCGTCGAGTGGATGGAGCTGGTCGACCGCCCCGACGAGGACCATGCGGTCTTCGAGGTCGGCTGCGGCAAGGGCACCTACATGCGCAGCCTGGCGCGCGATATGGGCGACGCCCTGGGCTGCCGCGGCCACGTTTCGGCGCTGCGCCGCCTGGCCGTCGGCCCCTTCCGCGAAGAGGATGCGATTTCGCTGGACTATCTAGAGGAGCTCGCGCAGAGTGCGCGCGCTGCGGAAGCCCTGCTTCCGGTGGAGACGGCGCTGGACGGCATCCCGGCGTTGGCCTTGACCGACATGGAAGCGAGCAAGCTGCGAAGCGGCCAGGCCATTTCAATGCTGGCCCGCAACAACGCAGAGCGGATCCGCGGCTTCGAGAATGGGGATGTTCTCTGTGCCATGGCTGCGGGCAAGCTGGTTGCCATATCGCGGCTGGAGGCCGGAGAAATCCGCCCCGTTCGAGTCATCAACCTTTGAGATGCCGCGGAGATAAAGAAACATGTCCATTACCGCCGAGCGCAAGACAGAGCTCGTCAAGGAGTACGCCCGGTCCGAAGGGGACACGGGCTCCCCCGAGGTTCAGGTCGCCATTTTGACCGAGCGGATCCGGAACCTCACCGAGCATATGCGTGAGCATAAGCACGACTTCCACTCCCGCCGCGGCCTCCTGGTCATGGTGGGGCAGCGTCGTCGTCTGCTCGACTACCTGAAGAAGAAGGAACAGGGTCGCTACGACAGCCTGATCCAGCAGTTGGGGCTGCGCCGCTGATTTCCGGCGGACCGGCCCTGCGGCGCGAGACGCCGGCGGCGACAACGACTTGTCGCGCCGCCGGCCTTGTCTCCGCGCGGCTGCCAATCACTTACTGTTCAAGAGCAGAGGCCGCCATGAGCCGGGCGGCCTTTGTGATGTGCCGGGCCGACGGAAGAGGCACGCGTGCCGTGCTTCCTGCGTGGGTCCGGTCTGCCAATCGACGGCTCGTTCGAGAAAGAAAGTAGACCATGCTGAATCCTCAGAAAGTATCCATCGAGTGGGGCGGCCGCACGCTGACCCTGGAAACGGGCCGCATCGCCCGACAGGCCGACGGGGCCGTGCTCGCCAGCTACGGCGAGACCATCGTGCTCTGCACCGCCGTGGGCGCCAAGAGCCCGCGGGAGGGCATCGATTTCTTCCCGCTCACCGTCAACTACCAAGAGAAGACCTTCGCCGCCGGCAAGATTCCCGGCGGTTTCTTCAAGCGCGAGGGGCGCCCGAGCGAGAAGGAGACCCTGGTCTCCCGCCTGATCGACCGTCCCATCCGGCCGCTGTTCCACAAGAGCTATCGCAACGAGACGCAGGTCGTCTGCACGGTGCTGAGCCACGACATGGAGAACGATCCCGACATCGTCGCCATGGTCGGCGCCTCGGCCGCCCTGACCCTCTCCGGCCTGCCCTTCCTCGGCCCCATCGGCGCCGCCCGGGTCGGCTACAAGAACGATCAGTACATCCTCAATCCGACCGCCGATCAGATGCAGGACACCGACCTCGACCTGGTCGTGGCCGGCACCCACGAAGGCGTCCTGATGGTGGAGTCGGAGGCCCAGCAGCTCCCCGAGCAGGTCATGCTCGGCGCCGTCACCTTCGGTCATGAGCAGATGCAGCCGGTGCTCAACGCCATCATCGATCTCGCCGAGAAGGCCGCCAAGGAGCCGCGCGAGGTCTCGGAAGACCCGCCGGCCAAGCAGGCGCTCTACGACGAGCTCAAGGGTGCTTTCGGCGCGCAGCTCTCCGCCGCTTACGGCCATGCCGACAAGATGGAGCGGCACGACGCCATCGACGTGGTCAAGGCCGCCGCCCTGGAGAGCCTAGGGGAGGACGAGGAGAAGCTTGCCCTCTTCGGCAAGGTCTTCAAATCGCTGGAGAGCGACATCGTCCGCGGCGACATCCTCAAGACCGGCCAGCGCATCGACGGGCGCGACACCAAGACGGTGCGCCCGATCGTCAGCGAGGTCGGCATCTTGCCGCGCAGCCATGGCTCCTCGCTGTTCACCCGCGGCGAAACCCAGGCGCTGGTCACGGCCACTCTGGGCACCGGCCAGGACGAGCAGATCATCGACGCCCTGGAAGGCGAGTACCGCGAGGGCTTCCTGCTGCACTACAACTTCCCGCCCTACTCGGTCGGTGAAGCGGGCCGCATGGGCTCCCCGGGCCGCCGCGAGATTGGCCACGGCAAGCTGGCCTGGCGCGCCGTCCGGCCGCTGATGCCGAGCAAGGAGGCCTTCCCCTACACCATCCGCATCGTCTCCGAGATCACCGAGTCCAACGGCTCCTCCTCAATGGCCACGGTCTGCGGCACCTCGCTGGCGCTGATGGATGCCGGCGTGCCTCTGCCGCACCCGGTGGCCGGCATCGCCATGGGCCTGATCAAGGAGAACGACGACTTCGCCGTGCTCTCCGACATCCTGGGCGACGAGGACCATCTCGGCGACATGGACTTCAAGGTGGCCGGCACGGAGAACGGCATCACCTCGCTGCAGATGGACATCAAGATCACCTCGATCACCAAGGAGATCATGGCGATCGCCCTCGACCAGGCGCGCGACGGCCGCCTGCACATCCTGGGCGAGATGGCCAAGGCCATCGACCACGCTCGCGATCATGTCTCCGACCATGCGCCGCGCATCACCTCCTTCCAGATCAACAAGGAGAAGATCCGCGAAGTCATCGGCACGGGCGGCAAGGTCATCCGCGAGATCGTCGAGACCACCGGCGCCAAGATCGACATCGAGGACGACGGCACGGTGACCGTGGCCTCGGTCGACTCCGATGCCATGCAGAAGGCGATCGACTGGATCCAGTCCATCGTCGCCGAGCCGGAGCCCGGCAAGATCTACAACGGCAAGGTCGTGAAGGTGGTCGACTTCGGCGCCTTCGTGAACTTCCTCGGCACCCGCGACGGCCTGGTCCACATCAGCCAGCTCGCCCCGCAGCGGGTCGGCAAGGTGACCGACGTTGTCAACGAGGGCGACATGGTCTGGGTCAAGTGCCTGGGCATGGACGACCGCGGCAAGGTCAAGCTCTCCATGAAGGTCGTCGACCAAGAGACCGGCGAAGAGCTCGAGGTCCGCGAGGCGTCTTAATGTAGACGCAGCAAAGCTGCGCTCGGCTCCGGCCCGCTCCCCCTCCCGACCACCCATGGCATGGTACCCTATTGGGTGGTCGGGAGGGGGAGTGGGACGGAACAGTGCAGCGCTTCAGCGCTAGGTAAGAGTAACGGCTGCCATGCCCGATAAGCTTGGCAGCCGTTTTTCTTTGTCCGCTACGTTGTGGACGGAGTCCAGCGGGAGGGCAGTCCATGCAGGAAAGCGACCGAGCCTTCGACGAGCGGCTGTGCCGCGTCATCGCCCAGGCCGACACGGAGTTTTTCGACCAGGATTATCTCTGGAAAGCCATGGCGGATGGCGAGGCGCCGAGGGCAGACGCTCTGGCCTGCGTGAGAGACGGCGCCTCCTGGCACCAGTTCGTTCCGGCAGAGCCGGGTTCGGGCGAGGGAGGCCGCTTCAAGGTGGTCTGCTTCCGCTTTGCCGAGGACGGCCCAAGCGCCATCGGCTTCGTGGCTTGGCTGCATTCCCACCTGCGGACGATGGGGCGCACGGGCGCGATCGTCATCTGCGGCAAGGATGCGCGCGCGTCGGCCCGGCTGTTCGAAGTCTGTCAGGGCGCCATGGACTATTGGGCCTGTCCGGTCGGCGCCACCGGCGACCGCTTCTTGAGCGTCATCAGGACGCTGATCGAGCGCGGCAAAGCGCTTGGGCCGGCGACGTAGCATCCACCTGCCACTCGCCGGCGAGCCGACGGTATCTTAGGCCCGGTCGCGCGTGCTAGGGGGTGAGGCATGGAGCTTCCCAAGATCATCGGGCACCGGGGGGCGGCGGCGCATGCGCCGGAGAACACCTTGGCGAGCCTGCGCAAGGCGGCGGCCTTGGGGGTCGCTTGGGTCGAATTCGACGTCATGCTGACCCAGGACCGGGTCCCGGTGATGCACCACGACTACGACCTCACACGCACCACCGGCTTCGCCCAGGCCGTGGCCCAGACGCCCTACCATCACTTGAGCGCGCTGGATGCCGGGCGCTGGTTTCACGGCGACTTCGAAGGCGAGGCGATTCCGACCCTCGGCCAGGTCTTCCTCCTCCTGGCCGAGCTCGGCCTTGGTGCCAACCTGGAGATCAAGCCGGCGCCGGGCCGCGAACGCGAGACGGCCGAGGCCGTCGTGGTGGAGCTGAAAGGACACTGGCCGGCGCAACTGCCGCCGCCCCTGATCAGCAGCTTCCGCGAGCCCTGCCTGGAGGTTGCCCAGGCCTTGGCCCCGGAGATCGCCCGCGGCCATCTCTTCGAAGCGGTTCCGGCAGACTGGCAGGAGCGGGTCTCGCGCCTGGACTGCTACAGCGTGCACGCCCGAGAGGACTTGCTGGACGGGGAAACGGTCGCGGAGCTGCGCAACGCCGGCTATCGCACGCTGGCCTATACGGTCAACGACCCGGCGCGCGCTGTCCTGCTCGACGGCTGGGGCATCGACGCCATCATCACCGACGACATTCCGGCCATCGCCAAGGCGCTGAGTTGCGGCTGAGCAGCTGAGCTCGATCTCCGGCGTGGTCAAAGCAATACCTTGCTTTTCAGGCCGCTGACACTGCCGACTTAACTCTGCCCGCCACTCGTAGTAGAATACTCGCTTGACGGCATTTGAGTCACTTACTATCGTTTCAGCTTAAAGAAGTTAGGTAACGCTTAGCAGTACTGGAAATGATACATGAAGCTAGCGCAGCAGAAGTGGTGGCGCTTCATTATTCCAGGTGTAATGCTGTACGGGCTGCTAGTTATATTCTGTTGGACGACTAAATGGTGCGATTTACCCATTCCCACTACATATCTGGATGTTACCAAACTTTTAGTTTCCTTAGTTTTAGGATTTATGTACTCGGTCAGTGGTTTACGCGAGCTGTCAAATAACTTTTATCACAAGAGAGTAAATATTAACATCAGAGACATTCTTGTTGAACCTTTCCTAAAAACTAACCCAGAGCTGGAGCAAATAAAATGGAAGGAGTTGAGACATATTTTTTATCAGTATGTCGATCATGACAAGAGCTTGGAGAAGAAATCAGAAATTATAAGATGGAATGGCGTGCTATGGACATCGGTAGCCGACCTGCGTGCTTGCTCGATAATTGGCGTACTTTGCTTCTCTGTCTCAGTCATATGCGGATACAATTTAAGCAGCCTTGCCTTTGATTTTGGTAAAGCCGGTTATCCGATAACGGGGCTAGTAATTATATTTTTATTATCTTTCTTCTTTTCATCATTAATCACAGAAAAACACAGACGGCTTGGCAGAGAGCAGTGCGAATACATAATACTCCACTATAAAGATGATTTACTGAAAAAACTCGAAGCCGCCGTAGAGACCAAGAATGAAAGATCATGAAAATAGGGTCTCGGAATTACGAGATTTGCTTAGTAGAATAAACGCTCCGATATTCATCGGCTATAGCGGCGGCAAAGATAGTAGCGCGGTGGTATCTCTACTTTGGATGTGTTTGAAAAAATACAATTTGAAGGAGCAACGAGTAACAGTAATATATTGTGATACTCAGGTGGAAAACCCAATAATAGATCGCCATGCCAAGTCTACTTTAGTAAAAATCGAAGAGGAAGCGCGATCTATTTCGCTGCCGGTTACGTCAGTTGTAGTTGAGCCGCGCGTAGAACAAAGTTTCTTTGTGAGAATTATCGGTCGGGGATATCCATCACCAACAAATTCCTTTCGATGGTGTACAAAAGATATCCGAATCCGGCCAATGCGGCAGTTTCTCTCTAGCAAAAACTGCCGTAGCTGGATAGCAATTGGAACGCGCTTTGGTGAGAGTCGACAAAGAGACAGGGCACTAAGAAGCCTAGTTAGTAGAGACGATGGCGAAATGTTACTACAGAAGCAGAAAGATGGATTTCCAAATGCTTCGCTGATTACGCCGATTATAGACTATGAGACTGCAGATGTTTGGGACCTTCTTTGTGGAGGTAAAGGGCCAATTGCGATTGACCCCTTCAAACTTGCGCAGATTTATAAAGATGGGAGTGGCGAATGTCCGACAATGAGGGATTTTCAAGATAAACCGTGCTCGAAGTCGAGATTCGGCTGTTGGACATGTACTGTCGTTAGAAAAGACCGTTCGGCTTCGAATTTGATTCAGTCCGGCCACGATGAATTAAGGCCCTTCTTCGAATTCCGCAACTGGCTGGCAGAGTTTCGAAACAATCCAGATATGCGCTGCAAAAAAAGAAGGAATGGTTCGGCGGGGCTAGGGCCATTCACAATAGAAGGCCGCTTACTCATACTTGAAAGGTTGAATGAACTAGAAAGACAAACGGGTGCAGAGGTTCTAACGCTTCAGCAAAGAAAGGCCATTGCAGAGCTTATTGAAAAGGACAAGGCCTCTGCTGAATATGCTCTGCTGGAAGCGGAGTAGCCGTTTGGCAACAAGAAAGGGTAGCCGGAAGTCATCAAAAACTCAGAGGGGGGCCATGCCCAACCTGACGGCTTTCGACGATGCACCGCCCAACTCGGGCAAGACTGAAGCACAAGGACGCCGAGCTGCGCAGAGAACTACGCTACTCACCCCGCCGAGCTGTCCTTCATGCGGGCGGGGTGGGGGATGCCGATGGCGTTGTAGCCGCAGTCGACATGCTGCACCTCTCCGGTCACGCCCGCCGAGAGGTCGGAGAGGAAGTAGAGCCCGGCGCGGCCGACCTCTTCCAGGGCGACCGGGCGCTTGAGCGGCGCGTGGTCGCGGCTCCAGCCGTAGACGAAACGCGCATCGGAGATGGCCGAGCCGGCCAGGGTGCGCATGGGCCCGGCCGAGATGGCGTTGACCCGGATGTTCATCGGCCCGAGGTCGACGGCGAGATAGCGCACCGAAGCCTCCAGCGCCGCCTTGGCGATGCCCATGACGTTGTAGTTCGGGGTCACCCGCTCGGCGCCGAGATAGCTCAGGGTCAGCAGCGAGCCGCCGCCGTTCATCATGCCCATGGCGTGGCGCGAGACGCTGGTGAAGGAGTAGCAGGAGATGTCGAGCGTGCGGGCGAAGTTCTCCCGCGTCGTGTCGATGTACTGGCCGCGCAATTCCTGCTTGTCGGAATAGGCGATGGCGTGGACCACGAAATCGAGGCTCTGCCAGGCCGACTTGAGCTCATCGAAGGTGCGGTCGAGATCCTCTTCCGAGCTGACGTCGCAGGGCAGCACCAGGTTGGAGCCGACCGAGTCGGCGAGAGGCCGCACCCGCTTGCCGAAGGCTTCGCCCTGATAGGTGAAGGCCAGCGAGGCGCCCTGGCCGTGCAGCTCGCGGGCGATGCCCCAAGCGATTGAGTGATCGTTCGCGACCCCCATGATCAGGCCGCGCTTACCCTCCATGAGCTTCATTTCGCGATCGCCCCTATCAAGCCTCGAGCCGCTTGAAAGCGAGCGATGCGTTGGTGCCGCCGAACCCGAAGGAATTGGTCAGCACGCAGTTCAGCTCAAGCTCCTCGGCCTGGCCGGTGACGATCGGCATGCCCTCGGCCTCGGGATCCGGGGTCTCCAGGTTGAGCGAGGGCGAGACGAAGCCGTTCTCCATCATCAGCAGCGAATAGATCGCCTCGGTGGCACCGGCGGCGCCCTGGGCGTGACCGGTCATCGACTTGGTCGAGTTGATGCGCGGCAGGTCGGCGCCGAAGACTTCCTTGATGGCGCGCAGCTCCGGTCCGTCGCCCACCTGGGTCGAGGTGCCGTGGGTGTTGATGTAGTCGACCCGGGTGTTGCCCATGGTCGAGAGCGCCTGGCGCATGCAGCGCACGGCCCCTTCGCCGGAGGGGGCGACCATGTCGGCGCCGTCGGAGGTCGCGCCGAAGCCGACCAGCTCGGCGTAGATTTTGGCGCCGCGCGCCTTGGCGTGGGACAGCTCTTCGAGCACCACCACGCCGCCGCCGCCGGAGATGACGAAGCCGTCGCGGCCGGTATCGAAGGGGCGGGAGGCCGCCTGGGGCCGGTCGTTGTAGCCCCCGGACATGGCGCCCATGGCGTCGAACAGCATGGAGAGCGTCCAGTGCAATTCCTCGCCGCCGCCGGCGAAGACCACATCCTGCTTGCCCCACTGGATGAGCTCGGCGCCGTTGCCGATGCAGTGCGCCGAGGTCGAGCAGGCCGAGGAGATCGAGTAGCTCGGGCCCTTGATCTTGAAGGCGGTCGAGAGGTTGGCGGAGTTGGTCGAGGACATGCAGCGCGGCACCATGTAGGGGCCCATGCGCTTGACGCCCTTTTCCCGCGCGATGTCGGCGGCGGCGACCTGGTTCTGGGTCGAGGGCCCGCCTGAGCCCATGATCAGACCGGTCCGCTCATGGCTGACCTCGCCCTCGGTCAGCCCGGCGTCGGCGATGGCCTCTTGCATGGCGATGTAGTTGTAGGCGGCGCCGTCGCCCATGAAGCGCAGCAGCCGGCGATCGATGTGATCGGCGAGATCGATGTCGAGGTTGCCTTTGACCTGGCTGCGAAAGCCGTGCTCCGCATAGTCCTCGGCGAAGACGATGCCCGAGCGGCCGCCGCGCAGGGAGTCGGTCACCTGGGCGGCGTTGTTTCCGATGCTCGACACGATGCCGACGCCCGTGACCACGACACGACGCAGCGTCATCCCGCTGTCCTTCCGTTGCTGAGTTCAGGCGATGAAGAGCCCGACCTTGAGGTCCTT
>JANQIA010000424.1 GCA_028282405.1 Rhodovibrionaceae bacterium
GGGAGCCCGGGGATTTGCTCGACTTCGATCTCGCACATCGTTCTGTCTCTCCAAAAGCTGCGGCTGCGGCCTCGATCGCGCGCCTTAGATGATGGGCTCCGTGCGCTCGGGCTCGGCGTAGAGATAGCCGCCGGTGTAGTAGGCCATGACCTTCTCCTCCTCGAGCAGGGTGATCTGGTCGGTGCTCTTGGTCCGCGGCACGTCGGCGAACTGATCGCTGCGGATCGAGCCCGTCTTCACCTGCGCGGGCCTGGATGACAGGCGGACCATGGTCATCGGCATCAGGAGCGCGCCCGTTGGGGCATGAACCGCCGGAGCCGGGGCCGCAGGGGCCGGAGCAGGCGCCGGATCGGCCGGAATCTCGCCTGCCGGCGCATCGTCACTTGTCGCCGCCTCGGCAGGGGCTTCGACGACCGGGGCTTCGACGGCAGGGGCTTCGGCCACCGGCGCAGGAGCCGGCGCCGCTTTCTGATCCTGCAGAAGTTCCAGCTCGAGATAGCGGATGAAGCACTCGCCGCGGTCGAGCCAGATGTCCTTCACCGTGGCGGCCACTTCCCCGTCGCAGCCGATCACCGGAAGGCCGCGCGGATCGATGTCCTGTTCGGCGACCGAGTACTCCGGAAGCAGACGCATGGGAACGATCCGGGGCTCGCCGGCACCGGTCATGTCGACCACATCGCGGCGCTCGACCCAGGCTGCCGCACCGACACCGTCGACCATCGGGTTGCCGGTCGGCTCGAAGGTCGAACCGGAAAAGGCCTCCGTTTGCTTGAGCGCGAGCGGCCGCCTGTCCGGACGCATGGTGTCGGTTATGGTGCCGTCCTGCAGCTTGAAGGTTTTCAGCGAAGGACCGTAGATCGCACCCGGGTCGATCGGCTCTCCCGTCACTTCCGACTCCAGAGGGTAGCCCTCACGCCTGTCCTCCATGCGCAGGTAAAAGATAAGGCCTGCGAAGAATAGCCAGAAGGCGTAGAGAACCAGTTGCGCCACATCGATTTCGTTGGTGATCGCGCCGGTTTCCATGAGACCAAACCTCCATCCACAAACTGTTGTGACGCTGCCCGGACTATCCGGGCATGTCGGCCAGGCCGAAACGACCCGACCCCTGTCGGCTGCCGTGCCAATCGGCCGACGCGCGGCTGCGCACCAGTGGGCCGATGGCGACCAGCGCCGCGAAAAGCAGGAGAATTTCCAAGTGGTAGACGACCGAGTAGCCGATATCCGCCGACGTCAGCCCGGGGCCCAGGTGGCCGGCGGCCGCGAGCCCGCTCACCAAGTCGCGCAGCAGGCCGCCGAGGGCGATGCCGCCGCCGGCTGCCGTCGCCTGCACCGCACCCCAGGCGCCCAGCGCCAGGCCGTTGCCGGACGTGTCGCTGTCGGCGATCGCCATAGCAGCGGTCAGGGTGCCGACCGCCAGCAGGCCGCCGCCGAAACCGATCAGCGCCGTGCCAACGCGGAAGAGGCCGGCGGACTCGAGCGGGGCGGCGAAGATGACCGCAGCAAAAGCGAAGATGCCGGTCAGGCAGCCGAGTGCTGCCAGGCGGAAGGGATCGAAGCCGCGCGTCAGCGCGCGGGCGGCCAAGGCGAAGCCGAACAGCGAGCCGCCGGCCAGGATGGCAGTCAGCAAGGTGGTAGCACCGACGTTGAGGCCGAGGACCTCGCCGCCGTAAGGCTCCAGCAGAATGTCCTGCATGCAGAAGCCGGCGGTTCCGAGGAAGACGGCGACGAGCAGACGCTTGGTCCGGCCGCCGTCCTGAATGTCGCGCCAGGCCTCGGCGAAGCTCGGCCGGGGCAGGTCCTTGCGCGTCCGTTCCGGCGCCCGCACCTCCTGTTTCCACAGGGCGATGACGTTGAGCACGACGGTGACCACAGCCGCCGCCTGGATGATCTGGATGAGACGGCCGGGGTCGAAGTCGCCGAGAAGCAGGCCGAAGATGAAGGCGCTGACGACCATGCCGAGCAGCAGCATGACATAGAGCAGCGCCACGACCCGCGGTCGGGACTCGGCCGGCGCCAAATCCGTCGCCAGGGCGAGGCCAGCGGTCTGGGTGGTGTGCAGGCCGGCGCCGACCAGGAGGAAGGCCAGGGCTGCACCGATGTAGCGGGCTTCCTCCGGGCCGTGCAGTTGATCGGCGGAGAGCACCAGCAAGGCGAAGGGCATGATCGCCAGGCCGCCGAACTGCAGCAGCGTGCCGAACCAGATGAAGGGAACGCGGCGCCAGCCCAGAGCCGAA
>JANQIA010000429.1 GCA_028282405.1 Rhodovibrionaceae bacterium
TCCTCGATGTAGTCGGCCAGGCGGCGCATGTCGCCGTCGAACTTCAGGTGATAGCGGAAGGCGTACTCGGTCGCCTGTTCCGAATCGTGGATCTTGGCGCCCGAGCTTTCGATGCGCCGGTCCACCTCGGCCTTGCGGTCGCGCAGTTGTTGATGGATGGCGAAACCCTGCGCCAGGTCCTCCTGCTCGGCCAGCTTGAAGCGCATGACGAAGAGACCTTCCTTTGGCGCGCCGTAGACGGCGAAGCCAGTGGAGTCCGGTCCCCGGTGCTTCAGTGCCTGCAGCATCGCGGTCATTTCGGCGCCCACGTTCGAGGACTTGCCTCGATGAATGAGCCCAGCGATTCCACACATGCCTTGCTCTCTCCTTCTCTGAGGGCCGGCCCCCGCCCTCTCTCGGAGCGGCGGACCGATTGCGTTTCTTCTCGTTCCTGAACTAGGGCAGGCAGTCGAGATAGGTCTCCAGATCCCACTCCGTCGTGGTGTGCAGGAAGCGCTCCCATTCGTCGCGCTTGTATTCGTCGTAGAGGCGGTACATCTCGCCCGGCATGGCGGCCTTGATGACCTCGTCCTTGGACAGGGCCGCCAGGGCATCGCCCAAAGTCATGGGCAGGCGCCGCACCTCTTTGCCGGCCTCCATGGCCTGGTAAATGTTGCGGTCCTCCGGCGGGCCCGGGTCGATATCGCGCTTGATGCCGTCGTCGGCCGCTTTGAGAATCGCGGCGCCCATCAGATAGGGGTTCACCATGGAGTCCACGGCGCGGTACTCGAAGCGCCCCGGCGCCGAGATACGCAGGCCCGTGGTGCGGTTCTGGTAGCCCCAGTCGGCGAAGACCGGAGCCCAGAAGCCGGTGTCCCACAGCCGGCGGTAGGAGTTCACGGTCGAGCAGCCGATGGCGGTCAGAGCACCGAGATGCTCGACGATTCCGCCGACCACCTGCAGGCCGACCTTGCCCGGCATCTGCGGGTCGTCGGTGTCCGGCATGAAGGTATTCTCGCCGCCCGAGAGATAGGTGAAGCAGCCGGGCATGGCCGGTAGATTGTCGCGTTGCTGACCGAGCAGCTTCAGCCCCTCCTCGCCGCCGCGCCAGAACGAGATGTTGTGGTGGCAGCCCGAGGCGGAGACGCCCATGAAGGGCTTCGACATGAAGCAGGCGATCAGGTTGAACTCGCGGGCGACCTGGGCGCAGATCTGCCGGTAGGTGGTCAGCCGGTCCGAGTTGCGCATGGGGTCGTCGAAAGTGAAGTTGAGCTCGAGCTGGCCCGGCGCGTCCTCGTGGTCGCCCTGGATCATGTCGAGGCCCATGGCGCGGCAGTAGTCGATCACCTTCATGTAGACCGGGCGCAGGCTCTCGAACTGATCGATGTGATAGCAGTAGGGGTTGGAGAAGCCGCCGTCCGGCTTGCCGTCCTCGCCGCGCTTCAGCCACATCATCTCCGGCTCGGTGCCGGCCCTCAGATGCAGGCCGCCGTGCTCCTGCTTGAACTCTTCATGGATGCGCCGCAGGTTGCCGCGGCAGTCGGCGGTCAGGTAGGCGCCGGGATCCTGCCGCTCCTCGCGGTTGCGGAACAGGGTGCAGAAGACCCGGGCGACCCGCTTGTCCCAAGGCAGTTGGCAGAAAGTATCGGGCTCGGGGATGCCGACCAGCTCTTTGTCCTGCGGGCCGTAGCCGAGGTACTCGCCGTGCCGGTTGAGGAAGAGATTGACCGTCGCGCCGTAGACCAGCTGGAAGCCCTTCTCGGCAACCGACTCCCAGTGATCGGCCGGAATGCCCTTGCCGCAGATTCGTCCGGTGATCGAAACGAACTGCAGATAGAGGTACTCGATGCCAAGTTCGTCGATCTTGGCGCGCACCTGCTTCACCAGGTCGTCACGACCCGGCTGGTTCACGAAGGTTTCGAGATCGGTCGCCATCCGTCCTTAGTCTCCCGTTCATCAAGCTCTTGGTTCGGTTGCGCTCCGATGCCGCACCGCGGGTATGCTTGCAACCCGCCGCGCAATCCTCGACTCTGCGCTCCGTTCTTGTGGGCGGATGACACCATACTTCGCAGCGGTTGGAAACCAATTTTTGCAAAACTGGCCAAATGGTTGAAATTGGTCTATATTGAGATATGTGATGATGAGGCCCGGAGGCGCGAAGACGCCGCGCGGCGGAACACGCAAGGACAGAGACGAGCATGGCTGTAACCAAGGAAACGCCCAAGGAGGCAAGCGCGCCGGACGAAGGCCTGGTGCGTGCCAGCAACGGCGCCGGCTCCATCGCGACGCAGCTACGCAAGGCGATCCTCGAGAGCGCCTATAGCTATGGCGAGCGCCTGCCGGCGGAGCGTGAGTTGGCCCTGCACTATCGGGCGTCGCGCAGCACCGTGCGGGAGGCCTTGCGCCAGCTCGAGGACGACGGCCTGGTCTCGCGCAAGATCGGCAGCGGCACCTTCGTCTCCTATCGGCTGCTCGACGAGGCCCCCTTCGGCGAAAGCGAGATCGTCGGCGCGACCAGTCCCTTGGAGCTTATCGAGGTGCGCTTGGCGGTCGAGCCGCGCATGGCTTCAAGCGCCGTGCTGCACGCCACCGCCCGCGATTTGCAACGGCTTGGCGAGGCTCTGGCGCAGCTCGAGGCCTGCGGCGCCGACCGCGACGCCTTCACCAAGGCCGACGAGCACTTCCACATGTGTCTCGCCGAATGCACCAAGAACAAGCTGATGATCTGGCTCTATCGCCACATCAACAGCATCCGCACCCACGAGCATTGGGGTGCCATGAAGGACAAGGTTCTGACGCCCGAGAACATCCGCGCCTACAACCGCCAGCACCGCGCGCTCTACGAGGCGATCTGCCGGCGCGACCGGGCCAAGGCTGTGGAGAGCATCACCGCGCATATGGAGCTCGCGCATCGCCATCTGGTCGGCGCGAGCGGAATTTGACAGGACGGCGGGAGATAATTTCGCGCCCCTAACTCCGCAGAACCCCTGCGTTTTTTCGCTCTCGCGTAGCGTCTGACCGATTTCCCCAGGCGCATCGTTGTTTACAGAAATTCACTGAGTTTGCTTAACTTCGGTCCGAATCCGGTCAAATCGGTTGGGGGGCACACCTGACCAAGCCGGGTTTGGTCGGGCCGGAGAACCTTCGCCGCGTTCGATCGACAAAGAAAAAATGGGAGCGAAACGACGGCGGCTGCGCGGCAATGCGCAGTGCAGCAACAATGCGCACCCAAACACTGCTTGCAACCGTCGGTCCAGCAGCGTCCTGCGGGCCTCAACAGAGTAGGGAGAGCGTGTCCATGGATACGGATATCGGTGCCCTTACGGTCATCTTCACCGAGTTCTATTACTGGATAACCATACCGCTCATGTTCCTCATCCATGTGGGTTTCTGCATGTATGAGGTCGGCGCATCGCGCCGTAAGAACATGATGCACACCTTGATGAAGAACACGATGCTGATCCCGCTGGTCACCATCACCTTCTTCTTCTTCGGCTGGTGGATCTATTGGGCCTTCCCCAACGGGCCCTTCATTACCGGCGGCATTCCGACAGACTTCTCGGATCCCAATCTCCCCTGGAGCGAAACCATGGGACCGAACTTGAGCGATCGGATCACCGGCGTGTTCTGGGCAGCCTTCCTGCTGTTCTCCTGGACCGCAGCCTCCATCGTCTCGGGTGCCGTGATCGAGCGCATTCGTTCCGGCGCCTTCTGGATCATCGCCGTGCTGGTCGGCTCCTGCACCTGGATCATCGATGCCGCCTGGGGCTGGCACTACGACGGCTGGATGGTCAAGCTGCTCGGCTACCACGACGCCTATGCCAGCGGTGTCATTCACGCCATCGCCGGCGGTGCCGCGCTCGGCGTTCTGGTGGTGCTCGGTCCGCGCATCGGCAAATTCCGGGCCGACGGCACGCCGCGCAACATCGTGCCGCACAATCCCTGGCTGGTCACCGTGGGTCTCTTCCTGATCTACACCGGCTTCTGGGGCTTCTACGTCGCCTGTAACGTTCCCATCGCCGATCCGGCCTACATCGACGGGCAGATCACCGGAACCACATACACGGCAACGACGATCTATCTCACGCCGACAACCCTTTCGGCGATCGTCTTCAACTTCTTGATGTCGCTGTCGGGCGGCCTCTTGGCCGGCTACATGGTCTCCAAGGGCGACGCCTTCTGGACCTACTCCGGCGGTCTCGCGGGCATCATCACCGCCTCGGCCGGCAACGACCTCTACCATCCCATCCAGGCGATGTTCATCGGCGCGGTCGGCACGGTGGTGGCCTACAAGCTGCATCACTGGGTGGAGCGGACTTTCAAGGTCGACGACGCCGTCGGTGCCGTGGCCGTTCATGGCTACGCCGGCTTCTTCGGTCTCGTGGTCGCCGGCTTTATGCTGTGGGGTCATCCTGCTTCGCCTTACGAAGGGGCGGCGGTGATCACGCCTTGGGGTCAGTTCGCCGGCGCGGTCATCATGTTCTGGGTGCTCGGCTTCCTACCTGCCTGGATCCTGGCCAAGATCATGAATGCCTTCGGGATGCTGCGCATCCCGCCGGAGCTCGAGATCGCCGGTCTCGATCTGGCCGACTTCCACGACCGTTACCTGTCGGATGAGGACGTCAACCGTGCCGAGGAAGAAGAGGCACGGCGATTAGGTCTTATCCGCTGAGCCGTCGAACCGAACAGATAAGGAGTAGGACGCATGTCAACCACAGGCCTTACCTCTTGGGCGGTCGACCTGGCCGATATCGGTCCGATCTACCCTTTCCAAGGGACCGAGTTCATTCTCTTCCTCGCCGGCGTGGCCTTCTGGATCATCTGGCACATCTGGCAGATCCGTCTGGAGGACCGGACCTACGAGGACGATCTCCGGCACCTGAAGGACCCGGAGAAGCTGGAACGCGCCATGCGCAACCAAAGACTGGAGTAGCCTGCGCGTAGGTTGCAGTATGTCGAAGGGGCCGGCATCCCAGGGGTGCCGGCCCCATTCGTCTCCGCAGTTCGCGCGGAGACAAGAGAGAGATGTCTGTTTACGCGAGAGAGATGAAACGGGACGACGACCAAGGCTATCAGGATCCGCATAGCCTGAGTGGCGCATCGGAGAACCGGCTGGAGTACGCCATCGGCCAGGAGGTCCGCGCCTTCCGACACAAGCTCGACATGACGGTGAGCGAGCTCGCGAGAGCCGCCGGCCTCTCCGCCGGGATGCTCTCCAAGATCGAGAACGGCCTCACCTCTCCTTCGCTTGCGACCTTGCAGGCTCTCAGCCGGGCCTTGCAGGTGCCGGTGACAGCGCTGTTCCGCCGCTACGAAGAGGCGCGCGAGGTCAGCCACGTCCGGGCGGGCGACGGCCTGACGATCAATCGCCGCGGCACCCGCGCCGGGCACCAGTACCAACTGCTCGGCCACGTCACCAGCAAGCGGCTGATCGTCGAGCCCTACCTCATCACCTTGAGCGAGACCTCGGACGTCTTTCCGCTGTTCCAGCATGCCGGCCTCGAGTTCATCCATATGCTCGAAGGCATCGTCGGCTACCGTCATGCGGATCGGACCTACCGGCTCGAGCCGGGCGACTCCCTCTTCTTCGATGCCGATGCGCCGCATGGGCCGGAAGAGCTGATCGATCTGCCGGCGCGCTTTCTCTCGATCATCTGCTACGAGGGACAGGAGGTCTCCTAAGCGGTTCCTGCATTCCTGAAAGGAAATATTTTTTATTGTGATGAGATGAAATCCGCCCTATCTCTTGCTCCCGGAACGATCTCCAAGAAAGGGATGGAGCCATGTGCGGCATCGTCGGCCTCTATCTGAAGAACCCCGCCCTGCACGGCGAGCTGGGACGGCTGTTCACGCCCATGCTGATCGAGATGACCGAGCGCGGCCCGGACAGCGCCGGGGTGGCCGTCTATCACGACCCGGTCGGCGAAAGCGCGACCAAGCTGACCCTGTTTCACCGCGACCGGGACTATGCCTGGACGGCGCTGGAGACCGACATGGAGCGGGCGCTCGACACGGAAGCCAGCCTGCGCCGGGTCTCCTCCCACGCCGTGCTGACCATCGATGCGCCGGAGCGCACGGCGGTCGACTGGCTGATGGACGAGCGGCCCGAGGTGCAGATCGTCTCCATCGGCCGCATCATCGAGATCTACAAGGAGATGGGCCTGCCCGCCGAGGTCGCCGAGGAGTTCTCGGTGGGCGCGATGACCGGCAGCCACATGATCGGCCACACCCGCATGGCGACGGAAAGCGCCGTCACCACTGCCGGCTCCCACCCCTTCTCCACCGGCCGCGATCTCTGTCTGGTGCACAACGGCTCGCTCTCCAACCACAACCGCCTGCGCGCCTGGCTGAAGAAGAACGCCGGCCTGCGCTTCCAGACCGATAACGACAGCGAGGTGGCCGCGGGCTACCTGACCCATCGCCTGGCCGAGGGCGATAGCCTGAAAGAGGCGCTGGAGAAAGCGATCGACGACCTGGACGGCTTCTACACCTTCGCCATCGGCACCGCGCGCGGCTTCGCCGTGCTGCGCGACCCCATTGCCTGCAAGCCGGCGGTGATGGCGGAGACCGACGACTGGGTGGCCATGGCTTCCGAATACCGCTCCCTGGCCAAGCTGCCCGGTGTCGCCAACGCCGCCGTGTGGGAGCCGGAGCCCGCGCGGGTCTACACCTGGGGCAGCGCCTGATGGCGGTCTTCGATCTGGCGCAGCAGCCTCTGCGAGAGCTCAACCGCAC
>JANQIA010000431.1 GCA_028282405.1 Rhodovibrionaceae bacterium
TCGCCGAAGTCGCAGGCGTTGAGGTCGGCCAGGCGCTCTTGATAGGCGCGGTAGAGATCGATGGCGCGGCCGTTGGCGAACTCACCGGCTTCGGCCGCCGGCGCCCGGTCGGGCGAGAGGCCCTTGTCCTTCCAGCGCTGAATGGTGGCGAGCAGGATGCGCGCCGGCCAGGTCTTCTCGTTGAGGTCCTCGGCGGCCAGGATCTGCTTGACCAGGCGGAGCTGGTCGTCGGTGTCGAGGATGGTGAAGTTGGGCTTGAGGCCGACGTGCTCGGCGTTCTCGCGCAGCAGGCGCGCCGCCAGCGCGTGGAAGGTGCCGAGCCACCAGCCCTCGACCGAGTGGCGGCCGAGCAGGTGGGCCACCCGCTCCTTCATCTCCCGCGCCGCCTTGTTGGTGAAGGTGACCGCCAGGATCTGCCCCGGCATGGCCCGGCCGCTGAACAGCAGATGGGCAAGCCGCGTGGTCAGCGCCCGCGTCTTGCCAGTGCCGGCGCCGGCCAGCATGAGCACCGGCCCGTCGAGCGCCTCCACGGCCTCCCGCTGCGCCTGGTTGAGGGCCGCGAGATAGGGAAAGCGTGCGGGGTCAGCCGCGTCGTCTGGAACGAGATCCTGCATTGCCATGGGCAGTATATAGCGCCCTCGCCCCGGATTCGCCCCCCGCGTGACGAGGGTTTGCGCACCCCACCGGCGCTCTGCCAAGCGTGCCCGGCAAGCCAAACCATGTTAGATTGTCGCTCGGCTCGGCTCACTCTGTCAGAGTACTAGGGGATACTGGGGGTTTGACGCGTTATGAACGCGCCGAAGATCGACAGCCGCAAATGGACGGGTATATCGGACTGCGACCAGGAGGGAGACGACTGGCTGCCGGAAGCAATTGTGCCACGCATTAGGCCAAGGCAGGCCTATATACACCTCTTTCGTTTCGCGTTTTTACCCGCTTCTGTTCTGTTTCTGATATTCATGACAAGAGGTGTTCCTGAAGAGGGGCGCGTCCTTATTAGTCCTTTCGACATTCCGATAGTGAACACCCCGCAAGCTGTGTTGATAACAATGGGTTCTTGGACGTATTTGTTTCATCATTTCTATATGAAGCACATTAAAAAATGGGCTCACTTCGGAACATTGGTGAAGTTCGACAGGCATGGAATATCCTGTCGGGAGAAGAAACGGCACGTGAAGTGGACGGATGTCTCCAGTGTTCGAGTCAACTCGTCTTGGGGCAGGAGCTCGTTGAGCAGCACCGACATCTGGGTCTTTCTGAAACCCACGAACGAAGAAGAAGCGCAGGCGATCTTTTCCAAGTCCCTGAGCTGGCGGCTCGATGGGACGGATGTGGACTTCGGTCTCCTTTGGCGCGCTACGAAGCGCTGGCATGAATTGGCGCAGGAGCGGAAGGACGCACAGGGCGGCAACGGGTCGCTAAAGGACGGTTAGAGATCTTCCGGCACGCCAGCCTGCCACTCATAAACGTAGCGTCGCTGCCCGCCGCTGGTGCCGGAGACGTGCTCGAAGATCAGCTCCTCGCCTGCGCGGGAGACCCGGAAGCAGCCGCGCCGCCCGTCACCCCAGTCGTTCGACCAGGTGCGGCAGTAAAGGTCTTCGCCGGTCACCTCCCAGGTGCCGGGGACGCGCTCTACCTCGCTCGGTCCGCGAACCCGGCCTTCCATGGTGCCGTCGGCGGCATGGACGCCGTTGTATTCCCAGGAGAAGAAGAGACCGCCCATCAGGCGTACCAGGGTGTTGCCGACCAGGGCGGTCTGGATTTCGTCGGCAGAGAGGGCTTGCCGGGGCGGCGCCTCGCTCGACGTCCCGCAGGCGGCGAGCGACGCAGCAAGAAGCAGTGCAAAGGTGATATGTCTATGCATCAACGGCTCTTGTTGTTCTTTTTGCTACGACCCCGCTTCCTACCCGAATTGTCACCCTTGGGTGAGCCTCGTAAGAGGCAAGACCCGCCCGCGGGCCGAAGCCTTGGCGAAGGCCCGAGGGTCCAGCGGTAAGCACGGTCTGAGCCTGCGGCTGGACCCCGGCTACCAAGGCTCGCGCTCCGCGACTGCAAGCAGTCCCGGGCTCGCCTAAGGGCCGGGGTGACGGCCTGTGATGCGGCGCCGTCCGCGACCGCCTCCCTATGCTCGTAGACGCATCGAATCAGGTCGTTGGTGACGCCGATATAGAGCGTACCGTTCTTCTCGCTGGCTAGGATGTAGACATAATAGGCCAAAGTCCGTGCCAAGCTCATCCGTGGGCCTTCGCCGCGCCGTAGGGCTTCGGCCCGCAGGCGGGATGGGGCCGCTGGCCCCACCCAAGGGTGATGGGTGGACGGCCCCCGACGGCATCGCGATGTGCCAAACTGGTCGTAGTGCAATCCAGTGAAAGGAGACCGTCCGCTATGCAGGCTATCAGATTTGGGCTCGACTTGGCTAAGAGCGTTTTCCAGGTTCATGGCGTCGACGCCGGCGAGGGTGTTGTGGTGCAGCGCCGATTGCGGCGTGGCCAGGTTCTGAACTTCTTTGCCCGTCAGGAGCCGGCGCTGATCGGCCTGGAGGCCTGCGGTTCGGCCCATCACTGGGCGCGCGAGCT
>JANQIA010000453.1 GCA_028282405.1 Rhodovibrionaceae bacterium
GCTTCGCCGAGATGTCTGGCAAATCCATCGGCGTGCACGCCAACACCACCACCGAGAAGGGCCTCGTCAACACCCTCGAGCGAGAAGGCATGCAAGCGATTGTGGTGGCGGTGGACAGCCACGAAGACGGCTTCGCGCGTCTCGTCGCCGGCGAGATCTCGGCCTACTTCGCCGATCGAGCCATCCTGGCCTACATGCTGCAGCACAGCGAGCAAGCCGCGAATCTGCACCTCTCGACCAGGTTCTTCAGCCATGAGCCCTTCGCCTTGGCTCTGCCGCGCGGAGACGAGGACTTCCGCCTGACCGTCGATCGCGTGCTGAGCTACCTCTACAAGAGCGGCCGCATCGGCGATGTCTTCAAGGCCAGCTTCCCGAACGCCCAGCCGACCGACATGCTGCGGGCGCTCTACGTGATCAACGGCCTGCCGAACTGAGGTTAGCGCTCGGCCCGTTGCGCGACGAGCTCGCTGAGCAGGCAAAGGATCTCGAACATCAAGGTGACGCCGACGAGGGCAGTGTTGCCGCTCGGGTCGAAGGGCGGCGAGACCTCCACCACGTCGCCGCCGACCAGATTGAGGCCGCGCAGTCCGCGCAGCATAATCTGCGCGTCGTGTGTCGAGAAGCCGCCGATCTCAGGCGTGCCGGTTCCGGGTGCGTAAACCGGGTCGAGCCCGTCCACATCGAAGCTGATATAGGTCGGTCCCTCTCCCACCACGCGGCGAGCTTCCTCCACCACGCGCTGCGGTCCGAGCTCGAAGTACTCCTCGATCTTCACGACGCGAATGCCCTGCTCCTGACCCCAGTCCTCATCCTGCGGCGTGTAGAGCCCTCCGCGGATGCCGATCTGGATGGTGCGCTTGGGGTCCAGCAGGCCTTCCTCGATGGCGCGGCGGAAGGGCGTGCCGTGGGTATAGGTGTAGTCGCCGAAGTAGCGATCCCAGGTATCGGTGTGGGCGTCGAAATGCACCATTCCGAGCGGCCCGTCCTTGGCGATCGCCCGCATGATCGGAAGCGTCACCAAGTGATCGCCGCCGGCGCTGAGCGGAACAATGCCTTGACCATGCACCGTCTCGAAGAAGCGCTGGATGCGCACGAGCGAGTCTTCCAGGTCGACCGGATTGACCGGCGTATCGCCGAGATCGGCGCAGTTGGCGAGCTCGTAAGGCCGCACGCCCGTCACGTGGTGCACGTTGCGCATTAGGGTCGAGAGATCGCGCATCTGCCGGGGGCCGTGGCGCGCGCCGGCCCTGTTGGTGGTGCCGCCGTCCCAGGGCACGCCGATCAGGCCGATATCCACCTCGTCCGCCTCGTCCGGCGCCAAATGCGGCAAGCGCATGAACGTGGGAATGCCGGCAAAGCGCGGCAGCACGTTGCCGGAAACAGGTCTGAAACGTCGCTTGTCGCTCGCCACGGGCGTGTTCCTCGCTACTTTGGGCTCTCCACTTGGGACAGCCCCGCCGCTTGGACTCGATCGCTACTCGGCCGCTTGCGGCAAGGCCCGTCCGGGAGCCAGCATAGGCTCTGCCGCCAGGTGCTCAATTGCATTTGGCACAGGGCCGCCCGTCGCCCAGTCGAGCAGTTCGGCGGTGTGGACCACCGGCAGCTCCGTGCCGCTGCCGATCTGCACCATGCAGCCGAGGTTGCCGGCGGCGATCAGTTGCGGTGCCACCGACTCGATGTTCTGCACCTTACGCGCCTTGAGCTGCTCGGCGATCTCCGGCTGCAGGATGTTGTAGGTCCCGGCGGAGCCGCAGCAAATATGGCTTTCCGGCACGCCGACCGGCTCGAAGCCGGCCGCGTCCAACAGCTCGAAGGGTGCCTTGGTGATCCTCTGCCCGTGCTGCATGGAACAGGCGGAGTGATAGGCCACCTTGAGCTGCGGCACCTGCCCCGTCGGCGCGAGCCCGAGTTCCAGCATCAGCTCGGTCACGTCCCGCGTCATCTCCGAGACGCGCTTGGCGTCCTCGGCCAGCGCCTTGTCCTCGCGGAACATGAAGCCGTAGTCCTTCACCGTGGTGCCGCAGCCCGAGGTGTTGATGACGATGCGGTCGAGCCCCTCACCCGCCATTTCTCGGGTCCAGGCTCGGATGTTGCGCGCAGCCGAGGCGTGGGAGGCATCGGTGTCGCCCATGTGGTGGGTCAAGGCCCCACAGCAGCCGGCGCCAGCGGCCACCACGACCTCGACACCGTGTCGGGTCAGCAGGCGAACGGTGGCTTCGTTGATCTTGGGGTCCAGCACCTGCTGGGCGCAGCCGTTCATCAGCGCCACCCGCATGCGCCGCGGGCCAACCGCGGGTATGACCTGCGGGCGGTCGACATAGGAGGGCGACGGAATGTCGGGCGGCGCCATGGCCATCAAGCCTTTGAGCCGTCCCGGCATCAGGTTCTTGAAGGGCCGCCCCAGCACCGCACCGAACAACGCCAAACGGAAGCGGAAAGGGCTGGGCAGCACGAAGGCCAGAAGCCGCCGAAAGAGGCGGTCGGCCAGCGGCCGCTCGTAGGTCTCTTCGATGTACTGCCGGGCGTGGTCGACCAGGTGCATGTAGTGCACGCTGGAGGGACAGGTGGTCATGCAGGAGAGGCAGGAGAGGCAACGATCGATGTGCTTGACCGTCTTCTCGTCTGCCGGACGGTCGTTCTCCAGCATGTCCTTGATCAGGTAGATACGCCCGCGCGGGCTGTCCAACTCATCGCCGAGCAAGAGATAGGTCGGGCAGGTCGCGGTGCAGAAGCCGCAGTGCACGCACTTGCGCAGGATCTTCTCGGACTCGGCCACATCCGGGTCGGCGAGTTGAGCCAGGGTGAAATCGGTCTGCATCAGAAGTCGTCTCGCATGCGCCCGCGGTTGAGGATGTGCTTGGGGTCGAAGCTGTTCTTGATGCGCGCGGTCAGCGCCGCGAGTGCGGAAGGCTGAGGATGGAAGACCGGCGTGGCTGTCCGCACAACGTCGTCGGCGCGAATCAGGGTGGCATGGCCGCCGGATGCCTCGACTGCGGCGCGGATGGCGGCGGCGTGCGCGTGGGGTGCTGTTTCGACAGCCAGCCAGACCAGGCCGCCGGCCCAGTCGTAGAACCAACCAGTCACCGGCACCTCCGCCGCGCGGATGGCATCGACCAGCGCGGCGCCTTCGCTTGGCGCGGTGGAGAGGCGCCAGATCTGCGCGTCATGCCCGGCCAAAGGCAGCACATCGCGCACCGCGGCCCAGAGCCGTTCGGAGGCGAGCCCGTCCAAGGACTGCACTTCGCCGGCCTGCTGCTTGAAGTGGGCGATGACATCGCTCTTGCGCTTGGCGACCGAAACCGCCGGCCCCTCCAATCTGAGTGCCGTCAGGCTGGTGCCGGCCGGCAAACCGTCCGGCAGCGCGGCCGCGCTCGCCGCCGGTAGATGCGCCAAGCTCGACAGCTCGTGCGGCAGACCTGAGGCCTCGGTCATCACCGCGACGGCCTCCGCGTCCGCCAGCCCCGCGAAAAGCAAGGTCTCTTCCGTCTCCGCCTTGGGCAGCACCTTGAAGGTGACTTCGGTCAACACCGCCAAGGTGCCGTAGGAGCCGGTCATCAGCTTGGAGAGATCGTAGCCGGTGACGTTCTTCATCACCCGTCCGCCCGACTTGAAGACCTCGCCGCGCCCGCTGACGGCTTTGAAGCCCAGCAGATGATCGCGTGCGGCGCCCGCCTTGATGCGGCGCGGGCCCGCAGCATTGGTTGCGGCCAAGCCGCCGATCGTGCCGGCCTTTGCCTCCTGGCCGAACAGCGGACCGTAGTCGATGGGCTCGAAAGCAAGCTGCTGGCCCTGCTGGTCGAGCAGGTTGACGATCTCGCGCAGCGGTGTGCCGGCACCGGCGGTCAGCACCAGCTCCGCCGGCTCGAACAGGGACACGCCGGTCATGGCTTGGGAGCCGATGCGGCGCTCCGCCGTCATGGGCCGGCCAAGCGCGCTCTTGGAGCCCTGCCCCACCACGTCGACAGGCTCCTCGTTGGCCAGCGCCACGGCGAAGATCTCCTGCAGGTCCTTCGCGTCTTTGGGAAGCAGCGTTTCCACCGGCTAGAATCTCGGGATGTCCGGAAAGGGCAGCCTGCCGCCGTGGACGTGCATCATGCCGAGCTCGGCACAGCGGTTCAGCGTCGGGAAAACCTTGCCGGGGTTGAGCCGGTGCTCGGGATCGAAGGCGCACTTGACCCGCTGCTGGGTCTCCAGGTCGACCTCGCTGAACATGGTGTGCATCAGATCGCGCTTTTCGACACCCACGCCGTGCTCGCCGGTCAGTACCCCGCCGACCTCGACGCAGAGCTTCAAG
>JANQIA010000530.1 GCA_028282405.1 Rhodovibrionaceae bacterium
ACGCTGCACAGACAGGCCGGACATATGGATGCAAGCGACCCGGTCGAAACCAACTTCCCGCTCTTGCAACAAGGGGGCCGTCCACATATGGACCCCGGATGTCGCCTCTAACGAGGCTCCTCCGGGGTGACGACGTGTGGTGTGGCACCACTTTGGCCTCACTCAGACCGTCACCCTCGGGTCGCACCGCTGCGCGGCGCGCCCAAGTATGACATCCTGAGAAAGGCCACGGACGGCACAGCCCCACAGACTGTCACCCCGGCCTTGAGCCGGGGTCCATTCATCGGCCTGCACGGACTGTCCTCGTCGGGCACGGCCATGGCGGCTACCCGGCTCTTCGTCCCACGGCCTGCGCCCGATCGGCCCATGCCTTCGGCACCTCGCTGCGCGAGCCCGGACACGCGGGCTTCGCCCTTGGCCGGGATGACAGTCGGAGTGGGGCCGTGGACGTCGCCGCACTCAGGCATCGCATGGCCGCTGGACGCCACGCCTTGCGACCGATAGCTTGCGCGCCGTCAGCGCGGACCGGAAAAGGGTTGGGAAACAGCATGGCAGAGCTAGAGCTGGACGTCGTGGGCATCGGCAACGCCATCGTCGATGTCTTGAGCCACGCGGAAGACCGCTTCGTGGCCGAGCAGGGCTTGGCCAAGGGCACCATGACCCTGATCGACATGGAGCAGGCGGAGAGCCTCTATGCCGAGATGGGGCCGGCGGTCGAGGTCTCCGGCGGCTCGGCGGCCAACACCATCGCCGGGATTGCGGCGCTGGGCGGCCGCACCGGCTTCATCGGCAAGGTGCGCAACGACCAGCTCGGCGGCATCTTCCGCCACGACATCCGCGCCGGCGGCACGGTCTTTACCACCCCGGCCGCCGACGAAGGGCCGCCCACCGCCCGCTGCCTGATCTTCGTGACGCCGGATGCGCAGCGCACCATGTGCACCTATCTCGGCGCCTCGGTCGAATTCGGGCCCGACGACGTGGACTTCACGCTGGTCAAGAGCGCCAAGGTCACCTACTTGGAGGGTTATCTGTGGGACGCCGAGCCGGCGAAGCGCGCCTTCATCCAGGCCGCAGAAGCGGCGCACGCGGCCGGCCGGACCATCGCCCTCAGCCTTTCCGATCCCTTTTGCGTCGAGCGCCACCGCAGCGACTTCATCGATCTCGTGGAAAATCATATCGACATCCTCTTCGCCAACGAGGCGGAGATCACCTCGCTCTACCAGACCGAGCGCTTCGACGAAGCCGCCGAGCGGCTGAACGGCAAGGTGGAGATCGCCCTGCTGACCCGCAGCGAGAAGGGCTCGGTGGTGGTCTACGGCGATAAGCGCACAGACGTGCCCGCCGTCAGCCTTGGCCCCCTGGTCGACACCACGGGCGCCGGCGACCTCTATGCCGCCGGCTTTCTCTACGGCTACACCCAAGGCAAGGACCTGCCGACCTGCGCCCGCATCGGCGCCATCGCCGCCGGCGAGGTCATCACCCACATGGGCCCGCGTCCGGAACGGGACCTGCCGGCCCTTGTGACCGAACATTTGAGGAGCGCATGACCGCCAGCCGCGATCTTCGCAACATCGCCATCATTGCCCACGTCGACCACGGCAAGACCACCCTGGTCGACGAGCTCTTGCGCCAGTCCGGCACCCTGCGGAGCAATCAGCAGGTCGCCGAGCGCGCCCTCGACTCCAACGACCTGGAGCGGGAGCGCGGCATCACCATCCTGGCCAAGTGCACCTCGGTCTTGGCCGGGGAGACGCGCATCAACATCGTCGACACGCCGGGTCACGCCGACTTCGGCGGCGAGGTGGAGCGCATTCTCTCCATGGTCGACGGCGCGCTCTTGCTGGTCGATGCCGCCGAAGGGCCCATGCCGCAGACCAAGTTCGTGCTGATGAAGGCGCTGGCCCGCGGCCTGAAGCCCATCGTGGTGATCAACAAGACCGACAAGCCCGACGCACGCCCTTACGAGGTGCAGAACGAGGTCTTCGACCTCTTCGCCGCGCTGGACGCCGATGAGCAGCAGCTCGACTTCCCGACGCTCTTCGCCTCGGCCAAGCAGGGCTGGGCGATCGAGGGGCTGGACGACGAGCGCAGCTCGCTGCAGCCGCTGTTCGACCGCATCGTCGCCCACGTATCGCCGCCCGACGTCAGCGAAGAAGGCGACTTCCGCATGCTGGCCACCATCCTGGAGGCCGACCCCTTCCTGGGCCGGGTGCTGACCGGGCGGATCGCCTCCGGCCGGGTGAAGGTCAATGCCGGCGTCCGCGTGCTGTCGCGCGACGGCCAGCGCATCGAGGACGGCCGCCTGACCAAGCTCTTGGCCTATCGCGGCCTGAAGCGTGAGCCGGTCGAGGAGGTCGGCGCCGGGGATATCGTCGCCATCGCCGGCCTGCAGGAGGCGACGGTGGCCGACACCATCTGCGCCCAGGGGGTCAGCGAGCCGCTGCCGGCCCAGCCCATCGACCCGCCGACCCTGGCCATGACCTTCTCGGTCAACGATTCGCCCCTGGCCGGGCGCGAGGGCGACAAGGTGACCAGTCGGGTCATCCGCGACCGCCTGCTGCGCGAATCAGAAGGCAACGTCGCCATCCAGGTGACCGAGGCCGAGGACAAGGACTCCTTCGATGTCGCCGGCCGCGGCGAGCTGCAGCTCGGCGTCTTGATCGAGACCATGCGGCGCGAGGGCTTCGAGCTGTCGATCAGCCGCCCGCGGGTGCTGTTCCGCCAAGTGGACGGCCAGCGCCAGGAGCCGCTGGAAGAGGTGCAGATCGACGTCGACGAGGAGTTCTCCGGCGCCGTGGTCGAGAAGATGGCGATGCGCAAGGCCGAGCTGATGGAAATGCGGCCCTCGGGCGGCGGCAAGCAGCGCCTGAGCTTTCACGCCCCCTCTCGCGGCCTGATCGGCTATCACGGCGAGTTCCTCACCGACACCCGGGGCACCGGCGTGATGCACCGCATCTTCAGCGGCTATACCCCCTACAAAGGTCCGATCGCCGGCCGCCGAAACGGCGTTCTGATCTCCAACGGTCAAGGCAATGCCGTCGCCTATGCCCTCTGGAACCTGGAAGATCGCGGCCAGATGTTCATCGAGCCGGGCACCTCGATCTACGACGGCATGATCATCGGCGAGCACTCGCGGGGCAACGACCTGGAGGTCAATCCGCTGAAGGCCAAACAGCTCACCAACATCCGCGCCGCCGGCAAGGACGAGGCGGTGCGCCTCAGCCCGCCGCGCCGCATGTCGCTGGAGCAGGCGCTGGCCTATATCGACGATGACGAGCTGGTCGAGGTGACCCCCAAGGCCATTCGCTTGCGCAAGCGGCTCTTGGACCCGCACGCCCGCAAGCGGGCTTCCAAGCGGCAAGAGGCCGTCTGATCGCTGAAGTTGCGGCCTGATCGCGAAAATTTCAGATTCCCGCACAAGAACTGCGGAATGCGCGATCTGCCAGTTTTCCCAGACACTTGCCGAGGCCATGCAGATGCCGGGGGCGGGCACGTCGCAGGTGCATAGGTCAAGCGCTTGCGGTCGTGCGCAAAAGATAGCATCTCCGCCCACACCATTTCGCAGAGCAATTCCACTGGAGTGCATGGCAACCATGGAACAACTCACCGACAGGCTCGAACTTCCGGCGAACAGCGTTCAGCGGCTGACGATCGTGCCTGAACGAAACCAATGCGGCACCTGGTCTCTGACCGCCTACCTCCAGCACCTGGACGGTGCGCGGGAGGGCCGCAAGGTCGCGACCTGCGAGACCTTCGAGGACTCCTGCTATGTCCTCAAGGACATCTGGTCGAAGATCGCCAAGGCCTGA
>JANQIA010000133.1 GCA_028282405.1 Rhodovibrionaceae bacterium
CACCAGCCAGACATAGAGGTTGATGGCCAGCATCAGCACTTCGATGATCGGGGCGAGAATGACGTTCATGAACAGCCTTTTCCTGCGGGTTTCCGCCAAGCAGCAGTGCCGAAACTAGGCAAGGCGCGGTGCGCTGGCAATAGAGCAGAGCGCCGCGGTGCGGCAGCGCCAAGGCGCCAAGAAGGCGCGATGCGGCAAGCCCTGCGCTGCGCTTGACAAGCCTTCACAGCCCCTCTCATTATCCGCGCCTCTGCTGGACATGGGGCCGTAGCTCAGTTGGGAGAGCGCGACGTTCGCAATGTCGAGGTCAGGGGTTCGATTCCCCTCGGCTCCACCATTTCCGCCGGTCCGCGAAGCGGACGCGCGTGCGCCAGTGGCGCACCGCGAGGCGGAAATCCCGAGCCGGGTAAGCGGCGAGGGCCGGTGCTTGCGGCTAGCGATCAAGTCGAACGAGAGCGCAGAGAGCCGGTTGGGGCCGGCCGCAACCCCGCCTACAGCGAGATCGTGCCCATCCTGAGGGCGAAGCAGACCGAGCCGCCGAGGGCGATAGCAACGCCGTAGGGCAGCTTCTCGTGCTTGACCGACCAGGCCGGAATCCAATCCCAGAGGGTGAGCAGCCGAACCCGCATGACCAGGCGCGAGAGGTAGTACGGCAGGGCGATCGCCAGGCCCGTCAAGGTCGTGAGCAGCAGCATGGGCACCACGTAGTGCGGCCCCATCAGCACCGCCGCCACGCTCCAGAGCTTGACGTCGCCGCCGCCCATGTAGCCGAAGTGGAACAGGCCGAAGAGCACGGCAAAGACCGCGAGCCCGGTCAAAAGCGATTGCCAGATCAGCATCTTCTCGGGCTCGGCGAGGGCGAGGGCGGCATAGAGCGCCAAGAGCGCGAGCGAGACCCAGTTGGGAATGCGCCGCTCGCGCAGATCGTTCACCGCGGCGAACAGAAAGAGACCGACGGCCAAGAGAACCGGGATATGCGCCGTTAAGCTCACGTCGTTCCTGTCCTTCTTCGCCCCACCGGACGCAGGCCGCGCAGTGCTGCGGCGCGCAAGGGCGGGGCCGGATCCGACAGGGTCCTAGCACGACCGCAATGAACATTGGCTTACCGTTACAGAGCCTTATCGGCCTTAACCGGCGCTAACAGATCGTAAACCATTTGGGCACACTATCGACCGAGCCGGACAGCCTTCGGCGTGCCATTTTCCGTGTAAGCAGGTGAAATACATGTCGTCAGCCGTGGCTAAGGAGTTCTCCGCCGAGCGCCAAATGCGCCGCCGTCGCAGCCAAGTGGAGGGAGTCGCCGGCGACGATATCGACAACGGCACGCTGCTGCGGGAGATCCTCGCGCTGCGCCACATGGTCGAGCAGACCCCCATGGCTGCGGCAGGCGGCAGTGCCGCCGAACCGGTGATCGACGATGCCGACATTCGCGTCGAGATCGCGCAGATGGTGCGGTCGGTCGCCAAGGCGAAGAACGAGATCGCCGCGATCAAGCACCCCATGGCCGATGACGACCGGGTGAAGACCGCCTCCAACGAGCTCGACGCCATCGTCGCGGCGACGGAGTCGGCGACACAGCGGATCCTCCACGCCAACGAGCAGATCGAAAACCTGGTGCGCGAGATTACCAACTTCCACGCCGACGACACCGATGTCACCGAGCGCAGCGAAGCGATCGCCAACCACATCATCGAGGTTCTGGAGGCCTGCAACTTTCAGGACATCACCGGCCAGCGCATCCAGAAGGTGGTGAACACGCTGCGCTTCATCGAGGAGCGCATCCTGGCTCTGATCAACATCTGGGGCGTCGAGGCCTTCACCGACCTACCGGTTCCCGACTCCGGGGACGGCCTGACCGAAGACGAGCAGTTGATGAACGGCCCGCAGATCAGCGGCGGCATCACCCAGGACGAGATCGACAAGCTCTTCGACTGAACCAAGCGGACGACAGCGCATGCGAAACCCGAAAGGCCAACCCGTCATTCCCGTGAGCATCACGGGCAAGGACAGGCGACGGACGCCGCGCTTCGATCTGCCGCGCCACTCGACCGTCTCGCTGCGCCGGGGCGAGCGGCAGGTCCGCTGCGAGCTGCGCGACATCTCGCGCAGCGGCATGCAGATCGACGTGCCTGAGCTGCTCGACCTGGGCGGCACCCTGGCCTTCGAAGTGCGCGACGGCGAGTGCCTCTACGCCCAGCGCGCCTGGCAGAACGGTCAGCGCATCGGCGTCAGCTTCCAGTCCGACCGCAGCGAGCTGGAGCACATGCTGCTCTGCACCCTGCTGGTCCTGGAGAACGCAGCGGCTCTGCAGCAGCAGGCTTAGCCGAGCGCCTAAGATCATTCCGCAGCATCGACGAAGCCATCAACGATCTCGTTGACGGCCCCTTTCGGCTTGTCCCTGCGCCTGCCGTCGACATGCCCCCAGGCCTTCGCCAAGGCTTCGGCGCGGCGAAGGCCCGAGGATCCAGCGATAGGCACGGTGCGAGCTTGTGGCTGGACCCCGGCTCGCGGGCCTTGCTGGCGCAACGCCCTTGGCCGGGGTGACGACAGGAGAGGCGGCGATGCCGACGGTTTCTATCGGAGTGTCACCCTTGGGCGCAGCGCGCAGCGATGCGACCCGAGGGTCCAGCGGCAAGCGCGAAGGTCCGAATATCCAGCGATAGGCATGCGTCGGAGCTTGTGGCTGGACCCCGGCTCGCGGGCTGACGCCCTTGGCCGGGGTGACAGATGAAGCGCTTCCCGACGATACGGAGCACTTCTGACGAGGAGAGGCGCTAGCGGACCAGGGCCGTCTGCGGCGCGGTAGCGCCCGCTTGCGCTTCGGCGTCGGCGTCCTCGCGCGGGCGCAGGTGGGCGAACCACTTCTTCTCCCAGAACTTGAAGCCGCGCGAGATGAAGTAGACCAGGATCATGTAGAGGATCGCGGCGGCGATGAAGCCCTCGTAGGCCAGGTAGTACTTGGCGTTGAGCTCGCGGCCGGCACCCAGAATGTCGACGATGGTGACCGTGCTGGCGACGACCGAGCCGTGCAGCATGAAGATCACCTCGTTGGAATAGGCCGGCAGGACGCGGCGGAAGGCGCTCGGCAGAATCACCCGCTGCAGGCGCTTGAGCCGCGGCATGCCGCAGGCCTTGGCCGCTTCGACCTCGCCGACGGGCACCGCCTCGATGCCGCCGCGGAAGATCTCCGTGGTGTAGGCCGCGGTGTTGAGGGTGAAGGCGATCAGCGCGCACCACCAGGGATCGCGCAGGATGGGCCAGAGAGCGCTGTCGCGCACCGCCTCGAACTGCCCGAGGCCGTAGTAGATCAGATAGAGCTGCACCAGGAGCGGCGTGCCGCGGAAGACATAGACGTAGCCCCAGATGATCTGGTTGAGGATGGGCGTGCGGTTGGCCCGGGCCACCGCCAGCGGGATCGACAGGCAGCCGCCGATCAAGAGCGAGAGGACCACCAGGTTGGTGGTCATCCATAGGCCCTCGGCGAAGAGGTCCCAGTGCTCCAGGATGACCATGAAGTCGAGCGGCGAGGCGTTCTCGCTGAACGCTCTGATGCTCTCGAGGATGCTCGGTGCGCGCTCGTCAGCCATGGCTCAGCTCCGCCTGACGCCGACGCTGTAGCGCCGCTCGAGCCGCCTGAGGCCGAAGTCCGACACGGCGGTGAGGATGAGGTAGATGATCAGCGCCACCAGGAAGAAGGTGAAGAGCTGCCGGGTCGAGCGCCCGGCGACGAAGGACTCGCGCACCAGCTCGTTGAGCCCGAGCACCGAGACCAGAGCCGTGGTCTTGAGCAGCACCAGCCAGTTGTTGCCGAAGCTCGGCAGGGCATAGCGCGCGAGCTGCGGCCAGAGAATACGGCGGAACAGCTTGCCGCGGCTCATGCCGCAGGCGACGCCCGCCTCGATCTGACCGCGCGGAATGGCGAGGTAGGCGCCGCGGAAGGTCTCCGTCATATAGGCGCCGAAGATGAAGCCGATGGTGCAGACCCCGGCCATGAACTGGTTAATCTCGAGATAGGTCCACCAGCCGGTGGCGGCCCCGATGTCGTTGAGCACCTGTTGGCCGCCGTAGAACAGCAGCAGCATCAGCACCAAGTCCGGCACGCCGCGGACCAGGGTGGTGTAGCTGCCGCAGATGCGCCGGGCGACCGGCGAGCTGGAGAGCTTGCCCCAGGCCCCCAAGAGGCCGAGGCCGACCGCCAAGGTCACGGAGCAGAGCGCCACCGCGACGGTGACGCCGGTGCCCTTCAGGATAGCGGGCAGGTAGGCGATGACGACGTCCATGGCGCTAGCTCCGCTTTCCGGGCGCCACTTGCGCACCAGGCGCTAAGGCAGGGGCGATGGTGCGCCCCTGCCCGCTGTGTGTCGCCTTATTCGGTCGCACCGTAGACGTCGAAGTCGAAATACTTGTCGTTGATCTGCTGATAGGTGCCGTCGGCGCGGATTTCCTGGATGGCCTTGTTGAAGGCCGCGATCAGGTCCTCCTCACCCTTGCGCACGGCGATGCCGGCGCCTTCGCCATGGCATTCCTGCAGGTACTGCACGCCACCGAGGAAAGCGTAGCCCTCACCCTGGTCGGTCTTCAGGAAACCGTCGTTGGCCTGGGTGGAGTCGGAGATGGAGGCGTCGATGCGTCCGGCCTGCAGGTCGAGGAAAACCTCCTCCTGGGTGCCGTAGAGCCGAAGCTCGGTGTCCGGGAAGACCTTCTCCATGTAGCACTGATGGATGGTCCCGCGCTGGGTGCCGACCGTCTTGCCCTTCATGCCTTCCGGCGTGGGATCGAGGCTGGTATCCGCCGTCGCCACGAAGCGCGCCGGGGTGTTGTAGTACTTCTTGGTGAAGTCGACCCGCTTCTTGCGCTCTTCGGTGATCGACATGGAGGCGATGATGGCATCGTACTTGCGCGCCAAGAGCGCCGGAATGATGCCGTCCCAATCCTGCTCGACCAGCTCGCACTCGCGGCCCATGCGGTCGCAGAGCGCCATGGCGATATCGATATCGAAGCCCTTCAGGGTACCGTCCGCTTCCTTCCAGGAAAACGGCGGATAGGCGCCCTCGACGCCGATGCGCAGCGGCTCGGCCGCCTGCGCCAGCGAGATCCCCATGGCCAGCGCCGCGGCGGCAACCGCTAGGGTCAGTTTAGCCAATCTCATCACTGCAACTCCCTGTCGTGTTCGGCCGGCTCCGCTTATCGCTGCTCTGCCGGCGCTTTTACGTGGAACCACTGGAAGACTATGCAGAGTCTAGGGGCACGATCCAGACCCTAATTCCTTGTTGTTGCGAGGAACTGCTGGAAGCGCGGCGACTGCGCGTTGCCGAACATGGCATCCGGCGGCCCCTCCTCCTCGACGCGGCCCTGGTGCAGAAAGATGACGTGGGAGGCGACGTCGCGGGCGAAGCCCATCTCGTGGGTGACCACGATCATGGTCCGCCCCTCCTCGGCGAGCTGGCGCATGACCCGCAGCACCTCGCCCACCAGCTCCGGGTCGAGCGCCGAGGTCGGCTCGTCGAACAGCATCACGTCCGGGTCCATGGCGAGCGCGCGGGCGATGGCCGCGCGCTGCTGCTGCCCGCCCGAGAGATGGCTCGGATAGGCGGCGGCCTTGTCGGCGATGCCGACCTTGTCGAGCAGCCCCATGGCCTGGTCCTTGGCCTCGCCCTTGCCGCGGGCGAGCACCTGCACCGGACCCTCCATGACGTTCTGCAGGATGGTCATATGGCTCCAGAGGTTGAAGCTCTGGAACACCATGCCGAGGCGCGAACGGATGCGGTCGACCTGCTTGCGGTCGGCGGGGCGGGCCTCGCCCTGCTTGGTCGTGGTCATCTCGATCAGCTCGCCGCGCAGATAGACGCGGCCCGCATCGGGGATCTCGAGAAGATTGATGCAGCGCAGGAAGGTGCTCTTGCCGGAGCCGCTGGAGCCGATGAGCGCGATCACGTCGCCGTCGCCCGCATCCAGCGAGAGGCCCTTGAGCACTTCGAGCGACCCGAAGCTCTTGTGGATGTCCTCGACCCGAAGCGTCGTGTGCCCTGCCGCCTGACCGGCCGCCAAGTCCGCCATTCGACCGCCTTTCCCACTAACGAGGGAAATAGCCTAGAACGGCGCCAGGCTTGCGGCAAACGCTAAGGCATTGCCGCTACTGCTCTGAGGTCGATTCCAGGCGAGCGATGCCTTCGGTGACCATGCGGCGGCGCTCGTCGCTGGCCGGCAGCGCCTCGGTCAGCGGTTCGGCGCGGCGCAGGGCCGCCAGCGCCTCGGGCTCGCGGCCGAGCACCAGATAAGACTGGGCGAGACGCAGCCAGCCTTCCAGGTTGTCTGGCTCCTCCTCCAGGCGCGCGGCCAGGCTGCCGACCATGCCTTCGATCATCTCCGCCCGCTCTTCCGGCGTCATGTTCTCCACGGCTTCGACCTGCTCCCGGGTCGGCCCCGAGGGAGCGGACGGCGGGGCCGTCGAGAGATCGAGGCTGCCCGCCGGCATCTCGAGCTCGGTCGCAAGCTCGGTGAGGTTTTGCCGCAAGAGCGGCACCCAAGGCGCATCTGCGGTGCTGTCGCGCAGCAGCGACTGCCAGGCCTGGAAGGCCTCCTCGGGGTTGCCGGCCTGGTAGGCGGCCAGAGCAAGATAGTAGCGGGCGCGGGGCTCGCGCGGCGCCTCCTGCAAGGTCTGCTCGAAGGCAGAGCGGGCGGAGGCCGTCACCACGCCGCCGTTTGCGGCGGTCAAAGCCTCACCGAGGGCCGCATTGATCTCGGGGCCCTCGAGCCCGCGCTCCTTGGCTTGGCGAAAGGCGTTGGCCGCATCGGCATAGCGGTTCATGGCCATGTAGCCGCGGCCCAGCAAGGCCCAGCCCTGCAGATCGGAAGGGTCGTTGGAGAGACGCTGGGCGAGCTGCTGAAGGGACGCTTCCATGTGCTGCGCCTGCGTCACCTCGGTCTGGCGTTCGGCCAAGGGCATGCCCGGCATGCCGGGACTGCCGAGCCAGAGATAGAGGCCGACGGCGGCGGCCGGCGTCACCACGGCGAGCACGGCCGGCGTCACCCACTCGCGCCGAGCGGTCGGCGCCACGCTGCGCTCGGCTTCCTCCGCCGCGGCCAGCAGGCGCCGCTGGACCTCGCGCTCGGCCTCCTTGGCCTCGGCTTCGGTGATCACGCCGCGCTGACGGTCACGCTCGATCTCGGCGATCTGGTCCTTGTAGACGCTGACGTCATGGTCGCTGCGCGAGGCCGTCGCGACAGTCCCTTTGGACCGCAGGAGAGGCCACAGCAGAAAGCCGATGGCGAACGCCACCATGGCGGCCGCCAGTCCCGTGAAAAGGATGTTCATCCGTTGTCTCGGTCGCTCAGCAAGCGGTCGAGGCGGGCCTGCTCTTCGGCCGACAGGCCCGCGGCCGGGGCCGCGGTCGCTTTGTGCCGGCGGGCCGCGCGCCAGACGAAGACGGCCGCAAGCAGCAGCACGATCGCCGGCCCGAACCAAAGCACATAGGTCGAGCCCTTGATCGGCGGGTTCATCAGGACGTAGTCGCCGTAGCGGGCGACGAAGAAGTCGCGCACTTGGTCATCGCTGTCGCCGGCGACCAGGCGCTCGCGCAGCAGCACGCGCATGTCGCGGGCCATGCCGGCGTTGGAGGTGTCGATGGCCTCGTTCTGGCAGACCACACAGCGCAGCTCCTTGGAGAGATCGCGGGCGCGCTCCTCCAGGGCCGGGTCGGCCAGGATCTCGTCCGGCTGCACGGCGAAGGCGGCCGGGACGATGAGCGCCCAGCAGAGCAGCGCGGCGAGCAGCGTCTTCACCGTAGGGTCTCCACGAAGGGCAGGATGCGGTCTTCCAGGATGGTCGTGTCGATGGGGCCGACGTGGCGGTAGCGGATGACGCCCTCGCCGTCGATGATGAAGGTCTCCGGCACGCCGGTCAGCCCCCAGTCGATACCGGTGCGGCCGCTGCCGTCGGCCCCCACCGCATGATAGGGATTGCCCAGGTCTTCCAGCCAGGCGAAGGCCGCATCCGGCTTGTCCTTGTAGTTGACGCCATAGACGGTGAGGCCCTCCTGCTCCGCGAGACGCGCGATCAGCGGATGCTCGGCGCGGCAGGGAATGCACCAGGAGGCGAAGAAGTTGACCACCACGGGCTCGCCGATGGCGAAGCTGGCAGGCTCGATGCCCGGCTGCAGCAGGCCGGCGAGGGCCGGCAGGCTGGTCTCGGGGACCGGCTTATCGATCAGCACCGAGGGGACGATGCTGGGGTCGCGATCCGGGTTGAGGCCCCAGAGGAAGTAGCCGGCCAGGACCAGGAAGGCCAGGAGCGGCAGGAAGACGAGCAGACGCTGACGCATCGTAACCTCTATTCGGCCGGCACGGTCTGGCCGGACGGCGGCTTGGCCGCCTTCGGCTGCGGCGCGCCGACGCGCAGGCGCCGGTCGCTCAGCGAGACCACGCCGCCCAGCATCATGACCAGGGAGCCGACCCAGAGCCAGGGCACCAGCGGCTCGTAGTAGAGGCGCACGACCCAGCCCTCCTCGCCGGCATGGGTCTCGCCCTCGTCGCCGAGCGCGATGTAGATATCGGACAGCCAGGTCGTATGAATGGCCGCTTCGGTGGTGGGCATGCCTTGCACCGGGTAGAAGCGCTTCTCCGGCGTCAGGACCGCGATCTGCTCGCCCTCTTTCTCGACGCGGATGCTCGCCCGCTCTGCGATGTAGTTCGGCCCCTGGATGCGCCGCATCTCCAGGAAGGTCACGTCGTAGCCTGCGAAGACCACGCGCTCGCCGTCCTGCATCACCAGGATCTCTTCCTGCTTCCAGGCGCTGGCGCCGATGATGCCGGCCATGACGATGGCGAGGCCCATGTGTGCCAGAGTCATGCCGTAGGCCGAGCGCGGCAGGTGCGCCGCGCGCCGGCGCGTCTCGGCGAAGGGCGCGCGGAACAGCTTGACCCGCTCGGCCCACTCGCTGGCCGCCCCGAAGAACAGCCAGGCAGCGAGTCCCATGGCCGGAATGGCGAGCCAGGGCCCGTCGTCGGCGAACATCAGGGTGATGAGCAGCACCACGATGCCGGCGCCGGCGGCAAACTTCAGCCGCCCCAGAGCGCCAGCGAGATCGGCGCGCTTCCAAGCCAAGAGCGGGCCGACGGCGCAGGCCGCGATCAGCGGCAGCATGATCGGCACGAAGGTGGCGTTGAAGAAGGGCGGGCCGACGGTCAGGCGGCTGCCGTCGAAGGCCTCGACGAAGAGCGGATAGAGCGTGCCGAGGAAGACCGTCGCCGTCGCGGTGGCCAGCAGCAGGTTGTTGAGCACCAAGCCGCCCTCGCGGCTGATCGGTGCGAAGACTCCGCCGGACTTCATCGAGGGCGCCCGGATGGCGAAGAGCGCCAGCGAGCCGCCGATGGTGATCAAGAGAATGATCAGGATGAAGACGCCGCGCTCCGGGTCGGTGGCGAAGGCGTGCACCGAGGTCAGCAGGCCGGACCGGACGATGAAGGTGCCAAGTAGGCTGAGCGAGAAGGTCAGGATGGCGAGCAGCACCGTCCAGATCTTCAAGGCCTCGCGCTTCTCCACCACGATCGCCGAGTGCAGCAGCGCGGTGCCCAAGAGCCAGGGCATGAAGGAGACGTTCTCCACCGGATCCCAGAACCACCAGCCGCCCCAGCCGAGCTCGTAGTAGGCCCACCA
>JANQIA010000181.1 GCA_028282405.1 Rhodovibrionaceae bacterium
GTGACGGTTGAATTTTAACGCGTTTTCCCCAATATTCCGAACTGACGAATTTCAACTTGGAGGACTAGGGGTAGAGACATGGCAATCGGTCCCGATCGCAGCACGGTTTATTCCAGCGATACGACCCGCGTCGCGATCGACGAGGGTCTGCGCAGCTACATGCTGCGCGTCTACAACTACATGTCCCTTGGCGTGGCCTTCACCGCGGCGATCACCATGATCGTGGCGATGAACCCGGCCATCGTGATGGCGCTGGCCGGCGGCGGCTTCTGGGTGCTCTTCATCGGCATCCTCGGCCTCGGCTTCTTCGCCCCGCGCATCATGATGACGCGTTCGGTCGGCGCGGCGCAGGCCTGCTTCTGGGTCTATGCGGCTTTGTGGGGCGCCTTGATGGGCCCCATGATCTTCGCCTTCGCCAACATCCCGAACGGGCCGATGCTGATCGGCCAGGCCTTCTTCATCACCGCCGGCGTCTTCGCGGGCATGAGCCTCCTGGGCTACACGACGAAGAAGAACCTCACGGGCATGGGCACCTTCTTCATGATGGCGACCATCGGCCTGTTGCTGGCCATCGTGGTCAACATCTTCATCGGCAGCACGCTGTTCTCGCTGTTGATCTCGATCGGCGTGGTCCTGGTCTTCGCCGGCCTGACCGCCTACGAGACCCAGCAGATCAAGAACATGTACTACCAGACGGACGGCCACGACGTGGTGACCCGCAAGGCCATCTTCGGCGCCTTCATGCTCTACGGCTCCTTCGTCACCATGTTCATCCATATCCTCAACATCCTGGGCATCATGAACCAGGAGTAGGGACTGGACCGACACGCGTCCAAGCTAACGCTGAAAGGCCCGGGTGTTTCACCTGGGCCTTTTTTGTTGGTGGTTTTTTTGTAGGCGCGCCGGCGCCAGATTAGCCCGATGTCTTCTCACGGAGGCGCGCCACACCTCCAGATGTCACCCCGGCCTTGAGCCGGGGCCCATTCCTGAGCCTGCGCGAGCGTCTCCATGGATCCCGGCTCGCGGGCTTCGCCCTTGGCCGGGATGACAGTTGAAGTTGCTGTAAGGCTCGCGGACCCTCTTCCGGGCGCCGGCCCTCTTTCGTTGGGCGCCTGACGGAACAGCTCGGCGCGCCTCCGTGAGAAGACAGCGAGCCAACCTGGGGCCGGCGCGCCCTGGAAAAACCAAACCGGGTGGGGGAGTGGGACGGTGCCGAAGAAAAACGAGCGGCCGCCCACCTCAGACTGTCATCCCGGCCAAGGGCGAAGCCCGCGTGTCCGGGCTCGCGATAGCGAGTTGCCGAAGGCATGGTTGGATTGGGTGCGAACTACGGAACGATGAGCGAGCACACTGCAACGCCCGTGCCTAGTGACCCGATGCGGCGCAGGCTGAGAAATGGACCCCGGCTCAAGGCCGGGGTGACAGGCAGTGGTGCAGCACCAGCGCGCCCAGCAAACTCCAGAATGTTTGGAAACCCGCCCTAGAACGTGATGCCGACGCCGATGCGCACCACGTGGCGGTCGAACTGGAACAGCGGGTTGTTCGAGTCGCGCTCGGTGTATTCGTACTGGCCGCGCAGCTCGACGCCGTCGTAGACCCACTGGCTGAGGTCGTAGGCCAGGTTGACGTCGACCCGGTAGATATTGTCGTCGCGCTTGATATCGAAGGTCGGGTCCGGCTCGGAATAGTTCGCGTCGGTGTAGCGGAAGGAGCCGAAGAAGCTCAGCTCGTCGGTGAGCTGCCCGTTCCAGGAAATCAGCGGGGTGATGTCGGTATGGGTGAAGTCGCCGCGGCTGGCGTTCTCGTAGACGACCTCGAAGCCGCCCGCGACTTGGAAATTGCTGGTCACCAGGTACTCGAGACCGGCCAGGGCGCTGTAGCGATCGCTGTCCTGCGCGTCGCTGTTCCGGATTTGGCGCCGGAGATAGACGGCCTGGGCGAAGCCGGTGAAGCGGTCGTCGATGGCTTGGCTGACCCGCGACTGGAAGCCGACCTGCCAGAGCTGGTCCTCGTCGTCGATGAAGGAGACGCTGCCCAGCGGGCCGAGGGTGAGCGTGGTGTCGTCGAACTGCAAGACGGGGCCCACCGAGGCGACGAAGACCATCTCGTCGAAGTCATCGTCATCGTCGGTCAGATAGCGGTCGGTCGCGGCGAAGCCCTGCACCAGGATCGAGACGGTCTCGTCCTGCGGAAAGAGCGCCGAGCCGGTGGCTTCCAGGTAGTAGCCGGTGCCGCTTTCCTCCTCGCCGCCGATGACATCGAACTCCAGGCCGCCGACGTCGACGATACCACCACCCAAGCCGCTGTTGATGTTGCTGTCGTAGAGGAAGCCGCCTTCCAGGTCGACGCGCCAGAGGTCGGCCGCGCGGAGCTGGCTGACGATGGCGGCGAGGTTCTGACCGATGATCGGCGGCGGGTTGCGCGTCAGGGCACGCTGATAGGCCCGGCGGGCGTCGGAGGTGCGGCCGGCGCGCTGATAGGTGGAGCCGAGCTCGAGCGGGATGATGTATTCGTTGGGGGCCGTTTGCTCCAGCCGCTCGTAGGCGGCGATGGCGCCGTCGAAGTCGCCGGCCGCATCGAGGCAGCGGGCCAGCAGCAGCAGACCCTCGGGCTCCAGCTCGTCCATCGAGACGCCGGAATCGGTGAGCACCTGGCAGGCCTGCTCGAACTCGCCGAGCGCCATCAGCGCCATGGCGCGGAAGGTGGGGGAGAGCTGGTTGGTGTCGACGGCTTGCGTGAGCTGCGTCAGCGCCACCCGGGCTTCGGACGAAGGCTGGGTGCCGGGCAAACGAGTCTCTTCGTCGCGGCGGACGATACCGACAAGACGCGGGACGTCGGCCGCAATATTACTCGCGGAACCTTGCGTTGTTTCAGTATCGGCGGCGGCGGCGGCTTCCGAATGGGGAAGCGCGCAAATCAAAGTGCCGAGCAACGCAGCCGAAACAAATGGAATCCGTACCTTGGACCAGGAGCGCAACCCTGAAGCCCTCCGAACCTTGCCTCACCGGAGTTGTTAACCATAGACAACATTGCCTTGTCGAGAGAATTCACGAAACACTTTAAGCAATCGCGAAGAAGACACCGGAATGACGGGCAAGGTGGCTGGTAACGCGGGAGACGTCAGGTTCGGCAGGGGGGCGCAAGGCCGTGCCGCAAAGGCAAACGGCCGGCGCGGAGTCGAAGCCCGCGCCGGCCGCAGCAAAGAGTGAGAGGCAAGGTGGGCCGGGTCGACGCCCAGCCTTCAAATCAAAGTCGCGCTCAGATCAGTTGTTGTTGATCTGGCCCAGCGCCGCGGCACCGGTGGACACCACCGTGTCGCCGACGCTGATGTCGAAGCTGGAGACCGCGCCGTTCTCCGTCAGGATGCCGTTGACGTTGGCGCCCAAGCCGTCGGCGTCCGTCACCGTGACCGGCGAGAAACTCGGTATGGCGCTATCTTGAACCGACAGGTTTCCGGTGAAGTTCCCGGCGTTGAACTGGTTGCCGGTCACGGTCAGGTCGTTGGAGCCAAGCTCGATGTTGACCTGCGTCTGCGAATTGCCGTTGAGCCCGGTCTGACCGAACAACGCCACGTCTTCCGGGTCGACGCCGCTGCCGGCCAGAATGCTGTAGCTGCCGCTCAGGTCGCCGTCGGCATTGGCGTTGAGGGTCATGACGTGGGCGGTGTCGATGCGCACGTCGCCCAGCGCGCCGGCGAAGGTGGCCTGGCCGCCGGTCACGGCATCGACGTTGATGCTGCCGATGCCGGTGCCGGCGTACTGCAGCGTGACGTTCGAAAGATTGGCAATCACATCCGGATCGATGGCCTGGCCGAAGGCGGCGGCGATGACATCGGTCTGGATGAGCGAGGAGCCATCCTGCCGCTGGTTGAAGCCGAAGGCGATGACGCCGACCGAAAGATCCTCGGCCTGCCCCGGAAGATGCGAGGAGGTATCCTGGAAATCGCGGGCGAACTGGACCACGGCATTGGGATCGAAGGTCGCGTTCGGGTCCGCCGAGTAGTAGAGCGCCAGGGTCTCGCCGACGAAGTCCTCCGTGGTGCCGGTCGGGCCGGCCTCGTTGGGTGCGATCGTCACGGCCAGCGCGACGTTGAAGCGGTTGTTGGGCGCCCCTCCGGGCACGGCCGTCAGGGTCGCACCGGCGGTGAAGCCGCAGACGTCGCCGGCTTCGCAACTGTCGGTCGGATTGATAGGAATGTCCGGGCCGCCGTTGGGATCCTCCGGCGTTCCGGCACAGCTCTCGCCGTTTTCGCAAACGTCGGTCGGCGGCAGGGTGCCGGGCGGAATGGTGCCGACCCCGGTCTCGTCGCCGGCGCCCGGCTCGATGAGCGCCAGATCGCAGCCGGTGTCGATCAGGTCCTCTTCGATACGGCCGGTCAGCTCCTCGTTGAAGGCCGATCCGTTGACGGTGCCGTCCTCGTTGAACAGGCCTTGGCGAAGATCGTCGGTCAGATACAGGCACCGATCGATGTCCTCGTCCTTCTTGACCAGGAGCGGGATCAGATAGTCCATGACGTTGTTGGCCTGCTGCGGCGTGAAGCTCTCGCGCAGCCGCTCGTAGAAGGCGTCAATCTCGATCTTGCCGCCGCGGAACAGGGTCTGCAGCTCGCCGCCGAGCCAATCGACGTTCTCGTCGAAGGTTGCCGCGCCGGCGGTGGATGGCACAAAAGCTGCGCTTGCGAGCAACAGCGTGCCCGCCGCGAGAACTCGCTTGATCCCCATTAGAACCCCCTTCCCTCACACAATGCAGTGCCGCCCGGCCCATCCGGCAAAGGTCCTTAGAGGTCCCCATCCTTGCTTTTGGATGACCTAGCCGACGACCTCTCAAATAAAACATAAATTGCACTCAAAGTCTTGGTTAAAATGAACATTCCATTAAAAAACAGAGTAAAGAACTAAAAGCCGGTTAATCATAACCGGGCAATTATTGATTCCTATGTTAGGTGGTCGTCAGGCCGCGCTGTAAGCGCGAAGCGGCAAGGGCAGGCAGCGCCCTTGATGCCAGGTGGCAAGCCAGGTCGGCACCTCTGGGCCCGGCATGGGCTTGCCGAAGAGATAGCCCTGCGCCTGGCGGCAGCCCATGGCGCGCAGGCACTCGACCTGATCGCGCTGCTCGACCCCTTCGGCGATGACGCCGAGGCCGAGGTTGAGCGCAAGGTCGACGATCGACTGCACGAGCGCGGCGTTGCCGGAGTTCCCCGCCACGTCGCTGAGGAAGGAGCGGTCGATCTTGAGGCTGTCGATCGGCAGGTCCCGCAGACGGGACAGGGACGAGTAGCCGGTGCCGAAATCGTCGATGGCCACCGTCACGCCGAGATCGCGTAGCGCTGCGAGCATGGCGGCGGCCTTGTCGTCGCCCGAGAGCCAGCCTTCGGTGATCTCGATCTCCAGCCAGTCGTTCGGAAGCGCGAACTGCGCCTGGGTTTCGCGCACCTGATCGACGAGCAGGTTGCGCTTGAGCGAGAGCGTCGAGACGTTCACCGCAACGCGCAGTCCGCGGTAGCCGGCCAGACGCCAGACGCAGTACTGGCGCGCCGCCTCGGCGAGGACGAACTCGGTCAGCTCGTGGATGAGGTTGGAGCGTTCGGCGGCCGGAATGACCAGGGCGGGCGAAACGTAGCCTCGCCAGGCGTGGTTCCAGCGCAAGAGCGCCTCGAAGCCGGTGGGGTGCAGGCTGCGGAGATCGACCTGCGGCTGGAAGAAGAGCTCGAGCTCCCGCCCGTCGAGGGCGTCGCGCAGGTCGTGCTGCAGGCTCAGCCGGTCGTTGACCGAGGCCTGCATATGCCGGTCGAACACACGGAAGTCGTTGCGGCCGGCCTCCTTGACCGCATAGAGCGCCAGATCGGCGTTGCGGATCAGGGCATCGACGTCGCCGTTGTCGTGCGGAAAGACGGTGATCCCGATGCTGGTCGGGCAATGAACCGTCTGCCCGTCGATGATGGCGGGCTTGCGGAGCGACTCGACGATCCGCTGCGCCAGGGGGACATAGTCCTCGCTGGCCTCGAGATTGCTGGCGATGACGGCGAACTCGTCACCGCCCAGGCGGGCCACGCGATCGGTGTTGCGCACGCATTCCCTGAGGCGGTCGCTCATCTCGATCAGCAGCTTGTCCCCGGCAAGATGGCCGAGGCTGTCGTTGACGTCCTTGAAGTTGTCGAGGTCCATCATCATCAGGGCGACCGAGCGGCCCGTTCGCGTCGCCTGCTCGCAGGCCTCCTTCAACCGCTCGCGAAAGCCGGCCCGGTTGGACAAGCCGGTCAGCGGATCCTGCAGCGCCATGGTGCGCACCTGCTGCGCGGCGGCGTGGCGTTCCGTCATGTCGATGTAGGTGGTCAAGAGACCGCCGTCGGGCAGCGGCGTGCCGCGCACCTCGAGAACGCGGCCGGCCGCCGTGCGGCGCTGGTAACTATGCTCGTGCAAGGGCAGCCGTGATTTCGCCCGGGCCATGCGCCGGGCGACCACCTCCTCGACGGTGCCGGAGCCGTAGTCCCCCCGCGCCGCGCAGAAGCGAATGATCTCTTCCATCGGCAGGCCGTCCCGCACCAGGCGCGGCGGCAGGTCCAAGAGCGTGAGCAGCTCGCGGCTCCACAGGCGCAGGCGCAGGTCTTTGTCGAACAGCGCCAGGCCAACCTTCAAGTTCTCGATGACGGAATGCAGCAGGTCGGCACGGCCGGAGAACAGCGCAGACAGGTCCAGCCCCCACGGCCCGTCGAGAGCGGGCGGGGCATCCCCGGTGCGGATCTCTCGCCTGGCGGCGGGTTGCGAAGGCCGTTCTCTCGACAAGACAACATCCGAATTGGAGGCGCGTTCGGACGCCCGGCCGGCCCGACCGCCCGGGCTGACTGCCTGGACGGAGACCGGCACGCGTCGCGCCAAGTTGCGCCGCCTATCTTGAGGGAACGGTCTTTAAACGGCCTTAAATCCGCGTCTGCTGCAGTGCAGCATATCAGCCCTGCACAAGCAGATAGACGACCAAGGCAAAGGCGGCGATGCCGGCAACCACGAGGATCGGCAGCAGGCCTTGGCGGCGCTCCGGCTCGCTTGACGGAGCCTCGGCTGCCGCCGCTGCGCTCGCCGGGGCATGCGCCGGGGCGGGTGCTGGCGCCGGTGCGGCGGCTTCGGGCGCTTCGGGCGCCTCCGCCGGCGCGGGTGCCACCACCTCCGAGAAGCGGCTGAAGAAATCGTCGGCCATCTTCCGCGCCGTGCCGTCGATCAGGCGCGCGCCGAGTTGGGCCATCTTGCCGCCGACCTTGGCTTCCACGTCGTAGCTCAGCAGGGTGCCCGCGCCGTCTTCCGCCAGGCTGACCTTGGCGCCGCCCTTGGCGAAGCCGGCGGCACCGCCCTTGCCTTCGCCCGAGATGGTGTAGCTCTCCGGCGGCACCATGTCGCTGAGCGTGACGTGGCCGGTGAAGTTGGCCGAAACCGGGCCGACCTTGGCGCGGACCTTGGCGGAGAAGGCGTTGTCGCCCTCCTTGGTCAGCTCCTGGCAGCCGGGGATGCACTGCTTGAGGACGTCGGGATCGTTGAGGGCGGCCCATACCTGGTCCCGTCCCGCCGCGATGCGCTGCTGGCCGCTCATCTCCATGGCTTCGCTCCTTCCGCAGTCACCGTTTCCCCGTCATCAGACATAGCTCGTCCGGCGGCCCGGCAGCAAGGTTGGTCGGGTTTTTCTAGGGCTCGCCGACGCCAAGTCAGCTTGGTGTCTCCGTGCGGAGGCGCGCCGGGCTGTGTTCCGTCCCGCTCCCCCTCCCGTGAGTCTTCTTGGGCCCCTTCGGCGCTGTACGGCACCGGCCTGAGCACCCCATTACCACCGATCGTCACCCCGGCCCTTAGGCCTGTCCCGGAGTGCCATCCGGGGCGAGCCCGGCACGGTGTGCCGTCCCCGCGTGCGAGCCTTGGCAGCCGGGGCTTGCGTAGCAAGTTGCCGAAGGCAGCCACAAGCTGGAACTGCGCCTACCGCTGGATCCTCGGGTCTTCGCCGCTTTGCGGCTCGCCCAAGGATGACATTCTGAGAGAAACCGCCAGCGCCGCCACCCCTCCTCTCGTCACCCCGGCCCACGAGCCGGGGTCCATGGCGAAGCCGGGCGCGGGCTGAGGGATGGACCCCGGATGTCGCCTCTCGCGAGGCTCCTCCGGGGTGACATTAGGAGGGAACCGCGGAGGGCGGCGGCGCACCACAGACTGTCACCCCGGCCCACGAGCCGGGGCCCATGTCGAAGCCGGGCGCGGGCCGCGGGATGGACCCCGGATGTCGCCTCTCGCGAGGCTCCTCCGGGGTGACATTAGGAGGGAACCGCGGAGGGCGGCGCCACACCACAGACTGTCACCCCGGCCGGGGTCCATGTCGAAGCCGGGCGCGGGCTGTGGGATAGACCCCGGATGTCGCCTCTCGCGAGGCTCCTCCGGGGTGACAATAGGAGGGAACCGCGGAGGGCGGTGCCACACCACAGACTGTCACCCCGGCCCTTAGGCTTGTCCCGGAGTGCCATCCGGGGCGAGCCCGGGACGATGTGCCGTCCCAGCGTGCGAGCCTTGGCAGCCGGGGCTTGCGTAGCAAGTTGCCGAAGGCAGCCACTAGCATTGTGCCTGCCGATAGATGGATCCCGGCTCGCGGGCTTCGCCCTTGGCCGGGATGACGGGCGGGGGTGTGGGCCGGACCCGAATGGCGCGCCTCCGAAAGGAGACACCAAGCTGACTTGGCGCCGGCGCGCCCAAGCAAAGACTCTTCACACCGCAGGCCACGCTTGACAGCGATGCGACGGCGGCGCTAAATGAGAATGACTCGCAATTGCATGATGCGTTGTCATCCGCATCGGCGACCAAGGAACCGAAAGAGCAAGCGATGCCCCACCGCCTCCGACACGCGCATGCCGCGCTTCAGCAACCGCAATCCGAACCGGATCGTTTCGAGGGACAGCCCCTGCGGCTCGGCGAGCTGAGCGGCGCGGAGGCACTTTTCCTGCGCAGCTTCCGGGGTTGGTCCCAGGGCAGGGAGTGCTGGTGCGAGGTCTGGAACGAACACGCCAAGCGGTTCGGCGCGGCCGATGGACGGCTTCTGCTGCACCTCTTCTGCGACAGCTACGGCGCCGTCCGCCAGACGGCCTTGCGGCCTATCCTGCATCACCCGCCCTGCTGCCCCTATCTGGCACCGGACGAGGCGCGCCTGACGGGCATGTTTTCGGCGCTGGCGCTGCAACGGCCCGAGACCGCGCACTTCGCCGGCCGTCTCCTGCTCGAGTCCCAGGGTATCTCCAGGGTTCATACGGCGATGACGAAGCTGGCCGGCGCCTATGCCGCCCGCGGCCTCGCGGTTGCCGGCAGCTCGCCGCTGATCGCCTACGCCCAAGAGGTGGCGGGCACTGCTTAAAGTTGTTTTTCTCGAGTCGGCCGGCGGCCCCGATCCGGTCAGGGCGGCTGTTCCCCTGTCACGCTGACCGCCTGCGCCATCGGTCGACGCCAGCGCAGGCGGCGCGTCTCGGGAGGCCGAGGTGCCCTGAAATCCCCGACTACGAGAAGTAGAGGGGCTAGTAAGCCCGCAATAATGGTAGATCCTTGTCTGACAGAGGGTTCCGGCAGGCGTGCGGCGGGCCCTGTCTGTTAACCTTTTCTTGCTCGGGTTCTTGGTCGCGGCCGGCGCCCCAAAAGGACTCTATCAACAAAACCATCCCCTACCGCCTACGACTGCCATGGAAATTACACTTGAAGTTGGTTAACCTTGATTGCTATCCTTTGTTAAAACGAAATACGGACCGGGTGGGGGGTCTATGACATCGTTTAGTTTATCGGACAGGCAGTTCGGGTTGCTGCAGCGCAGTATCGAAGTGTTGCAGCAAAAGATCGCAGAGCTTGGTCTCAACTTGTTCGTTGAGAAAGACTTCGACAAGCTGATCGCAACTTTGCGGGTGAACAAGGCCGGCGTGATCAATCCTTCGATCGATCCGCGCCGTCACGCCATCGGCCCGGAAGACTTCTGGCTCAACGTTACCGACCAGAACGGGCATACCGTCGCCTGCATCGCCGCGCGCATCTACGAGACCGACAACTTTACCGACCTGGTCAGCAGCGGCCAGCTCTTCGATCGCAATGGCCTCCAGGCTTTCGTCGGCGACGAGCATGTCGAGGTGCTGGAAACCAGCCGGCGCATCAAGGGCAAGGTGAACTACGCGGCCGGCCTGTGGGTCCATAACCGCTGGCGCCGCAAAGGGCTGTCCCTGGTGCTGCCCTACCTCAGCCGCTCGCTGGCGATCCGGAACTACGGCGCCGACTATAGCTGCGGCTATCACTTGAGCAGCCTGGCGCTGTCGCGGCTGCCGATCGATATCTACGGCTACGCCCATCAGGAGCTCTCCTACAAAGGCTACTATCCGCCGGCCAGCGGATACGAGGAGATGCACCTGGGCTATGTCGACATCGAGGAGAGCCTCGATCGGATCCGCAGCCTGCCGGAGCACCAGATCTATCCGATCTCGATGTCCCGCACGCCGGATTTGAAGATCATCGATCCCTTGCCCCTGGCCGCCACGGCTTGACGCCTCCGGCGCCGGCCGCGAGCCGTCCCGGAGCTTTTGGCGAGCTTTTGGCGCCGGAGCGTTTTTCGGGGTTTTTCGGCTAGATGACCAGGTCCGGCGTTTCGCGGTGGAAGACGCAGCTCATCAGATTGTCGACGTTGCGCCCGTCGTCGGCGAAGGGTAGCACGATCCGCGAATAGTGGTAGGCAACCCAGTCCACCCGGATCGCGATTTCGTGATACATCGGCGCGCCGGTGAACTTGACGGCGCCGTAATCCTGCAACAGCATGTCGCGGTACGGCGGCCAAGGACAATCTGAGATTTTGTCCCGGCCACAGCCCCACTGCCAGGTCTGCGGGACCACGGACCCCACTACACGAAAACACCAGTCTTCGGTCTTGTCGCTGGAAACGTCGATCAGATGCGTGTGCTTGATGATCTTGGTGATTTCCAGGATATCGATGTCGTTGCGCGACGGAAGCAGGCCTTGGCGGCGCTTTGAATGCCAATAGCGGTAAGCGGTATCCAGCACCTCGTCATGCTTCGGCAAAGCCTCGAT
>JANQIA010000215.1 GCA_028282405.1 Rhodovibrionaceae bacterium
GGTGCCACGCCCCCGACGATCACGTCGCCGACCTCGCCTTCGGCATGGCAGCCGACGATGTGAACGATGCGGCTGGAGCGCATGGCTTTTCCCCGTTGCTTTGGCGTTGCTTGGACCGGGCGGCCGGTTTCGGATTTGCGTGCAGGTTGTGGCTGGAGTAGTACGCAGGCTGTATGCAAAATCAAGCAAGCCCTGCATTCAGGAGGGCTCTCGGTGCCCAAGAAGCAGGTGAGTGATCGGCAAGACAGCAAGCCCACGCGCGGCGGCGGCGCGCTGCGCATCTACGAGGGCCTGCGCCACGACATCCTGACCATGGCGCTGCCGCCGGGCGAGCTGCTCGACGAGGTGACCATCGCCTCGCGCTATGCCGTCTCGCGCTCGCCGGTGCGGGAGGCGCTGATCCGCCTCACCGCCGAAGGCTTGGTGAAGACCCTGCCGAACAAGAGTGCCATGGTCGCCTCGCTCAACATCGAGGAGTTTCCGGCCTACCTCGATGCGCTCGACCTGATGCAGCGGGTGACCACCCGCCTTGCCGCCACCCTGCGCAGCGAGGAGGACCTGGCGCGCATCAAGCGGGAGCAGGCGGCCTTCGAGCGGGCGCTCGCCAAGCACGATGCCCTGGCCATGATCGAGACCAACCGCAACCTGCACATCGCCATCAGCGAGGCCGGCAAGAACCGGCACTTCACCATGCTCTACGCGCGCCTCTTGGACGAAGGCCGGCGCATGCTGCGGCTCTATTTCTTCTCGCTCGACGACAGCCTGCCGCCGGAGCTGGAGTCCGAGCACCGCAAGATGATCGAAGCCATCGAGGCGCAGGATGCCGACCTCGCCGAGCGCCTGGCGCACGAGCATGCCATGCAGGTGGGCGAGCGCTTCCTGGCCTACCTCGGCACCCGCCGCACCGCCGACGTGAAGCTGGGCGCGGCCGAGCTATAGCCCGGACAGCACAACACCAACGATTGTCATCCCGGCCTTGAGCCGGGAACCATTTTTCGGTTGGCACCGAGCTTGTGGCTGCCTTCGGCAACTCTCTGCGCGAGCCCCGGATGTCGCCTCTCGCGAGGCTCCTCCGGGGTGACGAGAGGAGGAGCGGTACCGCTGCAGTGAAGCTCGGCGTGCAAGAACTCTAGCGACGAGAGTTCAGCAGCAATGACTGTCATCCCGGCCTTGAGCCGGGATCCATTCATCAGCCTGCGCCAATCGCTCGACCGTCCGCGCCTGGCCCTGCCATGGACCCCGGCTCGCGGGCTGCCGCCCTTGGCCGGGGTGACATTTAGAGAGCGCTCTAACGCACCTTGGCGAGGAAGCGCCGGGTCTTCTCGGAGTGCGGCGCGCCGAAGATCTGCTCGGGCGGGCCGATCTCCTCGACCCGGCCTTCGTCGAAGTAGGCGACCTTGTCGGAGACGTCGCGCGCGAAGCCCATCTCGTGGGTCACCACCATCATGGTCATGCCCTCCTCGGCCAAAAGGCGCATGGTGTCGAGCACCTCGCCGACCAGCTCCGGGTCGAGCGCCGAGGTGGCTTCGTCGAACAGCATGTAGTCCGGCTCCATCGCCAAAGCGCGGGCGATGGCGAGGCGCTGCTGCTGGCCGCCGGAGAGCTTGCCCGGATAGACGTCCAGCTTGTCGCCAAGGCCGACATGCACCAGCCGCCTTTCGGCGACCGCGCGGGCGTCGCCTTTGCTCAGCCCTTTGACGATGCGCGGGGCCAGCGCCACGTTTTCCAAGGCTGTCAGGTGGGGAAAGGCGTTCCACTGCTGAAAGACCATGCCCAGGCGCTGGCGCAGCTTGTTGAGGTCGGTGCCCTTGGCGTGCACGTCGATGCCGTCGACCTCGATCTTGCCGCCCTGGATGCTCTCCAATCCGTTGACGCAGTAGAGCAGGGTGGATTTGCCGGAGCCGCTGGCGCCGATGATGCTGATCACCTCGCCCTTGTGGACGGTCAAGTCGATGCCTTTCAGCACCTCCAGCCGGCCGTAGCTCTTATGCAGGTCGGTTATCTCAATCATACTTCCACCTGCGTTCGAGATGCTCGGACAGCCGGGCGATGGGGAAGGAAAGCGCGAAGTAGAACAGCCCGGCGATGCCCAGGATTAGGAAGGGCTGCTGCGTGCGGGTGATCATCTCCTGCGACACCTGCATCAGCTCGCCGGCCTTGAGCACGGAGACCAGCGCCGAGTCCTTGAGCACGCCCAGCGCGACACCGGTCCAGGAGGGCAGCACGGCACGCAGGCCGATGGGCAGCACCACATAGCGCAGATCCTGCCAATAGCTCATGCCGAGCGAGCGGCCGGCCCAGCGGGTGGTCTTAGGGACAGCCTCGATGCCGGCGCGGGCGACCTGGGCGACCAGGGCGCTGCAGTACATCATCAGCACCAGGGTGCCGGCCTGGGCAGCATCGACCGGGAAGCCGATGATGGGGAAGAAGTTGACGAAGAGCACGAGCTGCACGATCGGCGGCACGCTGCGGAAAATGTCGAGCACCCAGCCCAGAGTGATGGCGCCGAACCGCCCGCTGACCGACAGCAGCCAGCCGAACAGGCCGCCCAAGACGGTGCCGCCGACGATGGCGAGCGATGAGATGATCAGGGTCAGCTTGGCCCCTTCCGCCAGGATCAGCAGATCCCGCTCGGTGAACTCGAAGAAGAATTGAACGCCGCCGTCTGCCATCGCCCCGGCCTCAGTAGCGGAACAGGCGCCAGGCGATCAGGCGCGAGCTGAGGATGATGATCTTGACGATCACGTAGTAGATGACCGCGGTGACCAGGAAGAACTCGAAGAGACGGAAGCTGCGGAAGGCCTGCCGCTGGGTCTCGCCGGCGAGTTCGTGGAAGCCGACCAGCATGCCGAGCGAGCTGATCAGTACGGCCCAAACCATCTGGTTGGTCATGGGGTAATAGACGATGCGCAGAACCTGCGGGATGATGATGCGCAGATAGGCCTGGGTCGCTGTCATCCCGAGCGAGCGCGCCGCCTTCATCTGCGTGTCCGGGATGGCGGCGAAGCCGCCGCGGAAGCTCTCGGCGAGATAGCCGGCGTTGTTGAAGGCCATACCGCAGAGCACGACCATGTAAGGCGTCAGGTGGATGCCGTAGGCGCCGAGCCCGAAGCTGAAGAAGAAGAGCTGCAGCAGCGCCGGCGTGTTGCGGGCAATCTCGATCCAGCCGATGGTGAACCAGGCGATTGCCGGATTGCCCGACATGCGGATGAGGGCGAGCCCCAAGCCCAGCGCGATGCCGATCACCATGGAGAGCGCCGACACCTCGAGGGTGATCAGGCCGGCCTCCAGCAGATCGGGGAGCCTGTTGAAGACCGGTCGCCAGTGAAAGGTGTATTCCAACGCGCCCTGTCCGACTCAAATCGCAGCCGGCGAGAGCGCCGACGCGAAGACGGACCGCCCCCGACCCAAGGTTAGCGCGGTCGGGGGCGGTCGAACTTCAGACTATCACGGAAGTGCCGCGGGTCAGTACATGACTCCCGGGATCCTGAGGTCGGGCGCCTCGCCCCCGACGAACTGCCCCCAGAGCTCCTGGTAGCGGCCCGAGCGCACCTGGTGGGTGATGAAGAGATTGAGGTAGTTGAGCCAGCCGAAGTCCTTCCGCGGGCCGACCACGGAGGTGTAGTCGGTGGTCCAGGGCATGCGCGGCCCGGCGATGACGTTCTCGTACTGATCGGTGATTGGCTTCACCGCCGTGTTGGTGGTGATGCCGGCGTCGATCTTGCCCTGGGCGACGGCGAGGAAGACTTCGTTCTCGCTTTGAAAGCCCTGGTAGAGGTCTTCGGTGCCCCATTCCTTGGCGTACTTGAGGAACTCGATCTCCGGCACCGTGCCGAC
>JANQIA010000231.1 GCA_028282405.1 Rhodovibrionaceae bacterium
ACCACGCCCTGCACGAGGGCCGTGGCGATCGCTGCGTCGACCGCGTTGCCGCCCAACCGCAGAGTTTCGATGCCGGCCTCGGTCGCCTCCGGCTGCGGCGTGACGACGATCCCCTTCTCCATGGCACTTCTCCCTCATCTCGGCCTTGCTCCGAAGCCTAAGGAGAAGTCCAAGGGGCACAAGCGGCAAAGACGCGGGTCAGGGTACCAGCCAGCTCTTGCTCAGCGCGCCGCCACGCCAGTCGAAGTGGGCGCGTCGGTGGCCGCGTGCCGCGAGATAGAGCCATTCCAGGCTTTGGACTTTCACCAGCACGGCGCCGAAGTTCCGGAAGCTCTCGGCGTCGACACTGTCGTCCTCACCTTGGTGCCAGTCCCACGGCGCTTCGATCGCTGCGCCGGGCCCCGGCTCGACGCCGTAGCAGAGCCGGCTGAAGGAGCGCGACGCCTGCCAAGCCTTGCGCGCCACCTCGTCGTCGTGGTGGACCAGCGCTTGGCCGGTCAGACGAAGTTGGATCTTGCAGCCGGGGTGATAGGCATGCAGCGCCACCCTGGGCTGGGCGGCCATCTCCGCCACCTTGTGGGAGCGCAGATCGGTGTGAAACCGCAGCAGCCGCTCCTCAGGCAAAGCAGCCCGCAGGACGACCGTTCGCACCGCAGGCAGCCCTTCGGCGTCGAGGGTGCAGAGGCTTGGCGTGTGGCACGGGGAGTGGCGGTCGCGCACCCCCTCTTCGAGCAAGCGCCAGGCTTCCACCAAGCTCCCATCGAGATCGTCGTAGAAGGCGCCGTCGCTGGTCCTGACGTGCTCAGGGCTCGCCTGCGGCAGGCGATGGCTCACGATTCCTTGGCCTCGACGGCCTTGCCGATCGCCGCGAGCCAGGTCTCGACGCGGTTGCGGTTCACGCCCAGGTCCCAATAGCCGACGTTCGAACGGCTATAGATGAGCAGCGAAGAACCGTCCGTTCTTTCAACGGCTTGCACCCAGATGCTGTCACGAAAGCCGAAGAGCGACGAGCGCTGCTCCAGGGCGAGCTGCCGTTCGTCCCGAAAGACTGCCAGGATGCGGGTGCGCGGCTCGGCGGCCAGCACCTCGCGCGCGGTCTCGAAGAGAACCTCTGCCGACACGCGATAGGTCGGGGAGACGATATCGGCGTGGGCCGCGCTGAAGCCCTCCGGCGCCGCCAAGGCATCGTTGGGCCGCCCCGTCCGCTCCAAGTTGGCGAAGGAAAGAGGCAAGGCCTGTGAGGACTCGCCATTCGTCATGGAGTTCTCCCCATCCGCACAGCCTGCGAGAACCGCGAGCAACAGCATGCATGAAAAGGCGCGAATTGCCATGACCCCAACCTGCGTCTTTGCCATTTGAGGTCAAGGGCTGGGCAGCGACGGGGTCAGCCTGGGAAGTTCGCCAGCACGGACAGTGCTTGGTCGATGTCCGCTTCGGTGTGGTCCGCGGAGATCTGGAAGCGGATGCACTGGTCGCCCTTGGGCACCACCGGGAAGTTGAGCCCCGTCGCCAGGATTCCGCTCTCCCGCAGGTGCTTGACCAGCGCCGAGGTGCGGGCGGTGTCGCGCACCATCAGGGGCACCACCGGGTGTTCGCCCGGAATGGTCTCCAGCCCTTGCGCCGTGAGCCCCTCCTGGAAACGCGTCGTCATGGCCCGCAGATGGCTGAGCAGATCGCGGCCGCGCGGGCTGTCAACGATGTCGACGGCGGCCTTGGCGGCCACCGCTTCGCCCGGCGTGATGGGGTTGGAATAGATGTAGAAGGGCGAGGTTTCGCGCAGGAAGTCGATCACCGTTTGGCTGGCAACGACATAGCCGCCGTTGACACCGAAGGCCTTGCCCAGGGTGGCGACAAGGAGGTCGGACGGGCCGCTTCCCGTGACCTCTTCGGTCCCCCGTCCGGTCTCGCCGAAAGCAGCGGCGCCGTGGGAATCATCCACCATGACCAGGACGTTCTCGGCGAAGGCCTCGTCGTACTCTCGAGCGATCGCCATGATTTCGTCGAGCGGTGCGTGGTCGCCGCGCATGCTGAAGATGCCGTCGGTGACGATGATTGCCCGCTCGCAGGTCTCCTTCACCTCGTCGAGCTGCTTGCGCAGGACGTCCAGATCGAGATGGGGATACACACGCTTCTCGCCGGGCTGGGCCAGACGGACCGCATTGATGATGCAGCTGTGGTTCAACTCGTCGCTGATCACCGCGGTCTTCTTGTCGGCGAGCTGCGGCAGGCTGCCCATCACCGTGGCATAGGCGGAGCTGAAGATCATCGCCGCCTCCCGCCCGTGGAACTCGGCGAGCCGCTGCTCCAGCGCCACATGGGGCTGCCAGGTGCCGCTGATAAAGCGGACCGCACCCGGCCCGGTGCCGAAATCGGCGACTGCCGCCTCCTCCGAGGCGATCAGCTCGCTTTGGAAGGACAGTCCGAGATAGCTGTTGGAGTTCATGCGCAGGAAGGACTTGTCTCCCTCGCCTTCGATCAGAAAGCGCGGCCCCTGCCCTTGGCGGGCGGGCAAGACTTGCGTCACCACGGCCTCGTGGCCTTTGCGCACACCGGCGGCTTCCAGCTCGTCGACACGGGCCTTCAGCTTGGTTTCCAGACGATCGAGGGGCATGGGTTCGCTCCTGCTTCGCTTGCGGGGCTAGGCCGCGGTGGTGAGCTTTGCGCTCAGCTTGGTCAGCATGTCTTCGGTCATGCGCGCGAGATCGTACTCGGGCACCCAATCCCATTCTTCGCGCGCCGCCGAGTCGTCGACCGAGCGCGGCCAGGTGTCGGCGATCGCCTGGCGGACCGGGTCGACCTCATAGTCGATGCGAAACTCCGGCAGGTGCTTGCGGATCTCCTCGACCAGCCGCTCCGGCGTAAAACTCATAGCCGTGATGTTGAAGCTGTTGCGATGCTCGAGGCGGGAGGGGTCAGCCTCCATCAGCTCGATCATCGCGCGGGTGGCGTCCGGCATGTACATCATGTCGAGGCAACTGTCCGCCCTGAGAAAGCAGGTGTAGTGGCGATAGCGAATGGCCTGGTAGAAAATATCGACCGCATAGTCGGTCGTGCCGCCTCCGGGCTGGGCCGTGTTCGAGATCAGGCCGGGAAAGCGCAGGCCGCGGGTGTCGACGCCGAAGCGGGTGGCGTAATAGTCGCACAGCAGCTCACCGGCCACCTTGGTGACGCCGTACATGGTCGTCGGCCGCTGCACCGTGTCCTGCGGGGTGCCGTCCCGCGGGGTCGAGGGGCCGAAGGCACCGATCGAGCTCGGGAAAAAGAGCGCGCAGTCGTATTGCCGGGCGACCTCCAGGATGTTGTAGAGCCCGCCCATGTTCAGGCTCCAGGCGATCTGCGGGCGCTCCTCCGCCACCGCCGACAGGAGTGCGGCCAGATGGTAGATGGTTCCGACATCATAGCGGCGAACCACCTCGAAGATCTGGGGCAGCTGCGTGCAGTCCATTTGCGCATAGAGGCCGCGGGGCGACTCCCCCGGCGGCGCCATCCGCACATCTGTTGCGATGACCCGGTCCTCGCCGTAGCGGGCTTGCAGAGCCTCGACCAGCTCCGTGCCGATCTGCCCCAGCGCCCCGGTCACCAGTATCCTCTTCATCGCAGGCCCCACCGCGTTCCTCACACCGCCTGACCGCAGCGCCCTTGCGGGTCGCCCGGATCGAAAGCGGATTTGGCAAAGCGCGCGGGGAGATGGCAAGCCCAATCCTCATCCGCCGTGCGGTCAAACGCGTATAGCTAGCCATGTCGTATCATTCACAGACATTGAGCGGGGCTATCCCGGCCAACCGGGAGCCACGATGAGCCAAAGCGAAACCACCCCCGGGGCTGCGCTAAGCTATAGGGTCTTGGCCAGCTATGGTGGCCTGGCGCTGCCCCTGGCAGCCGGCTGGCTCTGCCTGCAGGTCTTCGTGCCGACCTACTACGCCGAAGCCATGGGAGTCAGCCTGACGGCCGTCGGCGCCGTCCTGCTGCTTGCCCGACTGCTCGACGCCGTCACCGACCCGATGATCGGCTACCTCTCCGATCGCATGCCGCTGCGCTTCGGGCGTCGGCGCCTTTGGATTCTGATTGGGGCGCCCATCCTCGCGCTGGCTTTGGCTTTGTTGTTCCGGCCGCAGGGCGACCCCACGGCGCTCTATCTCTTCGTTTGCGCCGCTGCCGTCTACATCGCCGGCACCATGGTCATCGTGCCGATGAATGCCTGGGGCGCCGAACTCAGCCCGGACTATCACCAACGCAGCCGGGTCAGTGGCGCCCGCACCCTCTTCGGCCTGCTCGGGACCTTGGCCGCGCTCGCCTTGCCGACCATGCTCGGACAGGGGGATGCCCGCGATCTCGGCCCGGCACTAACCACCAATCTGGTGCTCATCTTCGGAACGCTGCTGCTCAGCCTTGCCGCCCTCTGCTTCTTCGTGAGCGACCGCAACAGCGTCAACCTGCCGAGCGACTATTTCCGCTCTGCGATCAAGCTGCTGAGTGGCGCCTCCCCCTTTCGCCAGCTCATGGCAAGCACGCTTCTGAACGGCATTGCCAATGCGCTGCCGGCGACGCTCTTTCTGTTCTTCATTACCCATAAGATCGGCGAGCCGGACCAGGCGGGTCTCTTCCTGCTCTGCTACTTCTTGGCCGCCGTCGCCTCGGTGCCGCTGTGGGTGCGGGTCAGCCGGTCCCTCGGCAAGGACTGGACCTGGCGCATCGGCATCGTCATCGCCTGCCTCGCTTTCGTCTGGACGCCCTTTCTCGGCCCCGGCGATGCCGGCTTGTACCTGGCCATCGTGCTGATTACCGGCGTGGCGGCCGGCGCGGACTTCGTGCTGCCGAGCGCACTGCTTGCCGACCTGATCGAATGGGACGGGCAGAGGACCGGCTACCGCCGCCCGGCGCTCTTCTTCGCCGCTGCCGGCACGGTGTCCAAGCTGACCTTCGCCTTGGCCGTCGGAATCAGCTTTCCAGCACTCGAGCTGGCAGGCTTCCAGGCTGCGGGGGAGAACAGCGGCGATGCCCTTTTGGCCCTGGCCGCGCTCTACGGTTTGCTTCCGGTCGTCCTGAAGCTCTCGGTGCTTTGGATTATGCGGGGCTACCCCATCACAAAGCAGGCCCACGAAGAGATCCGACGGCGCCTGGCAGACGTAACATAAGCGGGCACTGTGACGATCGCCAAAAAGCAGCCAGGAGAGAGCTACATGGCGCCAAGTTTTATGGGTAAGTCTCAAGCAAAAGCACCGCGGCTTCTGAAGGCAGCCGCCGCCGGCGCAGCGCTGCTTGCGATGGGCTTCGGCTCCTACGCGACCGCCTCGCTGGGCGGTGCCGAGCGTATCGCCTTCGAGGTTCTGCGCAACGGCAGCCCGATCGGCTCACACACCATCAGCTTCCAGCAGAACGAGGACGAGCTAGTCGTCGACATCGAGATCGGTCTCGAGGTCAAGTTCGCGTTTTTTACGGTGTTCGACTATCAGCACCGCAACCGAGAAGTCTGGCGAGACGGCCGCCTGATCGCCATCGACACCCAAACCGACAACAATGGCGAGCGCCACGAGATCAGCGGCCGGGCCATGGGAGACGGCTTCCTGGTCAACGGCAAGGACGAGCAAATTCTGCTGCCGTCGGACGTCATCCCAACCAGCTATTGGAATCCGGCCACCCGCGCCGCCCAGGCCATGCTCAATACCCAGACAGGTGAGCTGATCGACGTCGAGGTGACCCCGAAGTACATCCAGGCAGTCGAGATGCCTTGGGGCGAGAGCAGGGGCCAGTTGCACCGGATTAGCGGCGACCTGGAGGTCGACCTTTGGTATGACCCGGCCGGCTGCCTCCTCAAGATGAGCTTCAAAGCGCCGGGCGATGGCTCCACCATCGACTACCGGGCCGACTACCACATGGCCGAACGCCCGGAGACCCTCGCGGCGAACCAGCAAACGGTCCCCTGCGAGAGCTGATCTTCCTCAAAGATAGTTGTTGGCGCGAAACCAGCGGATGGCATCGCGTAAACCTTCGACGGCGCGGCGAGCGCGATAGCCAAGCTCTCGCTGCGCCTTGTCGGAGCGGTAGAACATCCGCGCTTTCGACATCTTGACCGCATCGCGGGTCACAAAGGGCTCTTTGCCGGTCAGCCTGCTCCAGGACTCGGCCAGGTAAGCAACAGGTAGAACTGCGCCGTGCGGCAGACTGACCCTCGGCGGCCTCCGCCCTGTCATGCTTGCGATCTCGCGCAACATGTCCGCCAAACTCCAGTTCTCACCCCCCAGAATATAAGACTCGCCCGACCGCCCGTTCTCCGCCGCCAAGAGATGCCCCTCGGCGACGTCCTCGACGTGCACGAGATTCAGGCCGGTATCGACGAAAGCGGGAATCCGGCCGCTGGCGGCCTCGACGATGATGCGCCCCGTCGGCGTCGGCTTGATGTCGCGGGGCCCGATGGGGGTCGATGGATTGACGATGATGACCGGGAAGCCGCTTTCGGCGGCAAAGCGCTCGACCAGCTTCTGCGCGCGGTACTTGGAGCGCTTGTAGACACCGACGACATCCTCCGCTTCGATGCGGGTCTCCTCGTCGCCGATCTCGCCTTTGGCAGGCACTCCCAACGCGGCGACGCTGCTGGTGTAGACGAAGCGCGCGACCCCGGCCTCTGCCGCTGCTTGAAGCAGGGCTTCCGTGCCCTCGACGTTGATGCGGTCCATCATCGCCGGCTCAGGCACCCAAAGCCGATAGTCCGCAGCCACATGATAGACTTCGGCTGCGCCCTGCACGGCGCGCCGGACGCTGTCGGGCTCCGTCAGGTCACCCTCGGCAACTTCCACATCCAAGCCGTCGAGGTTGCGACGATCACTGCCAGGCCGGGCGAACACACGGACCGTCCGGCCGCTGGCCAGCAATGACCGCGCAACCGCCGAGCCCACGAAACCAGTCGCGCCGGTAACCAGTGCTGTCACGTCTTATCCGCCTTGCCCACGTCGAACAGTATTGGGTCTGGCATGCCGCGCGGCCGCCGCGCAAACTGCGGCATGACATCGGTCTGGCGACCGTCTGGCAGTTTACGCCCTCTCACATAAGCCGCAACGCCGGTAACACCAATGGCAGAGCGCGCGACGGCCGGCAGCAATTCAGGACGAAGGATGAGCCATGAGCAGCGCCCAGGAGTTCTTCAATCTCGATGACAGCAACCAGGGGATTGCCCGAGAGCTCGGTCCCGGCCTCGCCACCCGCATCTTCGTCGGCGACCACTCGATGCTCTCGGTCGTGACGCTGGCGCCGCACGCGGAAGGAAAGGTTCATAGCCACCCGCAGGAGCAATGGGGCGTGCTTTTGGAGGGGAGCGCCGTTCGCATCCAAGACGGCGAAGAAGTCCCCGTGAAAGCCGGCGACTTCTGGCGCACCCCCGGCCATGTCCCGCATGGCATTCGCGCCGGCGCTGAAGGAGCCAAGGTCCTGGATATCTTCAGCCCACCGCGGGACGAATACAAAAAACCGGGCAGCGGCTTCGGAACCGAGTGAGGCCCGGCCGCAAGCCGCCTCGAAGCGGAGATTTGGCCGCGTTTTTGCGCGAATGCCAGATTTCAGGTAGCCTTGAGCGTGGGTTTGCATGGGGACTCTGGGGTTGGAACGATGAAACAGATTGCAGTCTTGGCTGTCTCGGCAGCCTTGCTGATGTCGGCGCCGGGTGCCTCGGCACAAGACATTGCGGTGGATGAGATTGTCGAGCGCGGCTACGGCACCACGGCCCTCTATACCACCGTGGTGAAGGGCGTCCGCATCACCCGGGGCCACCTGCCTGAGCCGAAGAGCGGCCTTGAGCCCTTGGTCCCGGTGTTCGAGATCGCAGCGCCGCGCTTTCAGGCCTTGGGCAACGGGCTGTTCTACGACAGCCAGCGGAACCGCCTGATTGACTGCTTTCGCCGCCGCGGCACGCAGGTCGGACAAGTCGTCTTGCGGTGCGTCAGCCTGCGCTTCAGTCGCTAAGCGCCCAAGCCGCTTAGTAGCGCCCTTTCAGCCAGGGCCTGTTCAAGACCCAGGGCAGAAGCACCAGCGACGCGACGAGAAGCAGGAAGAGAGACAGCGCCAGCAGCTCTCCCATGCTGGCGGTTCCCCTGTGGCTCGACACCGCCAGGGTCCCAAATGAGCCGATGGTAGTCAGGGCGCTGAGCAGCACCGCTTTCGGCGTCGAGGTATGGCTCAGGCTGTCGGACTGTCGTCCGCGCATCACCAGGTGAATACCGCTGTCGATGCCAAGCCCGATCAAGAGCGGGACGACGATCACGTTCGCGAAGTTGAAGGACAGCCCCAACAGGGCCATGGCGCCCAAGGTCAGCAGCGCCGCGGTGGCAACGGGCAGCAGCGTCAGGGCAACGGCGAGCGGCGAGCGAAACACCGCCAACAACAGCAGAATGACGGCCACCGACGCGATGGCCGTGGCCTCGAACATGGAGCGGACGATGACTCGGCCTGCCTCGACGATTTCCGGCAAGGTGCCCGTTGCCGAGGGGATCACGGCCTTGACGCTATCCACGAAAGCGTCTGCCGTCTCAGGCTCTGCGGCACCGTCCCGCGGGATGACTTCCAGGCGCAAGAGGTAGTCGGGCGTCTGGTACAGGCGCAGCAACTCGTCGGGTATGGAAACCGTCTCTTCCGGCGGCCCGATGTCGTCCTCCGCCAAGTCCGTCAAAGGCTCCGGCAGCTCGGCAAAGAGCAGGTTTCGCAAACGGTCCACGGCTTCGGGCCGGTTCGCGGCTTGGCTCTCGAAGTCCTCCACCGCACTTGCCAAGCCGTCCGCAGATGCCGTCAGCGTTTCGGGACCGAACTCAGCCAGCTCTCCAGCAACCGCGGCGGTCTCATCCAGTGCCTCGTCATCGCTCAGGCCGAGATCGAGCGCGAAGGAGAAGCGATCGGACCAAGCGGCAGAGGTCAGCGCGCTCTGCAGGATCGCTTGCTTCTCAGCGATGTCCCGCGGCTGAAAGCTCTCCCGCCAGCGCACATCGGCGACCAGCGGCAAAGCCTCCAGCTTTGGCACGAGCTCCGCCGCTTCCGCCTCCGGCACAAGGATCTGTATCGCGTAGGGAGAGGTCACCGGGTTTTCGGCGAGCCGATAGAAGAACTCGACCGACAGCGCGTCGGGGTCCCTCAGCGCCATGGTGTCGGCATCGAACTGCACCCGTGGAGCCAGGGCGGCGGAGGCGACCATCGCCAGAAGAATTGCCAGTGCGACCGGCGTTCGGGAAAGCTGGCTCATAAAGCCGGCTATCGCAGAGCTCTGCTCTTTCTTGATGCCGCCTGGCCGCGGCAGCAGCGTCAGCAACGCCGGCAGGAAGGTCAGCGAGAGCAGCATGGCAATGATGATGCCGGCGCCGGAGATCAGGCCGAGCTGCGCCATGCCGACGAAGTCCGTGAAGAGGAAAGAGAAAAAGGCAAGAGCCGTGGTCGGCGCGCAGAGGAAGAGCGCCGGGCCCAGTTCCTCCGCGCAAACGCTGATCGGCTCGGAGCCGTCGCCGTCCCTGCAGGCTTCCTGGTAGCGCAGCGCAAAGTGAATCGAGAAATCGATGCTGAGCCCGATGAACAGAACGGCGAAGGCGACGGAGATGAGATTGAGCTCGCCGATGGCCAAGGTCGCGAAGCCAGCGGTGATCAGCAGGCCGATCACCAAGCAGGCCAAGGATGCCGCCACCAGGACCCAAGAGCGCAAACCGAAGCCCAGCACCAGCGATACGAAGATGAAGGAGAGCAACGCCGCGAGCGCCGAGCCGCCCGAGGCAGCCGCCAGTTCCTCCGTCTCCAAGGCCGTTTGGCCGGTCAGACCGATCTCGACGGCGCCCCCGAAATCGCGCTCCACCGCAGCGGCAATCGCCTGAGCTTCGGCCATGGCGTCTTGCGCCGGCACGAGCGAGGCGAAGTCGAGCTCCGGGCGCACGACGACAATCTCCAGCAGCGGCTCCTCCGCCCAAATCACATAGCGCCAGGACAGCGGCCGATCTTGCCCGGTGCCCGCGGCTTCCAGCACCTTGGCCGTCTCCGTCAGCAATCGCCCGGCAATGGCCCACTTCGGATCGTTGTCCGGTGCATCGCTTGCCAGCTTGCCGAGCGCTTCGGCAAAGCCCGACAGACTCTGGTCGCGGTTGAGCATGCGCAGCAGCTCTTCACCCGCCGGCAGCCCCGCCGCCAAACGGGCCACCTCCGCCTCGTCGAGCAAAAAGACGCCGTAGCGCTCCAGGAACTCGCCGCCGGAGGGCACCTGCACGTCCTCGAAGCGATCGGGCCGCGCGCGGAAGGCATCTGCCAGCCGATCGCGCGCGGACTTGGCCTGCTCGGCGGTCGCCGCCTGGATGACGGCAATGAAGCTCTTGTCGTAGGTCGGGAAGGCCTGGATGAAGGCATCGTAGCTCTGCCGGAACGGCAATGTGCGGTCGAGCATGCGCGCCGTGTCGGTGTTCACGGCCAGATTCGGCAGGATGGACGCGGCCAGCACCGCCAGCAGCAGGTAGAACGCGCAAACCTTGCGCGGATGGCGGCATGCAAAGCCGACCAGTCGGCGAACTGCGGCGCCCAAGCCTGGAAGGACAGTCGGTTGGCTCACGTCAGGTCTTCGCGTCGAGTGCTGGCGGGGGACGAGATCACGATGGTGAAGGCGGTGGCTGAAGCTGCAAGACAGCGCGATTATCCGCCTCGCACCGCGCCTCTCAAGCCCCTGGCAAAAGACAACGGCTAAGCGGAGACAAAAGCTGACCGGGCGCAGGGGCTCAGCTAGTCTGGCATCATGACAGAGGACAGGAAAACAAGAGGGGCGAGGCTCCGTATCGTTCTGGAGGAAGACGGCGCGATCGGCCCCGGCAAGGCCGATATTCTGGACGGTATTCGCGAAACGGGCTCCATCGCGGCGGCCGGCCGACGCATGGGCATGAGCTACAAGCGCGCCTGGAGCCTCGTGGAGCGCATGAACCGGAGCTTTCGGGAGCCTCTCGTGTCCACCAGCCGGGGTGGACACAGCAAAGGGGGCGCTGCGCTGACGGAGACCGGCGAGCAGGTTCTGACCCTCTATCGCCGTATCGAAACGGAGGCCGAGCGGGCGGTCGAGCCCGAGCTTGGCGCCCTGCGTGCGCTCATGGCCGAGGAACCCGCCCCACCACCGAAATAGCGCTTGCACGTTCGAGGCAAGGACGGCTAACTACCGATATGTCTCATTGGACATATCGAAGGCTTTTCAAGCCACTGCTTGCCGCCGGGCTGCTCGTCGCCGCTGTTGCGAGCGCCAGCGCTCAAGCCAAAGCGGACGAGCTGCGCGTCGCGGTGGCGGCCAACTTCAGCGATGCGGCCAAGGAGATCGGCGCTCTGTTCGAAGCAGAAAGCGGCTATCGCCCGCTGTTCAGCTTCGGCGCCACGGGGCAGCTCTACACCCAGATCGCCCAAGGCGCGCCCTTCGACGTCTTCTTGGCCGCCGATCAGGCCCGCCCCGAACGGGCCGTCGCCGAGGGCTTCGCCGTGGCTGACAGCCGCTTCACCTATGCCCGCGGCCGCCTCGCCCTCTTCAGCCAGGACGAAGGACGCATCACCAGCGAAGCGGTGTTGCGGGACGGCACTTTCGCCAAGCTCGCCATCGCCAATCCCCTCACCGCCCCCTATGGCGCCGCGGCGGTCGAGGCGCTGCAGGCCCTGGGCCTCCGCGAGGCGCTCCGGTCCAAGCTGGTGCAGGGCAACAACGCGTCCCAAACCTTCCAGTTCGTCGCCACGGGCAACGCGGAAGTGGGCTTCGTCGCCCTCTCGCAGTTGGTCGTTCACGAAGGCGGATCCCACTGGGTGGTCCCCTCGGTGCTGCACGGGCCCATCGCTCAGGACGCCGTCCTGCTCACGGCGGGCAAGGACAACGAAACGGCGCGCGCTTTCCTGGACTTCCTCAAGAGCGACGCGGCTCGCGCGGTGCTCGCCCGCTACGGCTACGAAAGCTAGCAAGAGCGCCAGCGGATGCTCGACTTCGCCGAACTCTGGTCACCCATCCGCCTGACGCTCGAGCTGGCGACCGTCACCACCCTGGTGCTGCTCGTCATCGGCACGCCGATCGCCTGGTGGCTTGCCCGCTCCAAGAGCCGTTGGAAGGAGGCCGTGGCCGCTGTCGTCGCTCTGCCGCTGGTGCTGCCGCCGACGGTGCTCGGCTTCTATCTCCTCATCCTGCTCGGCCCGGAAGGCCCGGGCGGCTGGGTCGCCGGCCTGTTCGGCGGGCGAACGCTGGCCTTCACCTTCGAAGGGCTGGTGATCGGCTCGGTCTTCTATTCCATGCCCTTCGTGGTGCAGCCTATCCGCAATGCCTTCGAAGCCTTCGGGGAGCGCCCCTTGGAGGTCGCCGCGACCCTGCGGGCCTCGCCGTGGGACCGTTTCTGGAGCGTCGCCCTGCCCCTCGCGCGCCCAGGGCTTCTGACCGGGGCCGTCCTCGGGTTCGCCCATACAGTCGGAGAGTTCGGCGTCATCCTGATGATCGGCGGCAACATTCCCGGAGAAACCCGCGTGCTCTCCATCGCCGTCTACGACTACGTCGAGACCCTGCAGTGGACCAAGGCCCATATCCTGGCCGGCGGGCTGCTCGTCTTCTCCTTCCTGGTCATCCTGACCATGATGCTGCTCGACCGGCGCATCGGCCGCTCTTTGGGACAGAGCACGCCATGAGCGATGCAGCAGCCGTCGCGCCGGACAACGGCATCGACGCCCGATTTGCCGGCCGTCTCGGCGATCGGCGCAACGGCTTCTCGCTCGATATCGATTTCACCGCGCCGCTGCAGGGCATCACCGCTCTCTTCGGTCCCTCCGGCTGCGGCAAGACCAGCCTGCTGCGCTGTATCGCCGGCCTTAACCGTCTGCCCGGCCACCTCTCCGTTGGCGGCGAAGCGTGGCAAGACGAGGCCCGCGGCCTCTACCTCCCGCCCCACCGGCGCGCCGTCGGTTACGTCTTTCAGGAAGCCAGCCTCTTCCCCCATCTCTCCGTCGCCAAGAACCTGCTCTACGGCGCAAAAAGGGCCGGCGCAGACACGCGCAGCGGCGCCCCCTCCTTCGATGACATCGTCGCCCTGCTCGGCATCGACCATCTGCTCGAGCGCGCGCCGGAAGCTCTCTCCGGCGGGGAGCGTCAGCGCGTTTCGCTCGGCCGGGCCCTTCTCTCCCGTCCCCGCGTGCTGTTGATGGACGAGCCGCTCTCGGCTCTCGATCGCATGACCAAAGAAGAAATCCTGCCCTACTTCGAGGCGCTGCCCCAGGCGCTCGGTCTGCCGATCCTCTATGTCAGCCACGATATTGCCGAGGTCTCACGCCTGGCCGACCGCATGGTCCTGATCGCGAAAGGCCGCAAGGTTGCCGAAGGACCGCTGCAGGAGCTGCTGGAACGCCTCGACCTAAGCCCGGAGACGGGGCGTTTCGAAGCCGGCGTGGTGGTGTCGGCGCGCGTCACAGGCCATGACCAAGACTATCGCATGACCCGTCTGGAGCTCGGCGGCCAGCCCCTGTCCCTGCCCCTAGCCGAGATCCCCGTTGGCGAAGAGGTCCGCCTGCGCATCCGCGCCCGGGACGTGGCCCTGGCGACACAGAGACCCACGGGCATCAGCTTCCGCAACGTGCTGTCCGGCACCATCCAAGAGATCGTCGAGGAGCCGGAAACCGCCTTTGCCGAAACCCTGGTCGAGATCGGCGGCCAGCGCCTGCGCGCCCGGCTGACCCGGGAGGCCGTCGCCGAGCTCGGCCTCACCCCCGGCACGCAGGTCTTCGCACTGATCAAATCCGTCGCCTTCGATCGCCGCGCCCTGTCCACAACCCACGGCCAGCCGCGGGACGGAAGCTGAGGCGAAGACCAGCCCAGCTAACCCCGCAAGCAAAGCCTGTTGGTTAGACCCACGCGCAACTGACGTGGGTCTGCCGCAGTGATGGAACTGTCGGCTGGTGGAGACGCTGGCCGCGTTCTACGCACCGCCCCGCACCTCCACATCAACCCTTGCGGCCTTATCACACGCCCGTCCCCCGGTCCTCTGGCAATTCCCGCCCCCAGAGTGAAGAACTCCATAGGACTATGCGGCTAAACTACGCTACTTGTGCCTTAGGGAGAGGCACCTGGGAATGGCGGACAACGAGCTCGACATAAGACATAGCCATGATTCAACCCCGAGTCCGAGAGCGCCTTCAAGTTTGGGACGCGATACCTATCGCCGAGCCTCGCTGGCCCTGCGTGCCGACGTCACCTGGCAACTGCTTGATCACAAGGATGCCGCGTCGCTTGCACACGCCAGGCAAGCCACAGCCGAAATCTGCCGACAGGACCCGCGCGCCACGCTGGAGCATGACCTCGATTGGGGGCTGGGCAACGCGGCGGACGGGAGTGTCGATCTGTCCGTTTGGCTTTGCCGTTGCGGTGAGGAGATTGTCGGCTACGCACCCCTGATCGTAGCCCCGAGCAGACTGAGGCCATCGATCGGGGAGCGCGCGATCACGTCATGGCGAGTCCTGCGCCACACATTGGTCGGATGCCCGCTCTTCAAAACCGCCGTTCGCGACCGCGAAGGGCCTCTGACAATGGGCTTCTTGGAGGCGATCAGCCGGAGCATGCCGGATCGAGGCGTGATCTTCCTGCTCGGCGGACGCGCAGATTCGACTCTCTTCGAACTGCTCGTGGAGCACCGCCGCAGCCTGGCTTTCTCCATTGCCGGCTATGGGCCCGCCTATCAGCGCAGACTGATCGATCTGCCGAGCAGCTTCGATGACTACGTCGCCAGCCTCGGCAAAAAGACCCGCAGAAACCTGCGCAGCTACGAACGGAAGCTGAAGCAGGCCGCCGAAAAGGAAATCCGTATCGTCAGCTATACGCAGCGCGAAGAGGTTGCCCCCTTCCTCGACGCTGCCATTCCTCTGTCGCAGAAAACCTATCAGTGGACGGACATCGGTATCGGCCTGCACGACAGGACTGGACTAGCCCGACAGCTTCGGGTTGCTGCCGAGCGTGGCTGGATGCACTGCTACATTCTATTCCACGGCGACGCCCCCATCGCCTTTCAAGTTGGGTACAGGTACGGGGATTGCTACTTCGCCCATGACACCGGCTATGACCCGAGCTGGGCCGCCTATTGGCCCGGCAATTACATGGACATGGCCATCGTGCGCGACCAGATCGAACAGCACCCCGACATCCGTTGGGTCGACTTCCTCTACGGCGACACCTTCAACAAGCAACGCTTCAGCAACGTCTCGCGCTTGGAGCGGAACTTCTATCTCCTGCCGCGAACGGCGCGGGGGCTTGGCATCTACGGGTCGTTGAGGTCCGCCAGCATCGTGTCGGAGGTGACGGGCCAAGCGCTCGATCGCTTCGGCCTTAAAGAGACGCTGCGTCGCGTGCTCCGAAAGAGCTGAAAGCCGGCGAGACGAGACACATCATGAAGAGCAACGTCGATGGGCCATAGACTGATCGTCTTCGCAGAACCGACGGTCGGCTGGGTGCCATCCCTGTTGGACAGCGTTCTCAAAGCCTGCGAAGGCGAACCGAACATCGAATGGGTCAAGGTCTGCATCACGGCAGAGGACAGCCCAACGGCCAAGTCGGCCGTTCGCTCGCTTGCCAGCTTTGCCGGAAAGGCCTTGTTCAATCCGCGCAGGGCGTCGGGTTTCGATCTGCCGCACTTCGAGACGGTCACCAGCGTCGCGAAGAAGCACGGCGCCGAGATCATCGTGCCGCCGGGCCACAACATCAACGATCCCAACTTCGTTGGTACGCTGGAGACGGGCTATGCGCCGACAATGGCTCTGTCTCTCGCCTGCCTGCAGATCTGGCGCGCTCCGCTGCTGAGAGCTTTCCAGCTCGCCGTCAATTTCCACAACGGCTACCTCCCCGACTACAAGGGGCTCTGGGCGACCCACTGGTCCGTCTACAACGGGGAGGACTTCTCCGGCTTTGCCTTCCACGTGATGGACGAGAAGATCGATACCGGCCCGATCATCCTCCGCGGACGGGTCCCCATCGAGCCGGAGGACAGCTCGCTTCAGGTAGAGCGACGCAAGATGGCCGCCGCCCGTCAGGAGATTGCTCCGCTTCTGGATGCCATGCTCACCGGGCGCTTCGAGACCGAGGTCCAAGCCAAAGGCGGGTCCTACTTCTCGGGCAAGGACTCGATCGAGATTTGGACGATCGACGAGCCTGGCGCCCTCTCCGCCGAGGAACTGTTCCGCCGACTGCGCTGCTTCGCGCCGCTCAAGATAACGATCGACGGAGTCCGCTACCCGGTGAGCTCGCTCAAGATCGCCCGCAAGGACTCCGAGCCGCTCGCCTTCAAGACGGCCGACGGCGTCACCCTGTCGCCGGACCGGCTGCAGTACCTTCCGACCTGGATCTATCTCGCCGTCAAACGGCCAAGAAGCGGCGGCCGGGCGGATGTCGCTCAGGGCCGCTCGTCGGAACCGCGCGCGTAACCGGAAAAGGCAAGCGGCAGGCCGAAGGACGGCCTCAAGCCGACAAGAAGTGCCGCACCACGTTCAGCAACAGCCGTGAGACGTTGTTGTCGAAGTCGTTGCTGGGCAGGCTGCCGCAGAAGGTGATGGAACTGGCGGAGAAAACCGCACCGCCCCCCGGCAGGGTGCAGTAGGCCATCTCGGCCCGGATCAGATCTTCCGGCCGCTCGCCAGTTGTGGTGCCGACGTGGTTGAGGATGTCTTCCGGCACGGCGATGAAGGTCTCGTCGTGCCCTTCGGAGCGGGCCAGCACCACGGTCGAGTCCGGGGAGCCTAGGTTGAAGTCCACCCGGTCGAGCTCGTATCCGGCCGCGCCGCTGCCGGAGAGTCCGAAGTCGCCGATGATATCGCCCTCGATCCCGTCAAAAATCCAACTGACGCTCTCATCGCGGCTCTCGGGCGTGCGTCGGTAGTAGCTGCCTGAGAAGGCGCCCTGAGAGGTGAAGCCGACGCCGACCAGCTTTTGCGGTGCCCGGCCGTTGCGGAGCCAGAGCCCGCCGTAGGTTCCGTCGAAGGCGTTGTAGTACTCGCCGGGCTGTGCCGCCCAGAAGCGCAGGCCGCCTTCACCGCGGCGGATCTCGATGGCGCCCGGCGCCTCTTTGTGCAGCGCCACGCGCCAGTAGAAGCCGTTGCCGCCGAGATAGGCGAGATGTCCACCGCCATCGCGGTAGGCCTGCAGCGCATCGAGGGTCTCGGCGGTATGGTATTCCGGGTGCGTGCAGGTCAGCACCGCCTTGTAGCCGGAGAGGCAGGCGACGCCCTCCTCGTGCAGCTCCTGATCGGTGACGACATCGTAGTCCAAGCCGACGTGCTCCAGCCAAGCCAACAGATGCGTGTCAGCCTGGAAATGCCGGAGGCCCGAGCCGCAGCGGGGCCGCACGAGAGTCAGGTAGCCGCAGCGCATGTTCAGCATCGGACGGCGGCTGGAGATGTTGCAAATCCCGCTGCCGTCGCTGTGCAAGTTATAGGTGGAAAGGCCGAACTGCGGATGCTCCGCCGAGTTCCAGGGAGAGGCACCCCAGGCGGCCATACGCTCCTTCAGTTCCGGGCCGAAATCGTAACGCGCGTTATTGGAGTAGATGACGTAGGTGAAGGTGGGAATGACCACGCAGAGCCGCGATTGCGGCGCGCCCTTCGGCGGGCAAACGAAGAAGGGAATCGTATCCTCGACCCCGTCGCAGCTAAGACGCATGGCATAGACGCCGCTGCGAAGGTCGTCGGGAATGGTGAAGGAGAAGTCGGTCTCCCAGCCGCAGTCATAGAAATCGTCGTCGTGAAAGTGGATGGCGCCGTATTGGTCGGTTGCATGGCGCCAGCACATCTCCCGTCCGTCCCACGTCGAGCCCTTCATCCCGCGCGCCGGCAGATTGACGACCTCCCCATGCAGCCCATTCGGTCCCACGTCCGTGACGGTCAGCGTAGAGATTCCCTGCGAGAAGTCCCAGCAAGCCAAGCTGTCATCCGCCGCACTCTGCGGGGTGAGTGCGACAACCTCTGCGGCACTCAGCGCCCGCCCGAAGATCATCGGCGCTTCGATCTTGCCGTTGAAGTGGTCGGCGACGGGGACGTCGTTGCAAGCCGCAACGAGGACGTCCTGCGCGCTCCCAGGCCTAAGACCATCGCCGACCGATATCTGCGTTTCTTTCGGCTCGAGGTTGGGCTCCAGGAGCTGTTGACCGACGGTGACAAGCCCCTCGGAGGGGTCGTAGGAGGCCCAGACCCGATACCAGCGCCGGTGCTTCAGCGGCTCGGGCGTCGCAACTTCAAGGGGGGTCGCCTTGCCAGCCCCGAGCTGAATACGAACGCAACCTCTCTCATCCAAGCCGAAGGAGAGGCCTTCTGTGATGTGCGGATCGCAGCAACTGAGGACGGCTTGCCGGCCCTTGCTCGGCGTGGTCGGCCAGACAGTGGCGACAACCGTGAAGGCCGCCAGGGAAGAGAACGCCCCGTTCGTAGGTACATGCACATAGGACCCGAGACGGTAGTCTTGAAATCGCGACGGATAGCGGCTCTGGAAGACGGCCGCGAGATCCTCCTCCAGAATACCGGGGCCGTCCGGGTTGGGGTCGGCGGAAATCACCCGAACCAGCCGCGCCTCGTAAGGCGACGACAGGGTCGAGCTGATCTTGAACGCCAAGGTCTCACCGGGCCGCGCAGACAGTCGGTCCACATAGCCGGTGAGCGGGATAAAGTTTGCAGGTGACATCAAATCAAGCGCTCCTTTTGGTTAGAGCGCCTGAAACAGGGAACTCTACTCATCTCGCCGCCGAGTATGCCGCTCAGAGACTGAACGGCAAGCCCGCACAATGCTCAGAACCTCTCACCCACCGCCTTGACCTTGCAGTAGGCACGTAACCCCTCCATCCCCTTCTCCCGTCCGATGCCGGATTTCTTGTTGCCGCCGAAGGGCACCTCGATACCGACCGAGAACCACTGGTTGACGAAGATCTGCCCGGCATCGAGATCGCTGGCTAGCCGACGCGCCTTGGCGCTGTCCTTGGTGAAGACGCCCGCGACCAAGCCGTAATCGGTGTCGTTGGCGACCTCGATCGCTTCGTCGAGCGAGTCGATGACCTGCACCGCCAGCACCGGGCCGAACACCTCTTCCTGCACCAGCCTGTCCTTGCTGTCCAAGTTGTCGAAGATGGTCGGCTCGACGAACCAGCCGAGGCCGGTTTCCGGATCGGCGGTCACCGCACCGCCGGCGCGCGTCTCGACGCCCCGCGCCTTGGCATCCTCCAAGTAGCCTTTCACCTTGCTGAGCTGCTGCTCCGAGTTGACCGGGCCGATGTCCGGATCGCGCAGGCCGTGACCGAGCCGAAGCTCCGCCGCGCGCCGCGAGAGCTTGTCGACGAACTCGTCGTGGATCGAACGCTCGATCACCAGGCGCGAGCCGGCCGAACAGATCTGGCCTGCGTTCTTGTAGATCGAGCCGGCGACGTTGTTGATGGCGTTCTCCATGTCGCAATCGGCCAGCACGACCGCAGGCGACTTGCCGCCAAGCTCCAAGGTGACCTGGGTGATATTGCGGGCCGCCGCCTGCATGACCTTGCCGCCGGTCACCACCGAACCCGTGAAGGTGATGTGCGCGATATCCTTGTGCGCGGCGAGCGGCGCGCCGGCCTCCTCGCCCGTGCCGGTGACGACGTTGAAGACGCCATCGGGCAAGCCGGCTTCCTGCAGGATGCCGGCCATCAGGAGTGCCGTCATCGGCGTCTGCTCGGCCGGCTTGGCGACGATGGTGCAGCCGGCCGCCAAGGCCGGTGCGACGCCGCGAGCCAGCATGGCCAGCGGATAGTTCCAGGGAATGATGTGGGCGGTGACCCCCATGGGCTCCGGCACCGTATAGGCCAGCAGATCGCCACTGATGGGGAAGCTATCGCCCTGCAGCTTGTCCGCGGCGCCCGCGTAGTACTCGAAGGTGCGGGCCGCGTTGGCGATGTCGCCCTTCGCCTCGGACAGCGTCTTGCCCGAGTCAAGGCTCTCGACCACCGTGAGGTAGTCCGCCTTCTCGCGGATGAGCGCCGCCGTCTTCTGCAGGATCCGCCCGCGCTCGGCCGGTACCACCTTGCTCCAAACCTTGGCGAAGGCCGTTTTCGCGGCCTCCACCGCCTCCTCGATCTCGGCCCGGCCGCCGGCAGCGAAGCGGGCGAAGACCCGGCCCGTCCCAGGATCGAAGCACTCGAGCGACTCGTTGCCCCGCGCGATGTACTGGCCGTTGATGAAGTGCTTGTCGGGCAACCCTTCGATGCTGCCGCTTTCGGCGACTTGGCGCGCCAGACTTTCCAGATTGCTGCTCATGGCGGCATCACTCCGTGCTTGCTTGACCGGCCTACGGCGCCGGCATCATTGGCTGGTGAACTCGATGATGTTGCGTGCGGCAGCCCCCTGCCCGGCGCTTTCGATAGCGTCGTTGATGCGGTCCAGGGGATAGCGTTCGGCGATCAGCGCGCCGAGCTTCAGACGGCCGGCGCGATAGTGCTCGATCAGAACGGGGATATCGCGGGAGAGCTGTGCCGAGCCCATCTTGGTACCAAGGATCGCTTGGTTCTTGTTGACGAGAAAACGCGGTTGGACCTGCGCGGTAACCCCAGCCGGCGGCAGGGCGGCCACAACCATGCAGCCGAGCTTGGCCAGGACCTCGGCACCTTGCTCGATGGCAGCGCCGCTTCCGGCGGCGACGAAAGCGTAGTCGACCCCGAAGCCGCCCGTGATTTCCATCACGGCCTCGGTGACCGACGTCTCCTTGGCATTGAGCGTGTGGGTGGCGCCCAATTCTCGCGCCAGGGCAAACTTCTCCGGCACCACGTCGACGGCGATCACCGTCTGCGCCTCGCCGATGGCGGCGGCTTGCAGACAGTTGATGCCGACACCGCCGATGCCGATCACCACCACGCTGCCACCGGGCCGCATCTTGGCGGAGTTGAAGACTGCGCCGTAACCGGTCAGGACACCGCACGCCAGCAGACTTGCTTCCTCGAGCGGCATGTCGGTCGGAATGGTAGCAAGCTGCGAGGGATGCACCAGCGCTCGCTCGGCGAAGCCGCCGACCTTCAGGCCCTGATGGACACGCGCACCGTCCGGGCCGGTGAAGCGCTCCTCCCGGTCCAACGGCAGGCTCGTTTCGCAGAGATAGGGATGCCCTGCCCGGCAGTAGCCGCGACTGGGGTGCTCGGCGACGCAGGGATCGCAAGTCCCGAGATTGCGGACCAGGCTGGCGATGACCCGGTCGCCTTCCCGCAGGCTCTCTACCGACTTGCCGACGTCGGTGACGATGCCTGCCACCTCGTGCCCGCAGATGACCGGGAAGGGCTTTCCCGGCCAGGCGCCTGAGAGATAGTGCAGATCGCTCTGACAGATCGCGCAGGCCCCTACCTGCACGGCCACCTCGCCTTCGCCGGGCGAGGCGACGGCAACCTCCTCGACCACCAGCAGCTGGCCCGCCCCATAGCTCACGGCAGCCTTCATCTCAGTCGACCTGCTGCTGGTCCGCCAGCTCCGACAGCACGTTCAGCAAGTCCGAGCAGTCGTTGCCGCCATGTCCTTCCATACGCGCCCGGTCGAAGGCACGCAGTGCCTGCTCGCCAAGGAAGCTCGGCAGGCCCTGGCGCTTCATGGCCGCCACTGCGATCGCCAGGTCCTTGCGCCCCAGATCGAGAGAGAAGCCCGGCGAAACGTCGCCCTTCAGCACCTTGTTGGGGAAGTTCTGCATGGAGTTGCCGTTGCGGGCGGAAGTGCCGTTGATAACGTCCAGCGCAGCCTCATCCTTGACCGCGCCGGCGCGCGCCAGCACCAGGGCCTCAGCCGTCGCAAGACAGCCGACGAGAGCCAGGTAGTTGTTGACGATCTTCATGGTGCTCGCCTGACCCACCGCGCCGCAGTCGATGACGGTGTCGCCCATCGCCTTGAGCACCGGATTGACGGCCAGCTTCTCTCCGGCGTCGCCGCCCAGCAGAAAGAGGCACTTCCCCTCTGCGGCTTGGGTGGCCGTGCGGCCCACCGCGCAGTCGAGGTAGGACCAACCCTGGTCCGATGCCTTGGCCGCAAGACGGCGCGCCTCCGCCGGGTCAATGGTGCTGGTGTTCATCAGCAGCCGACCCTCGCTGGGCAGCGAAAGAATGCCGGCGTCACCGTCGAGCGCAGCCTCGACCTCGGGTGCGTCGGGCAGCATGGTGATGACCAGATCGCCCGCTTCGGCTGCGGCCCTGGGGGACGCGGCGGCCTCTCCGCCTGCAGTCTTCAAGCGGTCGCGCGCGGCGTCCGACAAATCGTAGCCGGTCACCCGATAGCCGGCGGCCAGCAGATTGCGCGCCATGGCGCTGCCCATGGCGCCGAGGCCGACAAAGCCGATGTTTGCGATCGCCGCCATATCCGAGCTGCCCTCTATCGCTTGACCGCGCCGGCGGCCAGTCCGTGAATGAAGTAGCGGTTGAGGAAAATGAAGAGGATGAGCAGCGGCAAGGCGATCAAGGTCGAGCCGGCCATCAGTTCCCCATCGCGCAGCTCGTACTGGCCGGTCATGGTCTCCAGACCAACCGGCAGTGTCTTCTGGTCGTCGCTGTCGATCATCACCAGCGCGAAGGTGTAGTCCGTCCAGGAGAGCAGGAAGGAGAAGATGGCGACGGTCGTCACCCCCGGCAGCGAGAGCGGCAGCACCACCCGGAAGAAGGCGCCGAGCCGCGAGCAGCCGTCGACCATTGCCGCCTGCTCCACGTCGATCGGAAGCTGCTTGAAGAAGCCCCAGAGCAGCCAGACGCCGAGCGGCAGGGTGATGGTGCAATGAGAGAGAATGAGGGCGAGGTGGGTATTGGCGAGGCCGAGCTGCGCGAAGATCGTGTAGAGCGGAATGGCGACCAGCAGCGGCGGGAACATATAGGCCAGCAGCATGGAGCCGATGATCGCGGTCTTGCCGCGCAGGTGCAGCCGGGTCACCGCATAGGCGATGAGGACCGAGAAGATCAGGGTGATGACGACCGTCACGCTGGCAACAAGCACCGAGTTGGTGAACCAGGTCGGGTAGTCGGTCGCGGCCAGCAGCGTCTTATAGCTCTCGATGGAGAACGGCCCGGGAATGAGGCTGACCTGATTGTAGAGAACCTTTGGGTCCCGCACGCTGGTGACCAACATCCAGTAGACCGGGAAGAACGAGTAGATCAGCGTGATCCCCATCGCGAAATAGAGCGCGAGACGGCTGCTGAGAGGGACGTCGAGCTCGGTTTTCACGGGGAGTCCTCAGTCCTTGGTATCGAGCGGGAACATGCGGAAGTAAATCAGCACGGCGACGGCGAGGATAAGGAACGAGATGGTCGAAACCGTCGCGCCGGTGCTGACATCGTAGCTTTGGAAGGCCTGGCGGTAGGCCAGGATGGGCAGGTGCTCGGTCGCTTGCAGCGGTCCGCCGCCGGTCATCAGCCAGATGATGTCGAACTTGTTGAACATCCAAATGGCGCGCAGCAGGATGACGACGGTCAGCACCGGGCCGAGCTGCGGAATGGTGACGTGCCAGAAGCGCTGCCAGGCGTTGGCGCCATCCACCTTGGCCGCTTCGTAGAGCGAGTCGGGAACCGACTGCAAGCCAGCCAGGATGGCCACGGTGACGAAGGGCGTCCAGATCCAGACGCTGAGGGTGATGACGATCCCCATGGCCAAGGTCGGCGAGCCGAACCAGTCGATGGTGCCGAAGCCAAGGTCCTGCATCGCCACGGTGATGACGCCGATGGGATCGTTGAGCATCCAGCGAAAGGTGAGCGCGACGATCAGGGTCGGCAGCAGATACGGCAGAATGGCGATGCCGCGGAAGACCCGTTTGAAGGGGATGGCGGCATCCAGCAGCATGGCGAAGCCGATGCCTAGGACGATCTGCAGCAGAATTGCGGTACCGGCGAAGATGATGCCGCGCCAGAGGGCATTCCAGAACTCATCGTCCTGCAGGACGCGCACATAGTTGTCGAAGCCGACCCATTCCGGCTCAGAGATGAAAGACTGGGCGTTCTGGAAGCTGAGCTCGATGGCGTAGACCGCGGGATAGACGATCACCACCGCCGTCAGTGCGAGGCCGAAGAAGAAAAGGCCGTATATGGTGCGGTCGCCGCCCATCGCTTTCCGGTCCGATAAGAGAAACGATGGGGGCGGCCGGTCTTGCCGACCGCCCCCTGTGTCAAACGTCAGCCGCCTGAAGCGACGTCGCGCAGCTTGTTGGCCGCCACATCTACGGCTTCCGACGAGTCCATGCCCTTCAGGATCTTGTTCTGCAGCATCTCCGGCAGAGCGTAGGAGCGGAAGGCCTTGGCAGACCGCAGGTCCGCTGCCGGCCCGGCCGAGTCGATCGAGGCAATGACCACGTCCGGATCGGTCAGGAAGCGCTTCTGCCAGCTCGTGATGTGCGAGTACTGCTTGAGCGCCGGGTGCGCCAGCCAACGCGGATCTTCGTAGATGTCCATGCGCGCCGGCTGGTAGTGCACCGCCGAAGTGTGCAGGAAGTTGATGAGGTGCTCGTCGGAGAACCACTTCATGAACTTCATGGCCTCCTCGGTCTGCGGCGTGTTGAGCACCACCCAACCGTCGTAGCCGTGGTTGACGGCGACCTGCTTCCCGTCGCTCGAGGGGAACGGGAAGATGCCGATCTTCTGCGCCATCTCCTCATCTGTCGTACGGATGACGTCGATGGCCCGGCCGGTGCCCGGCGCATGGGAGAGCTGTCCGGAGCGGAAGCCGCGCAGCCCGACACCCCACTCCGCCTGAGCGATGCCCGTCGGCATGAGGTCGGTCAGCTCAGTGAAGTAGTCCAGATAGCTTATCGCCGCCTTCTTCACATCGCCCTGGTCGAGGACGACGTTCCAGTTGTCGTCGAAGATCTGGCCGCCTTCAGCCCAGAGATAGCCGAAGCTGAAGTAGTTGGTAGCACTGCTCGAGGAGATCGGATGGAGAATGCCATTCTCCGTCATATCGTCGCCCTCGCCTTTCAGCTTGGCCATGTTCTCCATGAGCTCGGTCCAATTGGCCGGCTCTTTGAGGCCATGCTTGTCGTAG
>JANQIA010000246.1 GCA_028282405.1 Rhodovibrionaceae bacterium
TCAGATCTCCCCTCGCCTCTCCCGCCCGCGCCGTCTGGCCAAACGGGGTGAAGCTGCTAACGTGCAGTGGATTGGAATGAGGCGGCACAGCGGGCTCAAGCAACAATAATGAATAGCGTCTCTGATCTCTTGGTCATCAGCCTGGAGCAGGCGGTGGCTGTCCCACAATGGCATCTGCAAGGAGACGTCGCCCCATGAGCGATCGGAACTGGGACGAATGGGTCGGCCGCACGCGGGTCAGCCTCGATCACGCCGACCTGCTGCGGGCGTCCGCTCTGCAGGCCACGCTGGAAAGCCCGGACCAGCCTCTTAGCGACGGCGACCCGCTGCCCGAGCTCTGGCACTGGATCTACTTCTGGGAAATCGCCCCCATGGCGAGCCTCGGCTATGACGGGCATCCGGCCAAGGGCGACTTCCTGCCGCCGATCGATCTGCCGCGCCGCATGTGGGCCGGCAGCCGCCTGCGCTTTCTGAAGCCCATCACCATCGGCGCCGAGATCACCCGTCGGTCGGAGATCGGCTCCGTCGCGGAAAAGACCGGCCGCAGCGGCCGCCTTGCCTTCGTGACGGTGAAGCATCTCATCGAGTGCGGAGGCCGCGCCTGTATCGAAGAAGAGCACGACATCGTCTATCGGGCTCCGGAGTCGGGAGATGGTCCGGCACGGCCGCCCGAGCCCGCCCCTGGGGATCGGCTCTGGACGCGCAAGCTGACCGCCGGCCCGGTCATGCTGTTTCGCTATTCGGCGCTGACCTTCAACGGCCACCGCATCCACTACGACCACCCCTTCTCGGTCGAGCGAGAGGGCTATGATGGATTGATCGTGCACGGACCGCTGCTGGCGACCTTGATGGTGGATCTCGCGCGGCGCAATGCGAACGGCCGCCGCATCACGCGCTTCGCCTTCCGGGCCAAGCGGCCTGTCTTCGCAGATCAACCCTTCACCGTCAGCGGCGAGCCGCAGGAAGACGAGGCGCGGCTGTCGGTCGGCGATGCGAAAGGCGCTCTGGCGATGGACGGAGAGGTGACCTTCTCAGCCCCATAGCGCGGCGCTCGGCGGCGCCATCCGGCTGCCTTCGAAGACGAGCCCGGGCGAGCGGTCCTCGGCCATCCAAAGCGGACCGTCGAGATCGACAAACTCGGCCCCCTGCGCCACCAGCACCGCGGGCGCCATGGAGAGAGAGGTCCCGACCATACAGCCGACCATGATGCCGAAGCCGCGCGCCCGCGCCTCTTCGCGCAGCGCCAAGGCCTCGGTCAGGCCGCCGGTCTTGTCGAGCTTGATGTGCACCAGATCGTACTTGCCTTCCAGCGCCGCCAAGGTCGCGCGGTCGTGGCAGGCCTCGTCGGCGCAGACCGGCACGGTTCTCTGCACGCCCGCCAGCGCCGCATCGTCGCCCGCCGGCAAGGGCTGCTCGATCATGGCGACGCCCAACGCTTTCAGCTCCGGCGCGAAGGCCTCGTACTGCTCGGCCGTCCAGCCCTCGTTGGCATCGACGATCAGACGGCTGTTCGGCGCGTTGGCGTTGACCGCCCGAACCCGGTCGAGATCGTCCGGTCCAGCGAGTTTTAACTTCAGCAAGGGACGCTCGGCGTTCTGCCGCGCCGCCTCGCCCATCGCCTCAGGGCTATCGAGGGAGAGCGTGAAGGCCGTCGTCACACTGACCGGCTCGGGCAAACCGGCAAGCTCCCAAGCCCGGCAGCCGGCCTCCTTGGCCTCCAGGTCCCAGAGTGCGCAGTCGATCGCGGTGCGCGCCGAACCGGGTGGCATCGCACGTTGCAAGGCCTCACGGCTCATGCCTGCCGCCAGAGCGTCGCGTTGCTCTTCAATCGCCGCGATCACGCTCTCGACGGTCTCGTCGTAGCGGCGATAGGGAACGCCTTCGCCCTGCCCCACCTTGCCGCCGCGCGACAGCGTCACGCGCACGACCTCGGCCACGGTGCGGCTGCCGCGGGAGATGGTGAAGGTCCCGCGCAGGGGAAAGCTCTCTTGCTGGACGCTCAGCTCGATCATGATGCGTTCAAGGACCCTTGAGTGGAGGTCGCGTTTCGATGCCTAGGACGGCAGGTTGTCGACCAGCCGGTCGACGCCCTGACGCACCGGGTCTTGGGTCGGCAGGCCGAGCGCGCGCTCCGTCTCCTTCAGGTAGGCCAGCGCCTCCTCCTCGCCCATCGCTGCGGTGTTGATGGCAACGCCGATGCAGGTCGCGCTCGGGTTGGTCAGCCGCGCCGCTTCCACGTTCCGCGAGATGCAAAGCTCCAGGTCCGGCAACGGATAGTCCGGCAGGCCGCGCATGTGCGGACGGGTCGGCTCGTGGCACATCACCAGGGCGTCCGGCTGCGAGCCGTGGATGAGCCCCATGGTGACGCCGGCGAAGGAGGCATGGAACAGCGAGCCCTGCCCCTCGATCAGGTCCCAATGCTCGGGGTCGTTCTCGGGCGCCAGCCACTCGACCGAGCCGGAGATGAAGTCGGCCACGACCGCATCGACCGAGATGCCGTCTCCGGCGATGAAGATGCCGGTCTGTCCGGTTGCGCGAAAATCCGCCGGCATGCCGCGGGCGCGCATCTCCTTCTCCAAGGCGAGGCTGGCGTACATCTTGCCGACCGAACAATCGGTGCCGACGGTCAAGAGACGCTTGCCGCTGCGCTTCTTGCCGCTGGCCACATCGAAGCTGCGGTTGGGATGCCGGACATCGAAGATCTGCCGACCGAGGCCGGCGGCCTTGTCCGCGATGACCGGGATCTCCGCCACTTTGTTGTGCAGGCCGGAGGCGATATCGAAACCTCGGTCCAGCGCTTCATCCAAAACGGCAATCCAGCTTTCGGAAATGACGCCACCGCGGTTTGCGACGCCAAGGACCAGGGTCTTCACACCGGCCTGCTGCGCCTCTTCCAAGGTCATGTCCGGCAGCCCGAGATCGGCCCGACAGTCCGGCAGACGAAACTGGCCGAGGCACCATTCCGGGCGCCAATGGGCCACGCCAGCGGCCGTCTTGGCGGCGAGCTGGTCGGCTGCATCGCCCAGAAACATCAGATAGGGGTGTTCGATCGTCATACCTGCCCTCTTGCCCTCTGCTATCCCGATCGCTTGTCCGTCCAGGGGGCATCCCCTAGCTTCCGGGCCGTATCATTGGGCGGGCCACACCGCGAAGACAAGACAAAGAAACGATCTGGAGACCTGCTATGTTCACCACCCGACCGGAACTGCGCGGAACCTTCGGCGCCGTCGCCTCCACGCACTGGCTGGCGTCCGCCGCCGGGATGGCGGTGCTGGAGAAAGGCGGCAACGCTTTCGACGCCGCGGTCGCGGCCGGCTTCGTTCTGCAGGTGGTCGAGCCTCACCTGAACGGCCCGGGCGGCGAGGTCCCCATCGTCTTCCATGACGCCAAGAGCGGCACGACCCGCATCGTCTGCGGCCAGGGCCCGGCCCCGGCGGGCGCCACCATCGAATACTACCGCAGCCAAGGCCTCGACCTGGTTCCGGGCTCAGGCCTCCTGGCGACCGTAATTCCCGGCGCCTTCGATGCCTGGATGCTGATGCTGCGCGACCACGGCACGATGCCGCTCCGCGACGTGCTGTCCTACGCCATCGGCTACGCCGAGCAGGGCTGCCCTTTGGCCACCATGATCCCCTTGACCATCGAACGGGTCGAGGAGCTGTTCCGGACCGAGTGGCCGACCTCCGCCGCGGTCTTCCTGCCCAACGGCAAGGTGCCCAAGGCCGGCGAGATCTTCAAGAACCCGACCATGGGCGCCACCTACCGGCGCATCGTCGAGGAAGCCGAGGCGTCGAGCCGCGACCGGGAGGAGCAGATCCAAGCCGCCCGGCGTATCTGGTCCCAGGGTTTCGTCGCCGAGGAGATCGAGCGTTTCGCCCTCAACAACGAGCTGATGGATGCGGCCGGCGGCCGGCGACGCGGCGTCATCACGGCGAATGACATGGCGTCCTGGGAGGCCAGCTACGAAGAGCCCGTCACCTACGACTTCCACGGCTACCAGGTCTGCAAGGGCGGCCCCTGGAGCCAGGGCCCGGTCCATCTGCAGCAGCTCGCGCTGCTCAAGGGCTTCGACTTGGCCGCCATGCCTTACGACGGTCCCGACTTCATCCACACGGTGACCGAGTGCGCCAAGCTCGCCTTCGCCGACCGCGAGGCCTACTACGGCGACCCCAACTTCGTCGACGTCCCGCTCGATACCCTGCTCTCCGACAGCTACAACGATGCGCGACGTGCCATGGTCGGTGCCGAGGCCTCGCACGCGCTGCAGCCCGGCAAGATCGACGGCTATGACGTCGAGATCGCTCACCTGGGCGCTGAGCGCGCCGACAAGGGCGAGTTCGATGCGCTGGGCGGCGGCGAGCCGACGATGCAGGTCGGGGGGCAAACCGGCACCCAGCGCGGAGATACCTGCCACGTGGACGTGATCGACCGTTGGGGCAACATGGTCGGAGCCACGCCTTCCGGCGGCTGGCTGCAGTCCTCGCCGATCATTCCCGCACTCGGCTTCTGCCTCAACAGCCGCGCCCAAATGTTCTGGCTCGAGGAAGGCCTGCCTGCCAGCCTTGAGCCCGGCAAGCGGCCGCGCACCACGCTCTCGGTCAATTTCGTGCTGCGCGAGGGCGAGCCCTACATGGTCTACGGCACGCCGGGCGGCGACTATCAGGACCAGTGGACGATCGCCGTCTTCCTGCGCCATATCGTCCACGGATTGAACCTGCAGGAGGCGATCGACAGCCCGGCCTTCCAGACCGACCATATGCCGAGCTCCTTCTGGCCGCGAGAGGCCAAGCTCGGCAGCCTCTCGGTCGAGGACCGCTTGCCGGCAGCCACCATCGAGGAGCTACAGCGCCGAGGACATCTGGTAGATGTCCTCGATTCCTGGTCGCTGGGCCGCGTCTCGGCCGCGGCGCGGGAGCAGGATGGGCTGATCAAGGCGGCGGCCAACCCGCGGCTGATGCAAGGCTACGCGGTCTGCCGCTGAAGCAAGCGTCTCGACTCAGCCGTAACGTCCGGTGACATAGGCCAGGCACAGCGGGTCGGCCGGATTGTTCATGATGTCCAAGGTGTCGCCGACCTCGCGCATCTCACCCAGATGAAAGAAGGCGGTGCGCTGGGAGACGCGTGCCGCCTGCTGCAGGTTATGGGTGATGATGACGATGGTGTAGTGCTCGCGCAGCTCGTCGATCAGCTGCTCGACCCGCGCCGTGGCCGTCGGATCCAGCGCCGAGCAGGGCTCGTCCATCAAGATCACTTCCGGCGACATGGCCAACGCCCGGGCGATGCAAAGGCGCTGCTGCTGGCCGCCTGAGAGATCGGTGCCGTCTTCCTGCAGCCGGTCTTTCACTTCGTCCCAAAGCCCCGCCTGGCGCAGAGCGCGCTCAATGGTCTCTTCCTGGTCGGCTTTGGTGCTGACGAGCCCGTGGATCTGCGCGCCGTAGATGACGTTGTGCTGGATGGTATCCGGAAATGGGTCGGGCTTCTGCGCCACCCAGCCGAAGCGCTGGCGCAGCTCGGGCGGGTCGATCTCGCTGCCATGGATGTCGACGCCGTCCATCAGGATGCGGCCTTCCATCCGGCCCTCGATGTGAACGTCGTTCATGCGGTTGAGGCAGCGCAGCAAGGTGGTCTTGCCGCAGCCGGAGGGGCCGATGAACGCGGTCACCTCGCGATCGAAAATCTCGAGATTGATGTCCTTGAGCGCCTGCTTCTCGCCGTACCAGAAGTGGACGTTTTCGACGAGCATCTTGGTCGGCCGGTCGGGATTGTGGTGCCCGTCCTTAAAGCTCAGCTTGGTCTCAAGCAGACTGCCTTTGATCTCCATCGCACCCCTCTACGCTACAGCCCGGAAATTGCTTGCTATTGTGGGGAAGCCTAGTCGCTCATCGCGACCGGACTTTGATCTAGCACCGCCTGGCCATGAAGTTTTTATGACGACCGGAACGACGATCGTTGGCTTGCCACCGGCCCCTTGCTAAGCACGAGAGACCAGCACCACGACACGAGAAGGCAATGAAACTCCCGTCCCTTGCCGAGATCGAAGCCGCCGCCGAAACGGTCTACAGCGCCATGCCGCCCACGCCGCAGTATGCCTGGCGCCTGCTATCGCAGCGCACCGGCTGCACCGTCTGGGTCAAGCACGAGAACCACAGCCCAGTCGGCGCCTTCAAGGTGCGGGGTGGCCTGGTCTACATGAAGGAGCTGGCCGAGCGGCATCCGGACCTCCCCGGTGTCGTCACCGCCACCCGCGGCAATCACGGCCAGTCCATCGGTTTCGCCGCCCGGCAGCTCGGCCTCAAAGCCGTCATCCTGGTGCCGCATGGCAACTCGACGGAAAAGAACGCCGCCATGGAGGCGCAGGGCGTCGAGCTGCAGGTCCACGGCTCCGACTTCCAGGAGGCGCGGGAGCACTGCCGCGTGCTGTCCGAGGCG
>JANQIA010000288.1 GCA_028282405.1 Rhodovibrionaceae bacterium
GCGCGCAGCGCTAAAAGACCTCTGGCTGCCGCAGCAAGTCCCCCTAAAGCCAAAAGCTCCGATACACAAGCCAACGCAATCCCTTACCGCAAATACCGCCACGCTAAACCGGACAGTAGTGGGTCAAGCCCGACCATGACAGCAGGGGGAACTATCCCCCTTACGCGCTTTCTTCCAGGCGCTCCATGTCGTCGTCGGAGAAGCCGAAGTGGTGGCCGATCTCGTGGATCAGGACGTGGCGGACCAGGCGCACCAGGTCCTCTTCCGTCTCGCACCAATAGTCCAGGATGGGCCGGCGGTAGAGGTGGATCATGTCCGGCTCCGCCATAGGGTCGCCGGCGCCGCGCTCGGTCAGCGGCACGCCGCGGTAGAGGCCGAGCAGGTCGAAGGGCGACTCCAGGTCCATCTCTTCCATGGTCTGGTCGTCGGGAAACTCCTCGACCTTGACGACCACGTCGCGGGCGTACTGGCGCAGCTCCGGCGGAATGCCGGACATGGCCTCGCGCGCCAGACCCTCGATGTCCTCCAGAGAGGGCGGGACCGAGACCTGCCGCATATGCGTCACGCGCGACATTGTCAGCCCCTCCTTCGCTCTAAAGCTCGATGCCTTGGCGGACTGCGCCAGTCCTGGCGGTGCTGAGAGCTTTTGCTCGAAAGCCTTACCCTCACTCATGACTCGCCTTCCTTCGTTCTCCTAAGGCCCGCGCGCTCCTCGGCAAGGAGCGGGGCCGTTCGCTATTGCATCCGCATCGCGCCGTCGAGGCGGACGACGTCCGCGTTCAGCATGGCATTGCGGCACATACAAAGCACCAAATCGGCAAACTCCTCCGGATGCCCGAAGCGCGAGGGGAAGGGCACCTGACTAGACAGGTTGTCCTGTACCTCCTGGGGCATGTTGAGGAGAAGCGGCGTCGCAATCAAGCCGGGCGCGATGGCCAGCACCCGAATGCCGGACCGCGCCAGCTCCCGCGCGATCGGCAGGATCATGCCGTTGATGCCGGCCTTGGAGGCGGCATAGGCGGCCTGGCCGACCTGTCCTTCGACCGCGGCGACGGAGGAGGTGGAGATGATGATGCCCCGCTCACCGTCTTCGTTGAGCGGCTCGCTGCCGGCCATGTCGGCCGCGGCCAGGCGCAGCAGGTTGAAGCTGCCGATCAGGTTGACACGGATGACCGTCTCGAAGTCCTCGAGCGCCATGGGCCCGTTGCGGCCGACGACCCGCTTGGCCGGCGCGATGCCGGCGCAGTTGACCAGGATGCGGCAGGGCCCGTGCGCCGCGCGCGCTTCCGCCACAGCCGACTCGGCCGCGGCGGCGTCGGACACGTCGCAGGGCAGGGCCAGGCCGCCGATCTCCTCGGCGACGGCCTTGGCGTTCTCTCCGCTGAGGTCCATGACCCCGACCTTGGCGCCGGCCGCCGCCAGGGCGCGCGCGGTCGCCGTGCCGAGGCCCGAGCCGCCGCCCGTCACGATGGCCCCTAAACCGGCCAAGTCCATACCATCAATCTCCTTAGGGATAAGCGGGAGCTGGGGCGCTGCCTAGAGCATGCCCTCGATCACACGATCAGGCGGCGTATGCCCGTCGACGAAGGTCTTGATGTTGATGATGACCTTCTCTCCCATATCGATCCGACCCTCGATGGTCGCGGACCCCATATGGGGCAGCAGGACCGCATTGTCCAACTTGATCAGCTTGGGGTTGATC
>JANQIA010000298.1 GCA_028282405.1 Rhodovibrionaceae bacterium
GGTTGAGTGAAATCTCAATCCCTTCGAGCCCCAACATCTTGTGTTGGGATTCGGGCCGGACTATACGGGGCCTCAAGATGCAGTACCCGAAGTCGCAGGTGGTCTCATAGCGGAGATGGAGGGCTAACGGTGTCGATCGCCCAGGCTCACCCGGCCTTGGTCCTAAATGCGGATTTCCGACCGCTCAGCTATTTCCCGCTGTCGCTTTGGTCGTGGCAGGAAGCCATCAAGGCCGTCTTCCTCGACCGCGTGAACGTGCTCTCCGAATACGATCGGACGGTGCGTTCGCCCTCCTTCGAGATGCAGCTCCCCAGCGTCATCGCGCTGAAGGAGTACGTGCACCTGGACCGGCGGCCGGCTTTCACCCGTTTCAACGTCTTTCTGCGCGACCGCTTCCACTGCCAGTACTGCGGTGATCGCTTCCGCACCGAGGACCTGACCTTCGATCACGTGGTGCCGCGTTCCCGCGGCGGCCGCACCACCTGGACGAACATCGTCACGGCCTGTCAGTCCTGCAACCTCGAAAAGGGCAGCCGGCTCCCAGAGGAAAGCGGCATGTTCCCGAGGACGCGACCTGTCCAGCCTAGCACGTTCCAATTGCAGGAAAATGGGCGGGCTTTCCCGCCTAATTTTTTGCACGAAAGCTGGAACGACTTCCTCTATTGGGACAGCGAGCTGGAGTCCTAGGCCGCCGGTCGTGCGGCGGGCTTTCCGTCATACAAAACGCGAACATCCGCGCTGTCCGACTCGGCGTCGGCTGCTAGCGTCGGCGCCATGACGAGCGACCGACTGGCCACCCTCTTCGCCGAGGGCGATCCGCTGATCCTGATCGCCGCCGCCGCCGTGCTGCTGGGCGGCTTCTGGCTGGCCCGCCGTCTTGCCCAACTCTCCGCCGACAAGCGCGGATCCGAGCAGGCCCTGCAGGAGGCGGCGCGTCTCGCCGAGGAGCGGGCGGCGGAGACCGAGCTGCGCCTCAAGATGATGGCCGAGCAGCAGGCGGCGCAGCAGAACCAGCTCATCGAGGCTCTGCGCCGGCAGGAGCGGGCCATCGGCCAGTCGCTCGACCAGCGCATCAACGGCTTCGCCCGTCAGGTCAACGACCGGCTGCACCAGACCTCGAGCCAGCAGAGCACGACCCTCAACGAGCTGCGCGAGCGCCTGGCGGTGATCGACCGGGCCCAGCGCAACATCACCGAGCTCTCCAGTCAGGTGAACGGCCTGCAGGACATTCTCTCGAACAAGCAGGCGCGCGGCGCCTTCGGCGAGGTGCAGTTGCGCGACATCGTCACCAGCGTGCTGCCGCCTTCGGCCTACGTCTTCCACCCCAAGATGGCTGACGGCAAGGTGCCCGACTGTCTCCTGCAACTGCCCAACCCGCCGGGGCCCATCGTTATCGACGCCAAGTTTCCGCTGGAAAGCTACAAGGCTCTGGCGGAGGCCGCGGACGATACCGCACGCCTGCAGGCCTCGCGCAGCTTCTCCCAGGACCTGAAGAAGCACATCAAGGACATCGCCGAGAAGTACATCAAACCGGGCGAGACGGCGGACTCGGCGCTGATGTTCCTGCCCAGCGAGGCGGTCTATGCCGAGCTGCACGCCAACTTCTCCGGCCTGGTCGAGGAGTCCTTCCGGCAGCGCGTCTGGATCGTCTCGCCCACGACCCTGATGGCGACCCTCAACACCGTACGTGCCATCCTGCGCGACCTGCACATACAGGAGCAGGCGGGTGCCATCCGGACGGAGGTCGAGCGGCTCTTGGCCGACGTCACCCGCCTGGGCGACCGGGTGCAGCGGCTGGAGGGTCATTTCGATCAGGCCGGCCGGGACATCCGCGAAATTCGCATCTCCGCCGACAAGATCTCCAAGCGCGGCTTGCGCCTGACCGACCTGGAACTGGAAGAGGTCGCCGCCGAGCTGCCCGAGCCGGCGGTCGGCCCGCGTCTGGTCGAGAAGACGCCTGCGGAGTAGTTGGGCGCAGGGCTGGTCGATGGCCGCGGCGCGCGGCTTTTCTCGTACTGTCACCCCGGCGGAGCCCTAAGAGAGGCGACGTCCGGGGCACGCGTAGAGAGATTCCGAAGGCATCCCTCAGTCCGCGTATGCCATCGACATGGACCCCGGCTCGCGGGGCTCGCTACCGCGAGTCCCTTGGCCGGGGTGACAATCTGCGGGACGGCACCGTCCTCGCGTTTTCTCTCCCTTCGTCACCCCGGAGGAGCCTCGCGAGAGGCGACATCCGGGGTCCATGGTTGGGCTTGGCGCGGGCCGCGAAATGGACCCCGGCTCGCGGGCTGACGCCCTTGGCCGGGGCGACGAGAGGAGTTGCCGAGCCGCCACGTTCTCGCCCAAAGCGGGCCGCTAGACTTGGTCCTGACAAAAGCGTGACCAACAGGGGCTCCGGCTTCTGGTATGATCCCGCTTCCCTGCTCCTGCGGGGCCGCACCGCGAAGAGAGACCGCCATGCGCCGCTGCTTCCTTGCTCTGATTGCCGGACTGCTGATCGTCTTGTCCGCGCCCGACAGCCAAGCCCTGAGCGTCGATGAGATGGGTGACGTGGTGCAGCGCCTCGATCCCGAAGCCCAGGGCGGCGAGCGCTACTGGCGTTTCAAGATAGAGGGGGTCAGCCTCACTCTGGTCTACGACGAGGGGCGGGACCGCATGCGGGTGATTGCCGTGATCGCGCCGGTCAACCAGTTGACGCCGGAGCAGATCGTGCGCTGCCTGCAGGCCAACTTCGATTCCGCCCTCGATGCCCGCTACGCGCTGGCCCAGGGCGTGCTGTGGAGCGCCTTCATCCACCCGCTGGGCAGCCTCGACCGGGAGGAGCTGATCTCCGGCATCGGGCAGACGGTCAACCTGGTGAACTCCTTCGGCACCACCTATTCCTCCGGCGCGCTGGTCTACGGCGGCGGCGACAGCCAGCGGCTTCAGCGCGAGCTGATCGACAAGCTCTTGGAGCGCGGCCAGCCGATTTGATCTCGGCACCGGTTTTTGGAGATCGACCGCCGAAGGCCGCCTCTTGCCTCTTCCGTCACCCCGGCCCCCGAGCCGGGGTCCATATGTGGACGGCCCCCTTGTTGCAAGAGCGGGAAGTTGGTTTTGACCGGGTCGCTTGCGTCCATATGTCCGGCCTGTCTGCGCG
>JANQIA010000512.1 GCA_028282405.1 Rhodovibrionaceae bacterium
CAGCCTGGGCAGCAAGGTGGCGGCCCGGGCGCTGGCCCAGGGGGCTGGTATTCCCATGGTGCCGGCGAGCGGCGCTTTGCCTCGGGACCCGGACGAAGCCCGGCGCATCGCGGCGGAGATCGGCTATCCGATCATGCTGAAGGCGAGCTGGGGCGGCGGCGGGCGCGGCATGCGGGTGATCGAGTCGCCCGCGGAGCTGCTCGAACAGATCGACGCCGGCCGCCGAGAGGCGGAAGCGGCCTTCGGCAATGGCGAGGTCTATCTGGAAAAACTCGTGCAGCGTGCCCGGCACGTGGAGGTGCAAATCCTAGGCGACCGCCACGGCAACGTGGTGCACCTCTTCGAGCGCGACTGCTCCCTGCAGCGACGCAATCAGAAGGTCGTGGAGCGTGCGCCCGCCCCTTATCTCGACGCCGCCAAGCGGCAGGAGATCTGCCAGGCGGCCCTCGCCCTCTGCCAGGCCGCCAACTACGTCGGCGCCGGCACGGTCGAGTTCCTGATGGATGCAGACAGCGGCGCCTTCTATTTCATCGAGGTCAATCCGCGCATCCAGGTCGAGCACACGGTGACCGAGGAGGTCACCGGCATCGATATCGTCAAGGCGCAGATCCAGATCGCGCTCGGCAGACATATCGGCCGGGAGAGCGAGACCGGCGTGCCACCGCAGGACGCCATCCAACTGCGCGGCCACGCCATGCAGTGCCGCATCACCACCGAAGACCCGGAGTCCAACTTCAAGCCGGACTACGGCCGCATCACCGCCTACCGCGGCGCGACGGGCTTCGGCATCCGGCTCGACGGCGGCACGGCTTATTCGGGCGCTGTCATCACCCGCTACTACGACAGCCTGCTGGAGAAGGTCACAGCGCGCGGCGCCACCAAGGACGAGGCCGTCCGCCGCATGGACCGGGCCCTGCGAGAGTTCCGCATCCGCGGCGTGGCCACCAACCTGGTCTTCCTCGAGAACGTCATCAACCACCCCAAGTTCCTGGCCGACGAGGTCACCACCCGCTTCATCGACACCACGCCGGAGCTGCTGCACTTTCCCAAGCGGCGCGACCGCGCGACGCGCCTCCTGCGCTACATCGCCGACGTCACGGTCAACGGCAATCCGGAAGTTGCCGGCCGGCCGACACCTTCCAGCAAGGCGATCACGCCCGTGGTGCCGGCCTTCGACCCGACCCAGCCCGTCACCTCCGGCACCAAGCAGTTGCTGGACGAGCAAGGGCCGGAGGGCTTCCGCGATTGGATGCTGGCGCAGCAGCAGGTGCTGATCACCGACACCACCATGCGCGATGCCCACCAGTCGCTCTTGGCCACCCGCATGCGCTCCTACGACATGGTCGCCGTCAGCGAGGCCTATGCCCATCGCCTGCCCCAGCTTTTCTCGATGGAGTGCTGGGGCGGCGCCACCTTCGATGTGGCCATGCGCTTTCTCAAGGAGGACCCCTGGGACCGCCTGATCGACATCCGCAAACGCATCCCCAACATCCTGCTGCAAATGCTGCTGCGCGCCTCCAACGCGGTGGGCTACGCCAACTATCCCGACAATGCTGTGCAGTACTTCGTCGAGAAGTCGGCCGAAGCGGGCATCGACGTTTTCCGGGTGTTCGACAGCCTCAACTGGGTCGAGAACATGAAGGTCGCCATCGACGCGGTGCTGAAGACCGACCGTCTGTGCGAAGCGGCGATCTGCTACACTGGCGACCTCTTTGACGAGGAGCGGGCGAAGTACAACCTCGACTACTACGTCGCCATGGCGCGGGAGCTGAAGGCCGCCGGCGCCCACATCCTCGGCATCAAGGACATGGCCGGACTCTGCCGGCCCGAGCAGGTGCGGGTGCTGGTGCAGCGGCTGAAGGAGGAGACCGGCCTGCCCGTCCACTTCCACACCCATGACACCTCGGGCATCTCTGCCGCCACGGTGCTGGCCGCCTGCGAGGTCGGCGTCGACGCGGTCGATGCGGCCATGGATAGCTTCTCCGGCCTCACCTCCCAGCCCAACCTCGGCTCCATCGTCGCAGCACTCAACGACGGCGGCCGGGGCAGCGGTATCGACCCAGCGACCATCCGCGCCTTCTCCGACTACTGGGAAGCGGTCCGGGTGCAGTATGCCGCCTTCGAGCCGGACCTGCGCTCAGGCGCCTCGGAGGTCTATCTCCACGAAATGCCGGGCGGCCAGTTCACCAACCTGAAGGAACAGGCACGTGCCCTGGGCCTGGCCGACCGCTGGCACGAGGTCGCCCATATGTACGCCGAGGTGAACCAGCTCTTCGGCGACATCGTGAAGGTCACCCCCTCCTCCAAGGTGGTCGGCGACATGGCGCTCTACATGGTGGCCAGCGGGATCACGCCGGAGCAGGTGCTCGACCCCGAGATCGAGATCGCCTTTCCCAAGTCCGTCGTCTCCATGCTGCGCGGCGAGCTCGGTCAGCCGCCGGGCGGCTGGCCGGAAGCCATCCAGAAGAAAGCGCTGCGCGGCGAGACGCCAATCACCGACCGGCCGGCCAAGCATCTCGCCCCCATGGATCTGGCCGACGAGCGGCGAACGGCCGAGAAGGCGGCCGAGCGCCACGTCTCCGATTACGAGGTGGCCTCCAGCATCATGTACCCGGTCGTCTTCGCCGACTACGCCAAGCACCGGCGGGAGTTCGGCCGCCTCGATATTCTCTCCACCCCCGTCTACTTCTACGGCATGACGGCGGGCCAGGAGATCTCCGTCGAGATCGACGCCGGAAAGGCGTTGGTCATCCGCCTGATGACCGTCGGCGAAGCGGACGAGCGTGGCGAGCGCGAGGTCTTCTTCGAGCTCAACGGCCAGCCGCGGGTGATCGCCGTGGCCGACAAAAGCATCGCCCCCTCCGTGCCCGCCAACGAGCGCGCCGACCTCGACGACCCGGGCCAGGTCGCCGCCCCCATGCCGGGGGTGGTCTCGACCCTCGCCGCCTCCGTCGGCCAGCAGGTTCAGTCCGGCGACGTGCTGCTGACCCTGGAAGCCATGAAGATGGAATCCGCCGTCACCGCCCCCCTGGCCGGCAAGGTCGCCCGCCTCCCCGTCTCCGTCGGCAGTGTCGTGGATGCCAAGGATTTGCTGGCGGTGATCGAGGCCTAAGCGATCACGCCCCCTGCTGCGGGCGCATGTCGCTGCGGTCGATGCCGGCGACCTGAACCGGGGTCTTCATGGCGTCGCGGCGGAAGGGCTCGCCGAGCTCCTGGTTCAGCACCGCCTCGATGAAGGTGGTGGTGTTGCTCTCCATCTGCTCCTTGACGGCCGTGCGCAGGGCGTCCGTCAGGCCGTCCATGGTGCTGACCTTCACGCCTTTGACGCCGCAGGCCTCGGCCACCTTGGCGTACTCGACGCCGAGGTTGAGCTCGGTGCCGACGAAGTTGTCGTCGAACCAGAGCGTGGTGTTGCGCTTCTCAGCCCCCCATTGGTAGTTCCGGAAGATCACCATGGTGATGCCCGGCCAGTCGTTACGACCGCAGGCGGTCATCTCGTTCATGGAGATGCCGAAGGCGCCGTCGCCGGCAAAGCCGACGCAGGGCACGTCAGGCCGCCCGATCTTGGCGCCCAGGATGGACGGGAAGCCGTAGCCGCAAGGCCCGAAGAGACCCGGTGCGAGATACTTCCGCCCCTCCTCGAAGGTGGGATAGGCGTTGCCGATGGCGCAGTTGTTGCCGATGTCGGTGGAGATGATCGCCTCTTTCGGCAGCGCGGACTGAATGGCCCGCCAGGCCTGCCGTGGGCTCATCCGCTCCGGCTCGCGGGTGCGGGCGCGCTCGTTCCAGTTGGTGCCCGGATCGTCATCCTCGTGATCCATGGAGGAGAGCTGCTGCAGCCAGCGCGAACGGGTCTCTGCCACCAGGTCCTTACGCGCCTGGCGGCCCTTGTCACCGGCCGTGGTGGCGAGCTGCGAGAGGAGCTGCTCCGCCACGCGCTTGGCATCACCCTGGATGCCGACGGTGACCTTCTTGGTCAGGCCGATGCGATCGGAGTTGATGTCCACCTGGATAAGCTTGGCGTCCTTCGGCCAGTAGTCGATGCCGTAGCCCGGTAGGGTCGAGAAGGGATTGAGCCGCGTGCCCAGCGCCAGCACCACGTCGGCTTTGGCGATGGTCTCCATCGCCGCCTTAGAGCCGTTGTAGCCGAGCGGGCCGAGCGAGAGCGAGTGCGAGCCGGGGAAGGCATCGTTGTGCTGATAGTTGCAGCAGACCGGCGCCGAAAGCCGCTCAGCGAGAGCGACGCTGGCCGGGATGGCACCGGCGAGCACCACGCCGGCGCCATTGAGGATGACCGGGAACTCGGCCTCGGACAGCAGCTCGGCCGCCTGCGCGATGGCGTCCTCGCCGCCGCGCGGGCGCTCCAGGCGCACGATCTGCGGCAGCTCGATATCAATCACCTGGGTCCAGTAGTCGCGCGGCACGTTGATCTGCGCCGGCGCGCTGCCCCGCCAGGCCTTCTCGATCACCCGGTTCAGAACCTCGGCGATGCGAGAGGGATCGCGGACCTCTTCCTGGTAGCAGACGATGTCCTCGAACAGGGCCATCTGCGGCATCTCCTGGAAGCCGCCCTGGCCGATGGTCTTGTTGGCCGCCTGCGGCGTCACCAGCAGCATCGGCGTGTGGTTCCAGTAGGCCGTCTTGATCGGGGTCACGAAGTTGGTGATGCCCGGCCCGTTTTGGGCGATGGCCATGGCCATCTTGCCGGTCGCCCGGGTGTAGCCGTCCGCGCTCATGCCCGCGTTGCACTCGTGCGCGCAGTCCCAGAAGGTGATGCCGGCGGCGGGAAAGAGGTCCGAGATCGGCATCATGGCCGAGCCGATGATGCCGAAGGCATGCTCGATGCCGTGCATCTGCAGAACTTTTACGAAGGCCTCTTCGGTCGTCATTTTCATCGTCGGGGTTCCTCCAATCGTCGGCGCCTTCCGATAGGCCGACGCTAGCCTCTGTTGTGAACGGTCCTGGAAACAGCCGGCCCACCCGGGGGCCATTTTTGCGAGCGCGCTTCTGTGGCGGCCCTCTCCGTGCCTGCGGCACCGTTGCACAGCTCGATCTCAGATGCAATAATGGAAAAAGAAATTTCATTCTTGCACAGACTAAAGCAGCGCGACGAGATGCCGGACGAAGGCATGCAGCCCCCCATGGCCCAGGGCGAGAGCGACAAGGCAACGGCGACCACGCGGGACAAGGGCGCGTCCTTCCTGCGCGCGTTCAGCATCCTCGAAACCGTGGTCGAGTCCGACGCGCCGGTGACCGCCTCTCACATTTCCAAGACGGTCGGCCTGCCCGTGGCCACGGTGCATCGCCTCTGCAAGATGCTGGTGGAGCAGCGACTGCTGCAGCACGAGATCGACGGCAAGCGCCTGCTCGCCGGCCCGCGCATCCTGCAACTTTCCAGCCGCGTCCTCTCCGGCTCGCACCACGATGTCGAGCGGCGGATCATCATGGAAGCGCTGGTCGAGGAGATCGGCGAGACCTGCAATATCTCCGTCCCTGACGGCATGCGCATGGTCTATGCCGAGCGCGTTGAGGCGCACTGGCCGCTGCGCGTCCAACTCCCCGCCGGAACGCGGGTGCCGATGCACTGCACCGCAAGCGGCAAGCTCTATCTCAGCTCCTTGGACGCAGAGACGGCAGATCGCGTTCTCGGGCACCTCGTGCTGAGCAAGGAGACACCCCACTCCATCGTATCGACCAAGAAGCTCACGTCCGAGCTGGCCGACATCCGCAAGCGCGGCTACGCCACCGACGACGAGGAGTTCATCGAGGGCCTGGTCGCCGTCGCCGTGCCCATCCTCGACCCGAACGGCCGCTTCTGCGCCGGCCTGGCTCTGCACGGCCCGAAGTATCGCATCACGCTGGAAAGCGCTCTGGACCGCCTGCCCGCCCTGCAGCGGGCGGCCCAGAAAATCGGCGCATTGATGCACAGCAACACCGCGGTCCCTTAAGCTGCAACCGCACGGCCTGGCTATTCCAGTGCGTAGCGCGTTGCCAGCGGGAGTCCTCAGAGCGCCGGCGGCAGGTCTTCGTCGCGCTCGGTGATGACGGCATCGAAGCTCTCCCGCATGGCGATCTGCGCCTGCGCCGAACGGCCGAGCTTCTCCGAGGCCGCCAGCAGCAGCTTGCGTTTGGCGACCCGCATGGCCGTCTTCTTGATCACGATCTTGCGGACATCGAAGTCCATCACCGCGCCGGCCTCCTCGACGCCGGAGCAGCCGATCAGCGCATAGTCCAGGCGCAGCTCCGTCAGGGCCGCGACGACGCTCTCGCCCACAAGCGAGCCGTCGCTGCCGCCCAGCCGGCCGCCCAGCACGAAGACCTCGTGCTCCTCGGCGGAGAAGACCGCCGCGGCATTCATGCTGTTGGTGAAGACGGTCAATCCGGCGCGCGCGCTCAGGGCACGGGCCGCCGCCTCGACGGTCGTGCCGACATCAAGGAACAGGCTGGCCCCGTCGGGAATCAGCTTCGCGACACGTTCGGCGATGCGCTGCTTGGCGTCCAGCGCCACGTCGAGCTTGTAGCGGTGGCCGAGCCGGACCGCGCTCCCCGGCCGCCCGATGCCGGCGCCACCGTGAAAGCGCTGCAGGAAGCCGGCCGCGTCGAGGGCGATGATGTCGCGCCGGATGGTCTGGGCCGAGACCTGGAACTCCTCCGCCAGGCCCTCGATGGTCACGAAGCCTCGCTCTTCGACGGCCCTGAGCACATCCCACTGACGTTCGGACAAGGCGGCCACCGCCGGTTCCACGGACATATCCTGCTTCCTTTTGCCTGTAAGATATCTTACAACTATGCCTGTCGATGCCAAGCGCAAAGCGGAAGGACACCATGCTGCTCTACTCACCCGGACAGGATTGTCTGTTCTTCCAGCCCGACCTGGCGCTGGATCCCTGGTCCTGGCAGTGGCAGGCGCGCGGAGACGCCCTGCCGAGCGATGCGGTCGAAATCTCAGCCGAAGACGCAGTGCGACGGGTCTACGGGATGAAGCGCTGCCGCCGGCTGCCGATCGCCGTCATCGGCCCCAAGCAGGCAGAGGCTCATCAACTGCAGTCGGCAGAGCAACTCGGCGCGGCGCTGGCGGGTCTTGGCGTGCCGGTTCTTTGCGGCGGCAAGCTCGGCATCATGGAGGCCGCGGCACGGGGAGCCCATAACGCCGGCGGGCTGACCATCGGCATCCTGCCCGACACGGAGTGGCAGGCCGCGAACGACTTCATCTCCCTCCCCCTCGCGACCGGTCTGCGCTCGGCCCGCAACTACGTGGTGGCCTGTTCCGCGCTGGCGCTGGTCGCCGTCGGTGGGCACTACGGCACCCATACCGAGGCGGCGTTCGGTCTCAATTTCGGCAAGCCGGTCATCGGACTGCACGGCGCGCCGCAAATCGACGGCGTGCGACATGTCGGCTCGGTGGAGGAAGCGATCGAGACTCTCCTGCCGATTCTTCTGCACCTGCCAAAACTGTCATAATTCTTCCACTGACTCTGAGGTAACGTAAGAAACCTTACACAAGGTCCACACCGTGATCGAATTGCGCAACATCAGCCGCCGCTTCGGCGATACCTTGGCCTTGAGCGATGTTTCGCTGACGATCGAAGGTGCCAGCTTCACCTCCCTGCTCGGCCCGTCGGGCTGCGGCAAGTCGACCCTGCTGCGCATCATCGCCGGACTGGACCAGCCCACCTCAGGCAGCGTGCTCTTTTCCGGTCGCGACGTGCGCGATCTCAGCGCGGCCGAGCGCAACATCGCCATGGTGTTCCAGTCCTACGCGCTCTACCCGCATATGACGGTGCACGGGAATATCGCGCTGCCGCTGGCCATGCGCTCGATGAACCGCTTCGAGCGCCTGCCGCTGCTCAGCCGCCTGCTGCCCTCAGCCCGGCGGAAGGCGGCCGACAACGATCTGGCCGTCCGTCGCATCGCCGCCTTGCTGAAGATCGAGGAGCTGCTCGACCGCAAGCCATCGCAGCTTTCCGGCGGCCAGAAGCAGCGCGCCGCCGTGGGGCGCGCCCTGGTGCGCGAGCCCACCGCCTTCCTGCTCGACGAACCACTGTCGAACCTGGACGCCAAGCTGCGTCATGCCATGCGGGCGGAGATCGTCGATCTGCATCGCACCACCGGGCGCACCTTCGTCTACGTCACCCACGACCAGGCCGAGGCCATGAGCATGTCGGACCAGGTCGCGGTGATCATGGGCGGAAAGGTGCAGCAGCTCGACGCGCCGCGCGATCTCTACGAACGTCCGGCGACCCGCAGCGTCGCGGCGTTCGTCGGCGACCATCCGGTCAACTTCCTCGACGTGGCGGTCGACGGCCGTCACCTCGCGCCGCCCTTCGAGGGCTTCGTCGTCGACGCACCCCTTGCCGGACGCAGAGTGACGATCGGGATCCGCTCGGAGCGGCTGCACCCGGCCCCTAACGGCGCTCTGGCCGGGCGCATCGAGCGGATCGACTATCTCGGCTCCAGCACCATGGTCGCCCTGCGTCTCCCCAGCGGACATCGCCTCAGCGCCGTGCTGAGCGAGCAGGACGCGCCACCAGTGGAGGGAGAGATCCTGCGCCTTTCCTTTGCGCCCGGCCGCGCCGACCTCTTCGACCCGGAGGATGGCCGACGCCTCGGCGCGCGACTGGTCCCGGCAGACGCACCGTCGCGGCCGGCGCTCGGGGAGCGCTCGCCATGACCCGCCTCTCCAGCCGCAGCCGCGGCATCCTCACCGACCTCTGGCTCGCCGGGCCGGCGACCCTCGGCATCGTCGTGCTGATCTTCGCGCCGGTGCTGATCGTCGTGGTGCTCTCCTTCACCGACTACCAGTTCGGCGCCCGCAGCTTCGATTGGATCGGTCTCGAGAACTACGCGACCATCTTCACCGATCCAATCGGCCAGCGCGCAGTGGTGAACACGCTGATCTACGTCGCCATCGTGATGCCGGCCTCCATCGCCTTGGCGCTCCTGGTCGCCCTCGGCGTGCATGACGCCGCCCGATGGCTGCCGCGTCTCGCCGCCGCCCTGCGCGCCGCCTACTTCCTGCCGGTGGCGGCGACCTTGGTGGCCATGGCCACCGTCTGGCAGATGCTGCTGCATCCCACCCTCGGGCCGGTCAATCAGGCCCTTTTCGCCCTCGGTCTTCCCGGACAGGACTGGCTCTCCGATCGCGGGCTGGTGCTCTACACTCTGACGATCATCGGGGTGTGGGAGACGATCGGCTACAACATGGTGCTGTTCCTGGCCGGCTTGGCGGCCATCCCGCACCACCTCTACGACGCAGCCGACATCGACGGCGCCAACCGAAGCTGGGAACGCTTCTGGACGGTCACCTGGCCGATGCTGGGGCCGACCACGCTCTTCGTCATGGTGGTCACGGCGACCCGCTCCTTCCGGGTCTTCGAGATCGTCGCCACCCTGACCGACGGCGGCCCCGCCTTCGCCAGCGACACCCTGGTCTTCGCCATGTACCGG
>JANQIA010000322.1 GCA_028282405.1 Rhodovibrionaceae bacterium
GCGTATAACCTCCACCATGGACGGCTCCCTTTGTTTGAGTTGCTGATAAACTCACTCTGGCACATTCGATGCCGTCGGGGGCCGTCCACCCCAACATTCCTCCGCAAACCCGGAAACTGGCCTTCTCTTCCAAATGCCGCCGCTGCCGAGGGGGCATCGCACCGGCGCGCGCCCAGCTTCAAGCTGGACCCCGGATGTCGCCTCTTACGAGGCTCCTCCGGGGTGACAATGGGGGGTGTTAGCGCGCCGGCCGCATGCTGCGGGCCAAGCCGAGCAGGGCCCGGGCACAGATCAGATCGTCGCGGCTGCCGGTCGACTTGCAGGCCGACTCCGCCTCCAGCAGCTTGATGAGAGACCGGCTGAGAAGGGCCTGGGGCAGGCGGGAGAGCTGCCGCTTGAAGCTCTCGACCCGCTTCCAGAAAATCGGCGGCCGCAGCGAGCGGACCACCGTGTCGGCGGACTGGCCTTCCTCGGCCATCAGGCTTCCCGCCCACAACAACTTCTGATAGTGATTGCTGACGGCGCGCAAGATGACGACGGCGGGGATGGCCTCGCTCGTGCAGCGCCTGAGGGCGCGGTCGGAGGCCTTGAGATCGCCCTCGGCCACCGCATAGGCCAGGTCGTCCAGGGTCACCATGGCGCTGTCGCCGACGCAGGCGAGCACGTCGTCCAGCTCCAGCCCCGGGCCCCGTCCAGCCATGTAGAGCTTGAGCTTGTCGAGCTCCAGCCGGGTCAGCCGCCGATCGCCGCCCAGATTGCCGAGCAGGTAGCTCATGGCATCGCTCGAGACGGTCAGCCCGTCCGCCGCCAGGTCGTCATGGATCAGCCGGCGCAAATCCCGCTCTTCGTCGCGGTAGCAGGCAATCGCCCCTAAGGTTGCATCGCCCTCGAACAGGCTGCGCAGGCTAGAGCGCGCGCCGAGCTCGCCGGCCTCGACCACCAGAAAGGCGGCGCGGGGGCCTGCAGCCAGGGCGGACTTGATTGCGGCGGTCGTTCCGTCGGTGGCGCCGCGTAGCGTCACCGCACGCGCGCCGCCGGTGAAGCTCAGGGCGCCGAGCTCGTCGGCGAGGCGGGCGGGGTCCTCCTTGAGCTGCTCCGGCGTCAGCTCGGTGAGGGCGAAGGGGTCGTCCGGCTGAGGCAGCAGCGCCTTGATCGCTGCCTTGGCACGTTCCCGAACCAAGCCGCCGTCGGGGCCGAAAAGAAGCAACCCGGAGATCTCTCCGGGCAAGGCGGCGATCCAGCTATCCGCTTGCGCCGGCTTGATTTTCATCGGGTATCGGCACTCAAGAGCTGCGCAACTCGGCGGTGGCGAAGTAGCTCGCCAACTGCAAGCGCACCTGTTTCGCAAGGTTGCGCACGTTACGCTCCCGCGCGCCTTCCTGCGCCACCTCTGTCGCATAGGCCGATGCCAAAACATCGTAGCTGTCGGTGGCGCTCGAGCTGGCCCTCAAGAGCTGCTCGTCGCTGCCCTCGCGCAGCAGACGGAATTCGGCGATCAGTATGATGTCGTTGCGGCTGGCCGTTTCATCGCGCCGGATGGCGATCTCGTCGATGGTCTCGTTCAAGCTGACGACCAGACGATAGCTCGGGTTGCTAGGCTGGCCTCTCGGGTTGAGCTCATTGCGCAGCGCATTGTGCATGAGCTGGCCAAGACGATCGGTCAGCGGCGTGATGCGGATCGCGGCCAGTTGCTGATCGGGGGCCGACGCCGACGCCGAGCTGCCGCTCGGGCGGTAGAGTGGGCGGAAGGTACAACCGGCCGCCAGCAGCGGCAGAGCCGCTGCAACTCGTAGCAATGACCTGCGTTCAGGCAACGACATTCACCACCCTGTTCGGCACGACGATCACCTTGCGCGGCTGTCCGCCCTGCAAGACCTTCTGAACCGCGGCCTGTGACAGCGCCATTTCCTCCAGCGATGCCCGCTCCGAGTCCTTCGGCGCCTCGAACGTGGCGCGCAGCTTACCATTCACCTGCACCGCGATCACGACACTGGCTTCGGTCAACAGGCTGCTGTCGGCCTCGGGCCAGCTTTCCATGGACAGGAGGCCCTGGTGGCCGAGACGGTGCCACATCTCTTCGGCCAGGTGCGGCATCATCGGGCTGACCAGCCGTGTCATGCTCTCCCAGGCCTCGCGCAGGGCCCAGGCGCCGCCGGGACCGCTCGCCTCGAAGCCGGCAATCTCGTTGCTCAACTGATAGAGCCGCGCGACGGCCTTGTTGAAGTGAAAGGCTTCGATATCGCGGGAGACGCCGGCGATGCTCTTGTGAACGCTCTGGCGCAGCGCTTGCGCTGCCGCGTCGAGCTCGCCCGGCAAAGGCGTTACTGCAGGCGGCAGGCCTTCGATCGCCTCGTTGAGCTGGCGCCAGAGCCGCTGGGTGAAGCGCCAGGCGCCTTCGATGCCGGCGTCGGTCCACTCCATCTCCCGGTCCGGGGGGCTGTCGGACAGCATGAACCAACGCGCGGTGTCGGCGCCGTAGGTGGCGATGATCTCTTCCGGGTCGACGGTGTTGCGCTTGGATTTGCTCATCTTCTCGACCCGGCCCAAGGTGACGGGCTGGCCCTCGAAGCTGATCGAGCCGTCGGCTTCGCGCGTCACCTCTTGCGGCGACAGCCAACGGCCATCGGCGCTGCGATAGGTCTCGTGGCAGATCATGCCTTGCGTGAAGAGCCCGGCGAAGGGCTCGTCGATGCCCACATGATCGCAGACGCGCATGGCCCGGGTGAAGAAGCGGGCATAGAGCAGGTGCAGGATCGCATGCTCGATGCCGCCGATGTACTGATCGACCGGCAGCCAGTAGTCGACGGCGCTCCGCACGGTCGGCGTCTCCGCCTGTGGGGAGCAGAAGCGGGCGAAGTACCAGGAAGAGTCGACGAAGGTATCCATGGTATCGCAGTCGCGCTCGGCCGGGCCGCCGCACTCCGGACAGCACACGTTCTTCCAGGTCGGATGGCGCGGCAGCGGATTGCCCGGCTGGGAGAAATCGACGTCCTCCGGCAGGACCACCGGCAGATCGGCCCGCGGGACCGGCACCGGCCCGCAGGTCGGGCAGTGGATGATCGGAATGGGGCAGCCCCAATAGCGCTGACGCGAGAGGCCCCAGTCGCGCAAGCGGTACTGCACCAAGCCCTCGCCGAGCCCCTTGGCCTCCAGGTAGTCGATCGTGCGTTCGATCGCCTCGGCCGGGGGCAGCACCTTCTCGTCGAGAAAGCGGGCGTTGGTGTAGTCGACCGGCTGCTGGTCGGATTTGTCGACAAAGGCGGCCTCGGTGATGTGGAAGACCGTGTCCTCGCCGATCTTCTGCACCGGATTCTCGGCGAAGGCGGCGGCGTGCTCGCGCGCCTCCGCCTCGCTGGCGTCCCGGGCGCCGATCGGGCGATAGGTCTCGATCACCGGAAGATCGTACTTGCGGGCGAAGTCCAGGTCGCGCTGATCGCCGGACGGCACGCCGAAGATCGCGCCGGTGCCGTAGTCCATCAGCACGAAGTTCGCGACATAGACCGGCAGCTCCCACGCCGGGTCGAGCGGGTGGACGCCCTTGAGCCCGGTGTTATAGCCGCGCTTCTCGGCGGTCTCGATGGCTTCCTCGCTGGTGCCGAGGCGGTCGCACTCGGCGATGAAGGCAGCGAGCTTGTCGTCCTTTTCCGCAAGCTCCGCGGCCAGCGGATGATGCGGCGAGACGGCGAGGAAGGAGGCGCCGTCGAGGGTATCCGGCCGGGTGGTGAAGACCTTGATCGCGTCGCTGCGGCCCGTCAGCGGAAACGCGATATGCGCGCCGCGCGACTGGCCGATCCAGTTCTGCTGCATCAGCCGGACCTTCTCCGGCCAGCGCGGCAGATCGTCGAGCGCGGTCAAGAGCTCTTCGGAGTAGTCGGTGATCTTGAAGAACCACTGGGCGAGCTGGCGCCGCTCGACCGGCGCGCCCGAGCGCCAGCCGCAGCCGTCGATCACCTGTTCGTTGGCCAGGACGGTATGATCAACCGGATCCCAGTTAACCCAGGAATTCTTGCGATAGACCAACTCGGCGTCCAGGAAATCGAGGAACATCGCCTGCTGGTGCTGGTAGTAGTCGGGCGAGCAGGTGGCGATCTCCCGCGACCAATCGATGGAGAGACCCATCGACTGAAGCTGCCCGCGCATGGTCTCGATGTTGGCGTAGGTCCACTCGGCGGGATGCACGCCGCGCTCCATGGCGGCGTTCTCGGCCGGCAGGCCGAAGGCGTCCCAGCCCATGGGATGCAGCACGCTGAAACCCTTGGCGCGCTTGTAGCGCGCGATCACGTCGCCGATGGTGTAGTTCCGCACATGGCCCATGTGGATGCGGCCGGAGGGGTAGGGGAACATCTCCAGCGCATAGTACTTGGGCCGGCCTGGATCTTCCTTGGCATCGAAGCAGCCGGCCTCATCCCAAGCGGCTTGCCACTTGCTCTCGATCTCTCTGTGGTTCAATCGGCTGGAAGGCATGTGACGCACCGCTCTATCGAGGCGCCCGTCGGGCGCGCTCGTCGTTACGCGACCAAGACCGGCGGGGGTTTAACCGGGTTGGGCGATGCGGAGCTGCCGCGCCCGCGTCAGGATGGCGTTTTCCAGGTCGACGTTGGTCTGCTCGATGACGCCGGCATCGGCCCAGTTGCCGGTATCGTCCTGGCGCTGGCGAAACACCGAAGCCCGCAGGCCGTCCGCGCGCAGATCGCGGCCTAGGATATAGACGTTGACCTTGAAGCGCTCGCCCGGTGCGTCGGACGGCGTGTACCAATCGGTGATGATCACGCCGCCGAAGGGGTCGGCCGAGGCCAGCGGCATGAAGGAGACCGTATCGAGCGAGGCGCGCCACAGGAAGGAGTTCACGCCGATGCCGCTGCCGCCGCCGGCGCCGGGCACCTCTTCATCCTTGCCGCCGAACAGCATGAGCCCGTCTTCGCCGAAGAAGCCGCCTTGCTTCTGGCTGTAGGTCGAGGTTCCGCCGGCCCGCCGCAGGTTGTCGTCGTCGGGGAACACGGTTCCCTGGTTCGAGTAGTCGCCGCTGCAGGCTGCCAAAGCCAAGGCGCCCAGGCCGACGGCAAAGATCCGGAAGGACATCTTCAGTTCCGTCATCTTGTTGTTCTGCCTCTGGATCGGACCATACCGACCCTCGCCATGCGCCGCACGTTTCGGCCATGGCACTCTTCTTAAGGATAAATAGCGGGCGACGAGGCCTCGTGCCAAGGCCTTTCTGGGGCATTCAAAGGGCCTTGTCAGGCTTCCCACCCCCAGAAAGCGGCCAAGTCGTCGGGGATTTTCGACCAGGCCCGCTCCGCCTGAGCGGGCGAGAACACGGCCCGCCACTCGTCGATCGCGCCACGGCGCAGGTGAACCGTTTCCGCGGTCGCCGCCGAAGAGAAGGCGGCGGGCTCGATCTCCAGGAAGTCCAGCAGCGCCGAGAAGTAGCTGCCCGGGTCTTCCCGGAAGGTCTCGAAGCGGGCCGCGTGCACCCGAACCGTCGCCGCCTCGCCGCGCCTCATCTCCTCGGTCCAGCCGGCGATCCAGGTGAGCGACAGCGGCAGGTAGCGCTCGATCACCCAGTCCAGCAGGGCCGGGAAGTCGCTGTCGAGACTGTCCCGCGGCGGGACGATCTGGCGCCAGATCGGTGCCAGCAAGCGCATGGAAACGTCGTTCTTGACGAAGTGGGCCCAGGAGAGGCTGGCCTGGCGGGGATCGCGCAGGTTGAGCACGAGCTTGCCGAGGCCGCAGGCCGCGAGGGTATCGAGATTGTGCCGGGTGGCGGGGATGTGCTCCTTGGCGATCAAGCCGCCTTGGGCCAGCAAACCCACCCGGTGCGAGAAAAGGCAGCAGTCGGGAAAGAGGCCGAGGGAGACGTGGCCCTGGGCCATGCCGAGCCCTTCGGCCAGTTTGTTCCAAATCGACTCGCTGGCGGATTTCGGCAGGCTGTTGAGCAGGATGCCCGGCAGGCTCCGCGCCTTGGCGGCGGCCAGGCGCCGTTCGAAGCCGTCGGTTGCGGCGCGCACCGGATTGATCGGCAGCTCCGGCAGGGCGATCTCCCGCTCCGCCTCCGCCTGGCGGCCGCGGGCGAGCAGAAGGTTGACCCGGGCGGCGCGCAGCGCATCGCCGCTTAGCCCATGGGCCTCGCCGTGCGCCAGGATGGCGCCATAGCTCTCGATCGCCGCATCGAGCAGCGCGTCGCCGTCCGGCTCCCGGCCCAACTGATAGGCGATGGAGGCGAGGAAGGTCAGGGCGTCCGGCTGGCCCGGCAGGCGCCGCAGGACGTCTTCATAGAGCCGCTTGGCCGCCGAGAGCTGGCCTTGGGCCTGCAGCCCTTTGGCTTCCTGGAGCGCTTGCTGGACCGAAGAGGCGGGTTGGTCGGAGATCACGGGTGTAGCTGTAGCGATTGGGCGGAGAGGGCTGCGCGGTGCGCCTAGGGTGGCGAGGGCAGGGTGGCAGTCAAGGGCGTTGCCGTGCCGCTTGGCGGCTCTCCTTGACAAAGCCCGCCGCCGCCGCGCTTAGCTTCCGCGTCATAAGCCCGCTGGTGCCTGCAAGCCTCAAACGAAAAGAATGAGCGGAATCATCTGGCTCGCATCCTATCCCAAATCGGGGAACACATGGCTGCGCGCCTTTCTCGCCAACTATCTGAGCGACGGCCCCGAGGCCGTCCCGATCAACGCGCTGCCGCAGTTCATCTACGGCGACAGCCACATTCCGCACTACGAGCAGCTCGCCGGCCGGCCGTTGGAGGAGCTCAGCGAAGAGGAATTGGCGGTGCTGCGCGGCCGGGTGCATCTCTGGCTCGCCCGCGCCAAGCCGCACGAGGTCTTCGTCAAGACCCACAGCGCCATGGGCCGTGTCGGCGGGGCGCCGGCGATCACCCGGGACGCGACGGCCGGCGCCATCTATGTCATCCGCAATCCCTGCGATGTGGCCGTGTCCTTCGCCCACCACTATCAGGTGCCGGTCTCCCGCGCGGTCGAGCTGATGAGCGACGACGACAACATGCTGCCGGCTTCGGGCGGGCAGCTCGCGCAGTTCCTCTCGAGCTGGCGCCGGCACGTGCTGGGCTGGACCGAAGCCAAGGGCCTGACCCTGCATCTCATGCGCTACGAGGACATGCTGCGCTCGCCGGAGGCCACCTTCCGCAAGCTGGTCGCCTTTCTCGGCTTTCCCCCGGAGCCGGAGCGCCTCGAGCGAGCGCTCCGCTTCTCCTCTTTCCGGGAGCTGTCGGGCCAGGAACGCACGGGCGGCTTCGTCGAAGCCCGGCCGGACGGCAAGAGTGCCTTCTTCCGCGCCGGCGAGAGCGGTCAGCACCGCCAGGGCCTGGCTGACGCAGACCGGCAACACCTCATCGAGGCGAACCGCGATGTGCTTTCCAAGTACGGCTACCTCGATGACAAAGGGGCGTTGGTTTTCTAGGTGCTTAGCCCTTGCTCTTAACTCTGTTGCTATTTTGCCACGCTGTCTGAGATTTACCGTTTGCGAAAGCCGCGCATTCTTGACCTCTTAACCATTCTCGCGCTGTTTTGGCCACGCTTCCTGGGCGGCACTGTCGACCGGGCGGCAGTACCAAAAGCCACCAATAGCTTGAGAGGCAAGGTGTAATGAAAAAAGCTCTAACGGCCACCACGGCCTTGGTTGCAGCGGGCGTCGTCTCCGCTGGACCGGCCGCGGCCCAGATCGAACTGGGTCTTGATGGCTACATGAACAACTTCTTTGGTTTCGGTGAGATCGATAACGACGACGACAACGTCGACCGGAACAACACGAACTTCTTCTCCGACGGTGAAGTCTGGTTCGTCGGCTCCTACACGGCCGACAACGGCATCACCTTCGGTGCCAACATCCAGTTGGAAGCCTTCCAGTCCGACCCGGACCACGTCGACGAGAACTTCGCTTTCGTCGAGGGCTCCTTCGGTCGTATCAACCTCGGTTCCGAGAACTCTGCCGCCTACCTGATGCAGTACTCGGCTCCGGAAGCTGGCGCCCCGCTGAACTCCGGCTGGGTCACGGCGTTCATTCCGCCGTCCGACGACCAGACCGCGTCGTTCCGTCACCCGGCGATCTCGACGTTCCTCGACTACGGCAACGACGAGAACCAGATCTCGTACTTCACGCCGCGTTTCGCCGGCTTCCAGCTCGGTCTTTCCTATGCCCCGACGATCGACGGCGGCGGCGACGGTGCGAACCAGCCGGCCGACACCGACTGCTCGGGCGCTGGCAACACCTGTGACGGCCACGACGGTTTCTCCGTCGGCTTGAACTTCGTCGAGTCCTTCAACGGCTTCGACGTGGCCGTGGCCGGTGGTTTCCGGACCGCGACCGAAGCGATCTCCGAGGCCAACCCTGCAGCGGCTACCACGGCCAACCCCAGCCCGACGTCGCAAAGCGCGACTGACCAGCTCTACCAGTACAGCGCCGGTCTGAACCTGGGCTTCGGCGGCTTCACGGTCGGCGGCTCCTTCGCTTACGAAGACAGCGACCAGGCGACCGAGGGTCACTCCTGGGATGCTGGTGTCAGCTACTCGACCGGCCCGATCACGGTCGCCGCGACCTACTTCCAGAGTGAGAGTGAAGGCTCCGCCGGGACCGAAGGCGAAGACGAGCTGATGGCTGCCAAGGTTGCCATCAACTACACCCTCGCCCCGGGCATCATCACCAGCGGCACGATCATGTACGCTGAGTGGGAAGACGAAGACAACAACGCGAACAACGATGTCGAAGGTATCGTCGGCATCATCGGTCTGCGTTACAACTTCTAAGTCAAAGTTCTTGTTTGACTGCAGGGGGGGCCTCGCGCTCCCCCTTTTTCTTTTTGTCTTGTCGCTTCGCGTGCTGCCGCCTATGCCGAGCGCATGAGCGACGTCGCCGCCAATCTTGCCCATATCCGCGACCGGATGGCCAAGGCCGCCCGCGGCGCCGAGCGGGCGCCGGACTCCGTTACCCTGATCGCGGTCAGCAAGACCCAGCCGGCCGAAGCGGTCGAAGCCGCCTTGGTCGCCGGCCAGCGCGTCTTCGGCGAGAACCGCGTCCAGGAAGCCAAATCCAAGTATCCCGCCCTGCGCGAGACCTGGCCGGATCTGGAGCTGCATCTCATCGGACCGCTGCAGACCAACAAGGTCGGCGAGGCCGTCGCCCTGTTCGACGTCGTCCAGAGCGTGGATCGGGAAAAGCTGGCCCGCGCCCTGGCCAAGGAGATGGACAAGCAGGGCCGCCGCCCGGCCTGCTTCATCCAGGTCAACACCGGCGAGGAACCGCAGAAAGCCGGGGTTTTGCCGGCCGAGGCCGAGGCCTTCGTCGCGCTCTGCCGGGACAGCCTGGCGCTCCCCGTTCAAGGCTTGATGTGCATTCCGCCTTTCGAGGAGCCGCCGGCGCCGCACTTCGCCCTGCTGCGCGGCATCGCCGAACGCAGCGGCCTCTCTCAGCTTTCCATGGGCATGAGCGGCGACTTCGAGACGGCGATCGCGCTCGGTGCGACCCACGTCCGGGTCGGCACGGCCATCTTCGGCGCCCGGCTGACCCAGCCCGCCTGAGCCGGCCTAGCTTTCCTCGATCACCACCCGGTCGTCGGGTCCGGCCGTGGCAAGCAGTTGCAGCAGCGTCTCGGGCGCGAGCGCGACGCAGCCCTCGGTCGGGGTGAAATCCGGGCGGGCGCAATGCAGGAAGATGGCGCTGCCCAGCCCCGGCTTCACCGGCGCGTCGTTGTGGCCCAGCACCACGATCAGGTCGTAGATCTCATCGTCGCGCCAGAGCCGCTCGTGGCTCGCCGCATAGGGAAGCTGCACGGGTTGATTGTAGGCGCGGTCCTGCGGGTCGTCGCACCAGCCGTCGTCGTCGGCGAGGGCGGTGACGGGCAGCCCCGTTTCCGGCGGCGCCAGGCGGTCGGGGCGGTAGAGCAGGCGGCGCATGGGCCAGGCGCCGGCGGGGCTGGCGCCGTCGCCTTCGCGCTTCTCTGCGCCGGCGACCACGCCGGAGCGGCCGATGGCGCAGGGGTGGCGGTCCGCGCCCCAACGGGCGGTCCAACCCTCTTCTCCTTGGGAGACCAGCAGATCCATGCCGTCAGACTATCGCGCGACGATGGCGCCGTACAGCGGTAGGACGCGCGGTCACGGCAAGGTCGCGGCCGAAGTTTGCGGCGCCTCCTGCAACGCCGAGTACTTCTTCAGCGCTTCCATCATGCGGGCGGCGAAGGGGCTCTCGGCGCCGCTCTCTCCGGTGATGGCGCCGCCGCCGCCCAGGGAGTCGCCGACGAAGCCGGAGGGCCCGCGCACCGCCATGCGGCCGCTGTAGTGCTCGGGACCCACCGGCATGAAGCGCTGCTGCGCCACGGCCGGGGCGGCTCCAGCCGAGGCGGCCTCCGCAGCCGGCGCGGGCGGGCCGCCGTAGACCCGATCGCTGCCCACCCGATCGCTGCCGCCACCGCCGGCCGGCGAGGGCTGGGTTTCGTTCGCCGGCGCGCCTGGCTGCTCCGGCATCGTCCCGCGGTCGCGCAGGAAGGCGCGCAGCGCGGCATCGCCCTCCAGCACGGCGGCCGGCTGGTCGGCTGTCGTGTTGACCGGCTTGAGAGGCGGCGCCTCCGCCGGTGCCGTTGTCTGAACCTGGGTCTGGACCTGGGCTTGCGGCGCTGCTTCTGCCGCAATGCCGGCGGCCGGCGCGATCTCGGGCAGCGGTGCGGCTTCGGAAGCCTGCTCGACGGGCGCCTGCCCCACGGGCGCCTGCCCGGCGGCGGTTGGTGTCGCTCCTGGCGCCGCGGCCAGCGTCTCGTCGTCTTCGCCGAACAGCATTGCCACCACGTGCCCGGTGATTTCCTTTCCGGTCGCTTCCTTGGCGATGGCCTGGCTGACCGAGGTCACCATGCCGACCGGCCCGCCATAGATAAGGCCGCCGAGGATCTGGGCTGTCGGCTTGATCTCGTCGCCGGTGATCTCCCGATAGAGCGGGCCGACGAACGGCAGGTGATGCAGGGGATTGATCAGGTCGAGGAAGTCGTCGAAGCCGATCTCACCGCCGCCGCGGCGCGCCGCTTCCTCGCGCGCGGCCGCGATCTCGCCGACCTTCGGGCGAATGAAAGGATCGAAATCTCCAACTTCCGACATGCAACTCTCTCGTCCAGACGGCAGATCCCTAGCAAGCTTCGGGCCAGCCGGGATCGGCGGGATTCCGCCGCATCGCGGCTGCTTTCAAGGCCTTGTGACGGCAGAAATTGCCGGGGGTTGCTTGAACTTGCCGGGACGGGCATCGATGTTACCCGGCGGTGACGCGACGATGGACTTTGCGTAAGGGAGGGCCGGGGCGGCCATGGCGTTGTGGCGAGATTTCGACCGTGCGGGCTTGGATGCCGAGCTGAATCTGCGGGCGCGCACGCCCGAGCACGTCGACTACTTTGCCCGCTGGGCGGAGGAGAGCGCGGAGGTCCGGCGCCGCCTGTCCGCGCTGGAGCACGTCTCTTACGGCCCGGCCGCAGGCGAGACCCTGGACCTTTTCCTGCCGAGGCAGGCGTCGGCGCCGCTCTTCATCTTCATTCACGGCGGCTATTGGCAGACCCTGGACAAGGGCGACTTCGGCTTCCTCGCGCCGGCCTTCGTCGAGCGCGGCATCGCCTTCGCCTCGCTGAACTACTCGCTCGCGCCCGAGGCTCCGATCGGACAGATGGTCGAGGAGATCGACCGCGCGATCGCCTGGCTGCGGCAGAATGCCGAGCGCTATGGCCTCGACGTGGGGCGCTTCGCCATCTCCGGGCACTCCGCCGGCGGCCACCTGGCCAGCGTGGCCTTTTCGCGCGACTCTCAGGCTGCGAGCGGACAGCCGCCGCTCACCTTCTGCTGCTCGGTCTCCGGCATCTACCAGCTCGAGCCCCTGCGCCACAGCTATCACCAAGAGGTGCTGAGCCTGGACGCCGAGAGCGCCGCGGCGCTCAGCCCGCATGGGTGCATCCCGGCGAGCCCGCCCGGTCCCATGCTGCTGGCCGTGGGGCAGGACGAGCCCGGCGAGTTCGTCATTCAGCAAAGCGAGTACCTGGCGGCCTGGACGGCGGCCGGACACGACGGCCGGGCGCTGGTCATGCCGGGCCGCCATCACTTCAGCGCAGTCGAGGCTTTGAGCGAAGCCGGACATCCGCTCTATACTGCGGTTTTCGATCTCATTGCCGCGCAAGCCGCATAGCCCCGACGGGGCACAGCCAAGAACGGGAAAAGGAAATCGTGCCGGGCATGGTCAAGAAGAAGATCCTGATCGTCGATGACGACGAAACCCTGCGCTCGACGGTGTCGGAGCAGCTCGAGCTCCACGAAGAGTATGCGACCGTGCAGGCGGCGACGGCCGCCGAGGGCATGGAACGGGTCAAGGAAGGCTATTTCGATGCCATCCTGCTCGATGTCGGCCTGCCGGACATGGACGGCCGCGACCTCTGCAAGCTGATGCGGCGCAACGGGGTCAAGCCGCCGATCATCATGCTGACGGCGATGGACAGCGACGCCGACACCATCCTGGGCCTCGATGCCGGCGCCAACGACTACGTCACCAAGCCGGTCAAGCTGGGCGTCCTGCTGGCCCGCCTGCGGGCGCAGCTACGCCAGCACGACGAGAGCGAGAGCGCGGTCTTTTCCATCGGGCCCTTCACCTTCCAGCCGGCGGCCAAGCTCCTGGTGCACGGCGAGACGGAAAAGAAGGTCCGGCTGACCGAGAAGGAAACCGCCATTCTGAAATACCTCTTCCGGGCCGGCGACCGCACGGTCAGCCGCGATGCCCTGCTGGGAGAGGTATGGGGCTACAACGCCGGGGTGACGACCCACACCCTTGAGACTCATGTCTACCGGCTGCGTCAGAAGATCGAGGCCGATCCCTCGAATGCGCAGATCCTCGTCACCCGAGCCGGCGGGTACCAGCTTTGCCCATAGCCGTTTCCGCCACGAACTGTGGCCTAGTTCACGATAATCGGGTGAGAATTCGCCTTGGCAGCAACAACTCGACGCTAAAATAACACTGCTATGGCCGATTCATCCGTCGATAGCCGTGCCGGGGGCTTTACTGTGCGCTTTTGGGGGGTGCGCGGCTCTATCGCCTGTCCGGGCAGGGAATACGAGCGCTACGGCGGCAACACCTCCTGCCTCGAGGTGCGCTGCGGCGACACGCTGTTGATCTTCGACGGCGGCACCGGCCTTCGGAAGCTCGGCATGGAGCTGATGAAAGACAGCCAGGAGGGTGCCGGCCTCGACGGCTATATCTTCCTGACCCACACCCATGTGGACCATATCGCCGGCATTCCCTTTTTCGCGCCCTTCTTCTGCAGCAAGAGCAGCTGGAAGATCTGGGCCGGGCACCTGCTGCCCGAAAAGCGCCTGGAGGACGTGCTCTGCCAGTTCATGGCCGACCCCATCTTCCCGGTGCCGCCGACCATCTTCAACGCCGGCATGGAGTTCTGCGACTTCAAGGTCGGCGAAGAGCTCGGGCCGTTCGGCGGCGTGACCATCAAGACGGCGCCGCTCAACCACCCGAACGGCGCGACCGGCTACCGCATCGAGTGCTGCGGCGCGGCGATCTGCTACGTCACCGACACCGAGCACACCATCGGCGCTTTGGACGAGAACATTCTCGGGCTGATCGAAGGCGCCGACCTGCTGATCTACGACTGCAGCTACACCGACGAAGAGTTCCCCAAGTTCGTCGGTTGGGGGCATTCGACCTGGCAGGAGGGGGTGCGCCTGGCCAAGGCCGGCGGGGTGAAGCAGCTTGCGATCTTCCATCACGACCCCAGTCACGACGACGATGCCATGGACCGCATCGCCGAAGAGGCCGCCCAGGCGTTCGAGGGCGCTTTGGTCGCCCGCGAAGGTGACACCCTGACCATCGGCTGATCGGGGCTGAGCAGCGTATGGCGCAGCATCCTGCCCTGTCGAAGCGGCTGCGTCGCCTGCGCATGGGGCTCGCAACTCTGTTCGGGGTGCAGCAGGGCTACTTCATTCCCTACCGCTATGCCGCCGCCGCCGAGAAAACGGTCTCGTCCTATCCGGAGGTCGAGGCGCTTTTCGCGGCGCAGGAGTCCCGCTTCGCCGGCTGGCTCGGCCGCGCCGACGACCTTGCCGACGACCTGCGTGCGATCGCCGCGGAGGCGCCGCCGCCCGAGCCGAGCTGGGTCCAGGGCTGGTTCCCGCGGCTCGATGCGGCCATGGCCTACGTCTTCGTGCGCAGCCTGGCGCCGCGGCGCATCGTCGAGGTCGGGTCCGGCCACTCCACCCGCTTCTGCATGCGGGCGCTGCGCGACGGCGGGCTCGAAGCCCAGGTCACCGCCATCGACCCGGCGCCGCGCGCCGACATCAGCCGCTTGCCGCTGACCCTCCACCAGTGCCCGCTGCAAGAGGCGCCCCTCGGCCTCTTCGACGAGGTTGCCGCCGGCGACCTGGTCATGATCGACTCCAGCCACATCCTGATGCCGGGGACCGACCTTGACTTCTTCCTCGGCCGTCTGCTCCCGCGGCTGCCGGCGGGAGTCTATCTGCATTTCCACGATGGATCGCGCGCTCGACGGCGGCCTGACGCCGCGGCTGGCAACGAACTGGTACATCGACCCAGAAGACCCGACCGTGTGGGTGTTCGAACTGCGCGAGGGTGTGACCTTCCACGATGGTAGCGCCTTCACCGCCGATGACGTGGTGTTCTCGCTCGAGCGCGTCCGGACGGAGGCGTCGGACTTTAAGGCGCTGCATGCCTCCGTGGTCAGTGCCGAGGCGGCGGACGACT
>JANQIA010000338.1 GCA_028282405.1 Rhodovibrionaceae bacterium
GAAGGCGAAGCCGCTAAGGCCTTGGAACAGGACACTGCCGCCGCGACCGTGACGCGCACGGCCGAGGAAGAGAAGAAGGCCGCCAACGGCTGAGCGCCCTCACGGGTGCCGGGCCGAAAAGCGGCCGTTGGTTAAGACAAGGGGCCAGGCGGCGCCATGTTCGATATCGGCTGGACCGAGATGGCGGTCATCGCCCTCTTGCTGCTCCTCGTCATTGGGCCGCGCGAGCTGCCGACGATGATGCGGACGGTGGGCCGCTATGTCCGCAAGGCACGCATGCTGACCCGCGATTTCCAGCACAGCCTGGATGAGATGGCGCGGGAAGCCGAGCTGGACGAGGCCAAGAAGACCATCCAGTCGGCGAAATCCATGAACCTGGAACGTTCCTTCGAGGAGACCCTCGACCCTGACGGTGAGGTCAAGGCTGAGGCCCGTGCGCTCGACTCAGAAGCGCGCAATGCCAGCAAGTCTTCGACGAGTGCTTCCTCAACCGTTTCCGCTGCCTCGGAAGATCCGGTGGCGAGCGCCGCCGCCTCGTCTGAGACGGCCTCCGGGCAGCCAACTGGCGGTAACGGCGCCACGACGCAGTCCACCGCTAACACCGCGCCGGAAGAGGCGCGGGCCGAGCATCGAGTCCAGCCGGCTAGTCCGGCGCCAGCACACTCCGTCCGCCCGCCGGCCGAAGAGCCGGCCGCCAGCAAGACCCGCGCGGGTTAAGGGGTTAGAGAGCCGCTCGCGATGGTGCAGCAGAACTTCGATCTCCAGAAAATGCCACTGCTCGATCACCTGATTGAGCTCAGGCAGCGCATGCTCTATGCCGCGGCTGCGTTGATTCTGGGCTTCATCATCTGCTTCTATTTCGCCCAGTCGCTCTTCGACTTCTTGGCGCAGCCGCTCTCCGACCTGCTGCTCAGCCGCTATCAAGACGAAACAAGAACCCCGCGGATAATCTACACCAGCCTGATCGAGCCCTTCTTCGCTCAGATCAAGATCGCGTTCTTCTTCAGTGCCTTCATTACCTGCCCGATCTTCCTGCTGCAGCTATGGAAATTCGTGGCACCGGGCCTTTACCGCGACGAAAAGACGGCCTTCGCCCCCTTCCTGATCGCTTCGCCTATCCTGTTCTTCACTGGGGCAGCGCTCGTCTACTACATCATCCTACCCTTTGCCTGGAGCTTCTTTATCCAGTTCGAAACGGTGGGCTCGCCGACGGTTCTGCCCGTCGAGCTCGAACCCAAGGTCAGCGAGTATGTCTCGCTCACCATGCGTTTGATCTTTGCCTTTGGCATCTGTTTTCAGCTTCCCGTGCTGATGACGCTTCTGGCGCGGGCCGGCATCGCCAGTGCCGAAGGCATGGCGAAGTCGCGGAAGTACGCCATTGTCGCGGTCTTCGTGGTTGCGGCCGTCTTCACGCCGCCGGACCCGATCAGCCAGCTCAGCCTCGCCATCCCGATCATCCTGCTCTACGAGATCTCGATCTGGATGGCCCGCATGGTCGAGAAGAAGCGTGCCCAGAAGGAAGAAGAGCTGCGCGACGAGCTCGACGCGGAGTAACAAAGTCCCTTAAAGTTTGGCATTGCCGGCGTGGACGGCGCGGGCGGGAGCCACTATAAGCGCCGGGCATTCCCAAGCAGCCCGATTCGGTTCCCGCCATGTTCGATATCAAGTGGATTCGCGATCACCCCGAGGCCTTCGACCAGGGTATGGAGGCGCGTGGCCTGCCGCCGCAGTCCGGCCAGATTCTCTCGCTCGACCAGCAGCGCCGAGAGGCGCAGACCGCGCTGCAGGAGATGCAGGCCCGGCGCAACGAGGCCTCCAAGGCCATCGGCCAGAAGAAGAAGGCCGGCGAGGACGCCGATGCCCTGATGGCTGAGGTTGCCGCCCTCAAGGACAAGATGGCGGCGGGCGAGGAGACGGCCCGCCAAGCCGACGAGGCGCTCGAGGCCCTGCTGTCCGGCCTGCCGAACATCCCTTTGCCCGAAGTGCCCATCGGCCTTGATGAGGGCGCCAACGAGTTGGTGCGTAACAGAGGCTCCATTCCCAATCTCGAAGGCGAGGCCAAGCAGCACTTCGAGCTGGGCGAGGCTCTGGGCCAGATGGATTTCGAGATGGCGGCCAAGCTCTCCGGCTCGCGCTTCGTGCTGCTGCGCGGCGAGCTCTCGCGCCTGAGCCGGGCCTTGGCCAACTTCATGATCGACCTGCATACCCGCGAGCACGGCTACCTGGAAGTCAGCCCTCCGTACCTGGTGCGCGACCATGTGCTCTACGGCACCGGCCAGCTGCCCAAGTTCGGGGAGGACCTCTTCAAGACCGAGGAAGGCTACTGGCTGATTCCCACGGCGGAGGTGCCGCTGACAAACCTTGTGCGCGAGTCCATCGTTGACGAGGCGGATTTGCCCAAGCGTTTCACCGCGCTGACCCCTTGCTTCCGTTCGGAGGCGGGCTCGGCCGGACGCGACACCCGCGGCATGCTGCGCCAGCATCAGTTCGACAAGGTGGAGTTGGTTTCCGCCGTGCATCCCGATCGCTCCATGGAGGAGCTGGAGCGGATGCTGAGCTGCGCCGAGGAGGTGCTGACCCGCCTCGGCCTTGCCTATCGGGTGATGCTGCTCTCCTCCGGCGACATGAGCGCGGCCTCACGCAAGACCTACGACATCGAGGTTTGGCTGCCGGGGCAGGAGACCTACCGAGAGATATCGAGTTGCTCCAACTGCTGGGACTTCCAGGCCCGGCGCATGGCGGCACGCTTCCGTCCCGAAGGCGAGAAGGCGACCCGCTTCCTGCACACCCTGAACGGTTCCGGCGTTGCCGTCGGGCGGGCGCTCATCGCGGTGATGGAAAACTACCAGCAAGCTGACGGCAGCATCGTCATCCCCGAAGCGATCCGGCCCTACATGGGTGGGCAGGAGACTATCGCCGCGCATGACTGAAGCGAGGGCCCATGGCTAAGCCGCTGGACGGCCAGCGAATTCTGGTCACTAACGATGACGGTATCCACGCGCCCGGCCTCAAGGCGCTGGAGCAGGTGGCACGCGCCCTGAGCGACGATGTCTGGACCGTGGCGCCGGAGGTCGAGCAGTCGGCGATGAGCCATGCCCTGACGACCCGGCGGCCGCTGACCATCCAAGAGTTCGGCGAGCGCCGCTTCGCCGTCAACGGCACCCCGAGCGATTGCATGGTGGTGGGGTTCCGGAAGGTGCTGGACGGTCAACCGCCCGATCTGGTGCTCTCAGGGGTCAACCACGGCGGCAACCTGGCCGAGGACGTGCTCTATTCCGGGACCGTCGCAGCCGCCATGGAGGCGGTCATGCTGGGCAGCCATGCCATCGCCTTCAGCCAGGTCGGCAGTCGCGGTTTGGACATCCCCTTTCCCGCCGTTGCCGAGTATGCGCCGCAGGTGGTCGTTGGCTTGCAGACGGCGGACTGGCGGCGTGACCTGCTGATCAACGTCAACTTCCCGCCGATCCTCTCGGCGGAGGTCAAAGGCATCAAGGTGACCAGCCAGGGCCGCGGCCTGGGGCCGGCCGGTCTGATGGAGGGCAAGGACCCGGGCGGCCGGGACTACGTCTGGATCGGCGACTGGGCGGCGAACACGTCAGCCGAACCCGGAAGCGACATCGCCGCCGTACAGGACGGTTGGGTTTCTGTGACCCCGCTGCACCAGGATTTGACGTACCGAGAGATCCTGCCGCGGCTGACGGAGCTCTTTGCATGACCCTGGCGCGGTGACGCCTGAATGACCATCGAGGCCCGCAAGATACGCCTGCTGATGCAGCTGCGGCGTGCCGGCATCACCGACACCGCCGTGCTGTCAGCCATGGAGAGCATTCCCAGAGAGCTCTTCACCCCGCCGGCCTTTCAGGACCAGGCTTATGAGCTGATGGCGCTGCCGATTGGACGGGGGCAGACGCTGAGCGCGCCGGATGTTGTTGCCATGATGACCCAGGCGCTGGAGTGTCAGGGGCGGGAGACGGTACTGGAGATCGGTACCGGTTCCGGCTACCAGGCAGCGATTCTCTCGCGTGTCTGCCGCAGGGTTTACACAATTGAGCGGCATCGACCTTTGCTTGAAGAGGCGGACGAGCGTTTCAAGCAATTGCGACTCCACAACATCACGACATACTGTGGCGACGGCAGCAAAGGCTGGCCGGAGCCGCGCAGCTTTCCACGCATCATCGTCACCTGCGCGGCCGTGTTCCCGCCCGAGCCCTTGCTGGAGCAATTGGCGGAGGACGGCATCATGGTGCTGCCGGTGGGCGGCCAGGGCCGCACGCAGGACCTCGTAAAGTTGCGCAAGACCGCAAGCGGTGTCGAACAAGAGAGCTTGGCGGCGGTGCGCTTCGTGCCTTTGGTCGCCGGCGAGGCGAACGGCGAGGGGGCAGGTGAAGGACGGGAGTCCGGATGACCTTGCGTCTCGTCTTCGTGGCCTTGGCCGGTCTCATCTTGCTGGCTGCCTGCTCCAATCCCGAGCGGGTGCGGATAACCCAGTCACCTGGCGCGCCACCCCCGATACCCGTGCGCAAGCCAGAGACCCTCGCCGCTGCGCCGGTCTTCAATCCGGCCGAAGTGCGCGCGCCCAGCAGCGTACAGAGCGTGCCGCTCGGCGCGCCCAGTCCCCAAACCCTGCCGGAGCCCGCGGCAGGCACGGCCGTCCGGCCGCCGCCATCGCCCATCCCATCCCCGACGCCGGCCGCGACGACATCGGCCCCGCCGCCTGCAACCATGGCGCTGCCGCCGGGTGGTCGCTACCAAGTGCAGCCCGGGGATACCCTTTATGGTATCGCCCGGCGTTTCGGCCTGCCGGTCAAGAGCATCGTCGAGCGCAATGGCCTGACACCGCCGTACCGGCTCAGCCCGGGCCAGACGCTGCAGCTTCCCGCTCAGCGCGTGCATCGCGTCCAACCCGGCGACACGCTCTACAGCCTCTCGCGGCAGTACAACGTCGACCGCAGCCAGCTCGCAGCCGTCAACGACCTCGAGGCGCCATACAGCCTTTCCGTCGGGCAGAGCTTGGCTATCCCGGCGGCTGGGTCGGCACCGGTAGGGCAGTTGGCGATGGCCCCGGCCAGTGTTCCGCGGAGCGCCCCGTCAGCGCCGGCGCCAGCCTCCCAACCGCAGTCTCAACCCCAGCAGCCGCAGGTGGCGCAGCCCCAGGCCGTGGCGCTGCCGAGTCAGCCGCCCGATCCTCCGCCGGTGCCGCCGACTGCCAACGGTCTCGGCTTTCTCTGGCCGACTCAGGGCCGGGTTATCGCCGAGTACGGCCCCCAGGGAGACGGCCGCCACAACGACGGCATCAACATTGCGGCACCCCGTGGTGCGCCTGTGGTGGCGGCGGAGCGGGGCGAGGTGGTCTATGCCGGCAGCGAGCTGAAGGGCTTCGGCAATCTCTTGCTGATCCGCCATGAGAACGGCTGGGTCACGGCCTACGCCCACAACTCCAGCCTGTTGGTCTCCAAAGGGGAGCGGGTATCGCGCGGACAGGTGATCGCCCGGGTGGGCCGCAGCGGCAACGTCGACCGGCCGCAGCTCCATTTCGAGATTCGCAAAGGCAGCCGAGCGGTCGATCCGCGCGAGCTGCTGCCGAGTTAGCCACAGAGAACCGGGTCGGCGCTCAGTTTGCGCCGTCGAGGCTCTTGCCGAGCTCTCCGGCCAAATCCTGGATGAATTGCCAGGCAACGCGGCCCGAGCGGGCGCCGCGGGTGACCGACCATTCGTTGGCGCGGCGGCGCAGCTCGTCGCTCGAAAGACCAAGGCCGAAGTGGGCGGCATAGCCTTCGACCATGGCGAAATAGGTCGATTGGTCGGCATTGTGGAAACCAAGCCAGAGGCCGAAGCGGTCGGACAGGCTGACCTTCTCCTCCACTGCTTCCGAGGGGTTGATGGCGGTCGATTGCTCGTTGTCGATCATGTCGCGCGCCATCAGGTGCCGCCGGTTGGATGTGGCGTAGAAGATGACATTCTCCGGCCGTCCTTCGACTCCGCCTTCCAGCACGGCTTTCAAGGACTTGTAGCTGGTGTCGTCCTGATCGAAGGAGAGGTCGTCACAGAACAGGATGCAGCGCCGCTTGCCGCCACGAAGGTTCTCCAGCAGTTGCGGCAGGCTGGGAATGTCTTCGCGGTGAATCTCGACGAGAGCGACTGGCGATCGGCCTTCGCGCCGGTCTTCGGCGGAAATCTCGGCGTGGCAGGCCTTGACGAGAGAGGACTTGCCGGTGCCGCGCGCGCCCCACAGAAGGGCGTTGTTGGCCGGCAGGCCGCGGGCGAATCGCCGCGTGTTCTCCAGCAGCTTGTCGATCTGGAGGTCGATGCCTTGCAGCAGCCCAAGGGGAATGCGGTTAACCTTGGCGACCGGCTGGCAGGTCGCGCTGTCGGCGTGCCAGACAAAGGCCTCGCTCTCTTCCGGCAGTCCGAAGGGCTCGCCGGCCGGAGCCAGCCGCTCGAGCGCCGCGGCGATGCGGCCGAGCGTCGGTAGAAGGTTGTCCTGGTCGCGCTGCGTCGTCATAAGCTCTCCGCGGTGGGAAGGCCGCGAAGCTAGGCAGGGCAGAGCGTCCGGTCAATCTCACCCTTCCGTCAGGCGGCTTGCGGTGCCGTTGCAAAACGGCAATGGCGGGCTATAGTCCGGCGCGCTGCGCGTTCCCGGAAAGCCCGTGGCGGCGCGGCTTCCCGAGGCGCAGACGAAACCGATTGCTCAAGGACCGGATATGCTGATTTCTCCCGCCTACGCACAGGCCGGCGCGGCCGCCGAACCCAACCTGCTGGTCACGTTTCTCCCGCTGATCGCCATATTTGCGATCTTCTACTTCCTTATGATCCGGCCGCAGCAGCGCAAGATGAAGATGCATCGGGAGATGGTTGCCAATCTCCGGCGTGGCGACAAGGTGGTGACCGCCGGTGGCTTTATCGGCACTGTGGCAAAGGTCCACGACGACGAGCTCGAGGTTGAGATCGCCAAGGATGTTAAGGTGCGAGTTGTGCGTGGCACTATCTCGGAAGTTGTAAGCAAGACACAGCCGAGGGGCGAGAAGACCACGGCCAAGAAGGAAGAGCCGGCCGACGAGCCGGAGGTGGCCGAGGCGGACGAGGAAGCCGCACCTTCGGCGGGCGAAGAAAAGAAGTCCGTGTTTCGCCGCCGGCGCTAGCGTCGGCCGGCAGGAGACCGCAAAAGCATGGTTCGCATATCTCGCTGGCAGGTCGTCTTCGTCGTTTTCGTCTTCGTTCTCGGCGTTCTCTATGCCTTTCCCAACCTGCTGTCCAAGAGCGCCAGCGAGGCGCTGCCGAGCTGGCTGCCCAATACCCAGCAGATGAATCTCGGCCTGGACCTTCAGGGCGGCTGCTATTTGCTCACGTCTGTCTCGATCGATGAGGTTTTCGTCGAGCAGCGCGAGAACATGGTCGCGGCCGTCCGCTCCGAATTGCGTCAGGAGCGCCTCGGCTACACCAATCTTGGGGTCGACGAAGGCGGCGACGTGATCTTTACGCTGCGCGACCCGGGCAGCGCCGAGCGCGTGCGCGACGGCCTGCGCGACCTGATCGGTCTCGATTGGCAGCTGTTCATCGACGGCGACGGCGAAGCGACTCTGAGCCAGACCGACCAAGCTATCCGGTTGAGCGAAGAGACGGTCATGCTGCAGACCGTCGAGATCATGCGCCGCCGTCTGGATCCGGAAGGCACACGTGGCGTTGTCGTGCAGCGGCAGGGCGAAGATCGCGTCGTCATTCAAATCCCCGGCGCCCAGGATTGTGAGGCGGAGAAGACGCTGATCGGCCAAACCGCCAAGCTGACCTTCCATCTGGTCAACACCGAGGTGGTCCCGGGCAGCGGCTCGGTGCCGCCGGGCTTCCAGGTTGTGCCGAGCGCGAATCCGGACGATCCCATGTCTGCGTCGGCATACGTGGTCGAGCGGCGCGTCCGCCTCAGCGGCGAGCGTCTGACCGATGCCCAGCAGTCCTTCGACCAAATCAGCGGTCTGCCGGTGGTGACCTTTGCCTTCGATACCCGAGGCGGCCAGATCTTCGCTGACCTGACCCGGCAGAACGTCAACCGACCCTTCGCCATCGTCTTGGATGACGCGGTGATCAGTGCGCCGGTTATCCGCTCGCCTATCCTCGGCGGTCGCGGCCAGATCGAAGGCGGTTTCACCATCGAGGAGGCGCAGAGGCTGGCGCTCTTGCTGCGCGCCGGCGCCTTGCCGGCCTCCATTACGTTCCTGGAAGAGCGTTCGGTCGGTGCGAGCCTTGGTCAGGACTCCATCGAGGCCGGTGAGTTCGCCAGCATCCTTGGCTTGGCGCTCGTCGTCGTCTTCATGGTCACTGTCTATGGCCTGTTCGGCGCGATGGCCTGCGTCGCTCTCTTTTTCAACCTTATCATCGTGGCGGCCGCTTTGACCGGGCTGCAAGCGACTCTGACACTGCCCGGAATCGCCGGTATCGTGCTCACTATCGGTATGGCGGTGGATGCCAACGTGCTGATCTTCGAGCGAATACGCGAGGAGATACGCAATGGGCGAGGGCCGGTCTCGGCTATCGATGCCGGCTACAAGCAGGCGCTCAGCACCATCATCGACGCCAACCTGACCACCTTCATCGCGGCAGCCCTGCTGTATTTCTTCGGCAGCGGGCCGATCAAGGGCTTTGCCGTCACACTTTCCATCGGCCTCATCACCTCGCTGTTCTCGGCGCTGATGGTGACGCGGCTGTTGATGGTGCTTTGGCTGCGGCAAAGGAAGCCGCAGAACCTGCCAGTCTAGGGGCACAGCATGGCTATCATTCGTCACCTGCCCTTGGGGTTCGGCATCCGCTTTCTGGCAAAGCGCAAGGCTTTCCTGGCCCTCTCGGCCGCCTTGATCGTTGCCTCCATCGCGTCTTTCCTGACCATCGGGCTCAACTTCGGCATCGATTTCCGCGGCGGCATTCTGTTGGAAGTGCGCTTCCAGCAGCAGCCGGACCTCGCCTCGCTGCGATCCCGTCTCGACGGCTTGGGTCTTGGTGAAGTCAGCCTGCAAACCTTCGGCGAACCCAACGACGTGCTGATCAATGTGCAGCGGCAGGAGGGGGGAGAAGAGGCACAGAACGCCGCCGTGCAAGCGATCAGAGGGGCCCTCGGGAACGAGGGCGTGGACTACCGAAGAACGGAGTTCGTCGGGCCGACCGTCGGCGCAGAACTACGCCAGGCCGGTATCCTGGCCACATTGCTCTCCCTCGCTGCGATCGGCTGCTATATCTGGTTTCGCTTCGAATGGCATTTTGCCGTCGCTGCCTTGGCCGCTCTGGCGCACGATATCATCGCCACAATCGGCTTTTATTCGGTGATGCAGCTGGAGTTCAATCTGGCGACCTTGGCGGCGGTGCTGACCATCGCGGGCTATTCGATCAACGACACCGTCGTGGTCTTCGACCGGGTGCGGGAAACGCTGCGCAAGTACAAGAAGCGCCCGGTCCAGGAGGTGCTGGATGACGCGATCAACATGACGCTGTCTCGCACCATATTGACCTCCGTCACCACGTTGCTTGCCCTCTTCGCGCTCTACATCTTCGGTGGCGAGGTCATTCAGGGCTTCGTTATCGGCCTGATCTGGGGTGTCTTGATCGGTACCTACTCCTCCATTGCCCTGGCTGTGCCGCTGCTCTACTACCTCGGCGTTCGCCGGGTCGAGACGGGAGACAGCGACGAGCCGGCAGAGGCGGAAGCGGCCTAGCTTCGATGGACATCACCCCACGGGTCGCGCCGGGGCGCATGCTCATTGAGGGCTACGGCGAGGGTGGCTTTCAGGTTTCAGGAGAGCGTTACAAGGGCTCTATCATCGTGCTGCCCGAAGCCGTGCTGCCATGGGATGTGGCGGACTTCGTTGCGTTCGGCCCCGAGAGCCTGGCACCGCTCGTCGGGAAGCAAAGTGAGATCGACGTGCTGCTGCTCGGCTGCGGCCCGCAGATCGCTCTTCTGCCGCGCGCCTTGCGGGAGAGCTTCCGCGAGCAAGGGCTTGCGCCGGAACCCATGGACACCGGCGCGGCCTGCCGGACCTTCAATGTGTTGATCACCGAAGATCGCCGCGTGGCCGCAGCGCTAATCGCGGTAGCTTAAGCAGTGGTCTTAGGTTTCTCGGCATCCGGCGTCTGGCAACCGCGGGGGCGCGGCTTCAGCATGGGTGCTGTGCAGCACCAGGGTCACGTCATTCACTTCACAGGCCAAGTCGCTTGGGATGCGGACGAAGGCGTCGTCGGCAAGGGCGATGTCGAGGCGCAGACGCGGCAGTGTTTCAAGAACATCCTTGCGCTGCTGTCCGTCGTGGGCGGCCTTCCGAAGGATATCGTCTCAATCACGACGTACTTTACCGACCGCGGTCAACTGCCTGCCATCCAGCGTGTGCGCACAGAGGTCTTCGACGCTGAAACCGCGCCGGTAAGCACGTCCGTCATGGTTGCTGGCCTTGGCCATGAGGACTTTTTGGTCGAGTTGACCCCGATCGCCGTCGTGCCGGCGGAGCGTTTCGTGCCGCCAAAGTAAAAGGGGGCCATTGGCCCCCTTGGAAAAAGCGTTTCTGGCTGGCTAAGCCTTAGCCAAATTCTCCGCCGCGAAGTCCCAGTTGACCAGGTTGTCGAGGAAGGTCTCGACGAACTTGGGCCGCAGGTTCTGGTAATCCAGGTAGTAGGCATGCTCCCAGACGTCGACGGTGAAGAGCGGCGTCTGGTTGGGGTTCACCAGCGGGGTATCGGCGTCGTCGGTGTTAACGATCTTCAGGCTGTCGCCTTCCTTGACCAGCCAGGTCCAGCCACTGCCGAAATTGCCGACGGCCGAGGCAATGAACTGATTCTTGAAGTCGTCGAGCGAGCCGAAAGAGGCATCGATCATGCTGGCCAACTCGCCGCTCGGCGCGCCGCCGCCGCCCGGCTTCATGGAGTGCCAGAAGAAGGTGTGGTTCCAGATCTGTGCCGACTGGTTGTACAGGCCCTTGTTGCCTGCCGAGTGAGCGGCCGAGATGACCTCCTCGACGCTCTTGCCATCCAAATCGGTTCCGGCGATCAACTCATTGGTCTTGTTGATGTAGGCGTTGTGATGCTTGCCGTGATGGAAGCTCAGGGTATTGGCGGAGTAGTACGGCTCCAGCGCATCTTGGGCGTAGGGCAGGTCAGGCAGGGTGAATGCCATGGTTCTCTCCTCTTGGTCCTTGCGACATATCTTGTGATGACCCGTGCCCGGTTGAGCCGGGCTACGAGAAAGGCGATATCTTGCTAGATAGGGGCTTTCGGCCGGAAAAGAAACGCTGCCGCCGATGGTCTGGTTCCCACACGAATCAGCGCACAATCCGACAAGGGGGATAGCGCTCCGCCCATGCCCAGACAAGGCTCGGATTCCTATTGTCGGGAAGAGGTCAAGCGGCACGACCGCGACCGCTACCTCACCGCGCTCTTCGCGCCGGCTGTCGAGCGTCGTGGGCTCTTCGCGCTCTATGCCTTCAACCAGGAAGTGGCGCGCACGGCGGAGGTGGTCAGCGAGGCCATGATCGGGGAAATCCGCCTGCAATGGTGGCGCGATGCCCTCGACGAGATCTTTGCCGGCCGGCCGCGCGAGCACATGGTGGTGCAGGAACTGGCCGCGCTCCAGGCACGCGCCGATCTGTCGCGCCAGGATTTCGAGATCCTGCTCAGCGGCCGGGAGGCAGACCTCAATCCTGACCCACCGGCCAACCTGGACAGCCTAGAGGACTATCTCGCGGCAACCTCGTCGAGCCTCATGCGCCTGGCGCTGCAGGCTTTGGGAGCACAGGACGGCGAGCTGGCAGACAAGACCGCACGCCACCTCGGCATTGCCTGGGGCATGACGGGCTTGCTGAGGGCGGCACCCTTTCATGCGGCGCAGAAGCGCCTCTACCTGCCGCAGGACCATCTCTTCGCGGCTGGGGTCAAGCTTCCCGACCTCTTCGAGCTGCGTGGCTCGGATGCCATCGACGGGGTTGCCATGCGCCTCGCCAAGCGGGCTGACGAGCACCTGGAGGAAGGAGGGGGGCTGGCAGCACAACTCCCGTCGCAGGCGCTGCCGGCGCTGCTGCCGGCCGTTCTTGCCCGGCGCTACCTTCAGCGCCTGGAGAAGGCGGACTACAACGTCTTCGCGCCAGCCTTCCAGCAGGCTCCTCCTGGCCCGATTTGGTGGCTGCTGCCGGCGGTGCTGCGCGGGCGCGTCTAAGGCTATTCCGCGGCGGCGCGGTCTTCGCCCAGCCAAACCGCCAAGTCGGCCAGGGCGCGCTGTGCCATGGCCGGCTTCCGTTCGGCCTTCTTGAGGCGTTTGCGGCCGGGCTCCTTGGGGATCGGCGGCAGAAGCCCGAAGTTGATGTTCATGGGCTGAAAGGTCTCCGCCTCGGCGCCGCCGGTGATGTGGTTGAGGAGCGCGCCAAGCGCCGTCGTGGTAGGCGGCGGGGCCGTCTCGACGCCAAGCCGTTCGGCCGCCGCGAAGCGCCCGGCGATGAGGCCGATGGCCGCCGACTCGACATAGCCCTCGACACCGGTGATCTGTCCCGCAAAGCGCAGACGTGGCTGGGCCTTGAGGCGAAGCGAGGCATCGAGCAGCCGCGGCGAGTTGATGAAGGTGTTGCGGTGCAGGCCGCCCAGGCGGGCGAACTCCGCGTTCTCCAGGCCCGGGATGGTGCGGAAGACGCGAACCTGCTCGCCGTACTTCAGCTTGGTCTGAAAGCCGACCAGATTGTAGAGGGTTGCCAGCGCGTTGTCCTGGCGCAGCTGCACCACCGCGTGTGGCTGGGTGCCGCTGTTGGGGTCGGTCAGCCCGACCGGCTTCATGGGGCCGAAGCGCAGGGTCTCCCGACCGCGCTCAGCCATCACCTCGATCGGCAGGCAGCCTTCGAAATAGGGGGTGTCCTCCCACTCCTTGAAGGCCGTCTTTTCGGCCGCTAAGAGGGTGTCGATAAAGGTCTCGTACTGCGCCTCGTCGAGCGGGCAATTGATATAGTCCTTGCCGCTGCCACCGGGCCCCGGCTTGTCGTAGCGGGATTGGTACCAGGCGCGGGAGAAGTCGACGCTCTCGGTGTAGACGATGGGGGCGATGGCGTCGAAAAAAGCGAGCTGCTCTTCGCCGGTGATCGCCAGGATGGCCTCAGTTAGGTCCGGCGAGGTCAGAGGGCCGGTTGCGAGGATGACGCTGTCCCAGTCCGTTGGAGGCAGGCCCGCCACCTCCGTCCGCTCGATGGTGACCAACGGCTCCGCTTCCAGGGCGGCGGTGACGGCATCGGAGAAGCCATCGCGGTCGACCGCTAAGGCACCGCCGGCCGGCACTTTGTGGCGATCGCCGCAGGCCATGATCAACGAGCCGCAGCGCCGCATCTCCTCGTGCAGCAGGCCGACGGCGTTGTTCATAGCGTCGTCGGAGCGGAAGGAGTTGGAGCAGACCAGCTCCGCCAAACCGCCTGTCTGATGGGCTGCGGTGGCGCGCTCGGGCCGCATCTCGTGCAGCACCACGGGTACGCCGCTGCGGGCGATCTGCCAGGCCGCTTCGCTCCCCGCCAGTCCGCCGCCCACCACGTGGACCGGCGCGACGGTTGTTCTGCTGTCGTTTGTCGATATCTCGCTCATCTTTCTTCTATCGGTGCTCGCGGCGTCGATCTCAAGCCCCGTAGCGGCAAAGGCGCCTCGAAGGTGCGGTAACCTCCTGGCAAGCTGAGAACACTACTTTCCCGCGATGCGACCTGGATTTACAGCAAGATTGGTGATTTAGTACGGTTCAGGCTGACGGCGGGGGTCGCAAGATCGGGAGTGGGGATCGTGCGACGAGTCTGTAATTCCTCTGTTTTTGTGCTGGCATTTGGGCTTCTATCGGCCTGTGCCGCAAGCTTCGAGCAGCGCGCTGCCGATCGGGTGGATCAGGTCGTGCAGCGGGCGCCAGAGCCGGGCGCGCTCATCTATTGCACCAACTACGGGTGTGAGACGCAGCACCTCTTCTCCTTGAGTGACCGGCAGTGGGAGAGGATCAAGGCTCATTTCTTCGATGCGGGCAGAAGCGCGGAGGAGGAGCGCCGGGCCATTGCGGAAGCTGCGGCGGACTATGAGCTCGCCGTCATGGCGCAGACCGGTACCGGTCCGGACGTCGGCGGCACGCTGATCGGCTATGGCCAGCCGGATCAAACCGACTGCATCGACGAGACCGCCAATATGGTGCAGTTCCTGGAGTTGCTGCAGCATCAGGGCTTGCTGCTGCACCACCGGGTAGCGTCACCGGTGATGAAGGATCCTGTCGTCGAAGGCTGGTTTCACTTCTCGGCGACCGTCGCGGAAATCGAGGGCGGTGCGGTTTGGAGCGTGGATTCCTGGTACTTCGACAGCGGTCATCCAGCCATCGTCCTGCCGGTCGAGGTCTGGCGCGGCGACCTGGAACCGCTGGTGGCCTGCATGGTCCCGGAATCGGGTGAGCTGCGCGAACAGAGCGCCTGCAAGACCAGCTATCCTGCGTTCACGGCTTCCTTGGCCAGCGCCAACTTGTTGGCGCGCGGGACGTGGGCGCTACAGCCCAAGCAGTAGGCTTCCTGCTCCTCGTTGAAGCCCTTGAACTGGAAGCGCCCTATGGAGTGGGTCTCGCGGCAGGCATGATGGGCAGCGCAGGCCGATAGCACCAGGGGCGGGTCGATCTCGCGCGTCAAATCCTGCAGGCGCGCGGCAAGGTTCACGTCGGACCCGATCACCGTGAAATCCAGCCGGCTCATGGCGCCGATATTGCCGTACATCATCTCGCCGTAGTGGATGGAAATGCCGCAGCGCAGGGGCCAGGAGGGACAGCGCGCATCGTGCAGCGTGTTGTTGAACACCTCGAGGCTCTCCAGCGCTCTTTCCGCGGCGACGATAGCGCTGTTGACCGAAGCCTTGGGCGTCTCCTTGCGGAAGATGGCCAGCGCTGCATCACCGATGAACTTCAGCACCTCGCCACCTTCCTGCGCGACCGGCTCGCAGATGGCATCGAAATAGCGGTTGAGGAGGCCGATGATCTCGTCCCTCGGCATGATGCTGCTGAGAGACGAAAAGCTGCGTAGATCGCAGAGCCAAATCGCCGCTTCAATGTCGGAGCCTTCGCCACGCTTTACGTCGCCCGACCAAACCCGTCCGCCGGCCTGACTACCGACGTAGGTGTCGAGCAGCATGCGTCCGGTTCGCTTGGTCTCGGTGAGCTCGATGCAGGCCCCGAAAGTCGGCATCAGCGCGTCGAAAATCGCAATGCAAAGATCGCTGAAGCTTTCCGGTGCCTTGGTGGCGAAGCTGATCGCCATGCGCTCCTGCTTGGCGAAGAAGAAGGGTCGGATGGTGTAGTCCGTGTAACCCGCCTGTTTCAGGTCGGCCACGATGGGATAGTCCAGCGGGCAGTCCGGATCGCCCAGCCGGCGGCGTACAGTTTGCTCGTCCAGGATGACGGTCTTCACCGGGCTCTTCAAAAAGAGATCGTTGTTGCGGATGCCGTGCGCTCGGTCGTGGATGACGGCGCCGCCGGCATCCGAGGTCCAGAGCAGGGTCCGCGCCTCGAACTCCGGATGAAGCTGGCGGATGTGAACGGTGACCCGGTCCACGGGAATCCCGAGACCGAGCAATTCGGCGCAAAACTGCCCGAAGAGAAGCTGTGTGCGATGGAGGTACTGGCGTGCATCGCCCACGAGCCAATCGACGACCGGCTGCACGGCGGCGCGAGCTTGCCGGTCGACATCCAATGCGGAGCTGCCTTCCATGAGAGAAAGATGGCGCTTGGTGGGCTTTCCTACAAGATGCCGCTGTGATTGGCTGCATGGGCGTTTCAGCTCTCGTGGCCCAATCAGTGCATCTTACAGTGAAGAGCGGTGCCTGGTCTTCTCGCCTATTTTCCACGGTGGTAAGGGGACGAGGTATTTTTCTGTTTTTCAATAGATTGACGGGTGTTTCAGTATTAGTGTCAGGGTCGTGACATTAGTTCGAGGGCTGAGAGTGCTGGAGATTGCTGAAAGAGACATACTCAATAGCCTGAAACAGGATAATCCCTGGTGGGATGCTGGTTTCGAGCATCCCTTTGTAGAATTCACCAGGACTCGCGCGTACTTTGCGCGGTTTTGCGAACTCTCCTTGAATTGGGATGTTCGTCGCAGCGTCATCCTGATGGGACCGCGTCGGGTCGGTAAGACAGTCATGCTAAGACAGCTTGTAGCGCACGCTATTGCTGACGGCATGGAGCCAAGCTGCATTCTTTTCGCTTCTATCGATACGCCACTGTACAGCGGAATGCCCCTGACACGCTTGCTAGATCTTTTCGAGAAGCAAACGGGGCACGATGCGAAGAGCCGGCGTCTGGTGATATTCGATGAGATACAGTACCTAAAAGACTGGGAAGTTCATCTCAAGGTGCTGACGGATCGATACCCCAACACACGCTTTATCGCATCTGGCTCGGCGGCAGCGGCGCTTCGACTGAAGAGCTATGAGTCCGGGGCAGGGAGGTTCACTGACTTCCTGCTGCCTCCGTTGACGTTCGCGGAGTTTCTGGACTTCTTGGGGTTGGAGGATGACCTCATTTCTCCGGAGCCGAGCGGGCAAACCCTTCGATATCGGGTGCGCGACATAACGCGCCTGAACGGTGCATTCATCGATTACTTGAACTTCGGTGGCTATCCGGAGGCAGTTCTCAATCCTGAAATTCAGCGCAATGTCGGTCGCTATTTGGGCCGCGATATCATCGACAAAGTGCTGTTGCGCGACTTGCCCAGCTTGTACGGCATCCAGGATGTTCCGGAGCTGAACCGGCTGTTCACGACGATCGCCTATCACTCCGGTCAGGAGATTAGTCTCGATGGCCTCGCGCAGAGTTCGGGTGTCGCGAAGAACACCATCGCCAAGTATCTGGAGTATCTGGAGGCGGCATTCTTGATTGTGCGCGTCCGTCGTGTCGATGACAGTGGGCGGACGTTTCAGCGAATGCGCCATTTCAAGGCCTACCTGACAAACCCATCGATGAGGGCGGCCTTGTTCTCTCCTTTGAATGATGGAGACGAAGCGATGGGGCCCATGGCCGAAACGGCCATCTTCAGTCAGTGGTTCCATTCAGAGGCGATGGGTGACTTGTACTATGCACGTTGGAAGTCTGGTCGCCAGACGCGGGAGGTTGATCTGGTGAAATTGAATCCTGCAAACATGCGACCGGCTTGGGCCTACGAGGTAAAGTGGTCCGACCGCTTCGTTGATCGTCCTGAGGAACTGGAAGGGCTAGTCGAGTTCGCGCAAAAGAATTGGGATAGCAGCATGCCGGTCGGTGCAACCACGAAGACTGTGACGAGGGAGACCCGGGTTGCCGGCATCACCATCAAGCACTTTCCTTGCGCATCCCACTGTTATCAGATCGGGCGCAACGTCATTGAGGGGCGGCCTGCATGAGGGGTGGAGGAAAGTCGATTTCACGATTGCTGGGGCGTCGCAACGGCTCTAACGGCCAGAATGGAATTCTTCGCTAGCATGCGGCAGCGTTGCCAAGCTCTCGGGCGCCACGTTGCCGCCGCACACCAAGATGCCGACCCGCTCGCCCGGCCGGGGCCGGTAGACACCTGAGAGCAGGGCGGCCAGGGCCGTCGCCCCGCCAGGTTCGGCAGCGATCTGCAGGCGATGCCAGAGCCAAGCCATGGCGGTTTCGATGGCGCTGTCCTCGACCAACAGTGACTGTGCGACATGCCGGCGGCAGATCTCGAAGTTGAGCTGGCCGATGCTGCGGGCGCCCAGAGAGTCGGCGGCGAGAGATTCGACCGAGACGTCGACGGGGGCCTCGGCCTCCAGCGCGGCATGGAGTGCCCGGGAGCCTTGGGGCTCGACGGCGATCACCTTGACGCGGCCCGAGAACCACGCGGCGACGCCCGAGATCAGGCCGCCCCCGCCAACGGCGATCAGGACGCTGTCGAGGTCGGGAACCTGCTCCTCCCATTCAAGGCTGAGGGTTCCCTGCCCGGCCACGGTTTCCAGGGCGTCGTAGGCATGAATGCCAATGGCGCCGCTTTCCGCCTGATGGGTCTCGCAAGCGGCGAGCGCATCGGCGTAGCGGTCACCGCCGACATGCAGCTCCGCGCCGGCGGCACGGATCTTCGCAATCTTCGCCGGGCTGGAGATCTCGGGCACGAAAATGTCGGCCGGATAGCCGAGCTGATGGGCGGCATAGGCGACGGCTGCGCCGTGATTGCCGCCCGAGGCCGCCGCCACACCGGATCTCGGCACCTCGCGGCTCAGCAGGTTGTTGAAGGCGCCGCGTGGCTTGAAGGAGCCGGCGTGCTGAAAGAGCTCTAGCTTGAGAGATAGCGGGACATCGTGCCCAAGCTCGTTTCCGGCCAGGTCCATAACGGGGGTGCGCCGCACGTGCGGGGCGATGCGCCCGTAAGCCTCACGGATAGCCTCCGGCGTAACCGGAAGACTCTTGGGCTCCGTCGCTGTGCAGTCCGGTGCCATCGAAGCTAGGCCCGCTTCTTTTCTCGGGTTTTGAGGTTCGGCAGATAGGGGGCGAGATAGCTCCCGGTGTAGCTGCCGGCTGTGCGCGCCACCTCTTCCGGCGTGCCTTGGGCGACGATGCGCCCACCGCCGTCGCCGCCTTCCGGGCCGAGATCGAGGATCCAGTCGGCTGTCTTGATGACCTCGAGGTTATGCTCGATGACCAGCACGGTATTGCCTTGATCGACCAGGGCTTGCAGCACCTCTAGCAGCTTGCGGACGTCCTCGAAGTGCAGGCCGGTGGTCGGCTCATCGAGGATATAGAGGGTCTTGCCGGTCGAGCGGCGTGAGAGCTCCTTGGCCAGCTTGATGCGCTGCGCCTCGCCGCCGGAAAGGGTGGTTGCCTGCTGGCCGACGTGGATGTAGCCCAGCCCCACCCGCTCCAGAGTCTCCATCTTGTTGCGGATGGCTGGGACGGCCTTGAAGAACTGGTGCGCTTCTTCGACCGTCATGTCGAGCACGTCGGCGATGGAGCGGTCCTTGAAGGTAACTTCCAGGGTCTCGCGGTTATAGCGCTTGCCCTTGCAGGTATCGCACTGGACGTAGACGTCGGGCAGGAAGTGCATCTCGATCTTGATGACGCCGTCGCCCTGGCAGGCCTCGCAGCGTCCGCCCTTGACGTTGAAGGAGAAGCGCCCGGGCCGGTAGCCGCGCTGCTTGGCTTCCGGCAGCCCGGCGAACCACTCGCGGATCGGCGTGAAGGCGCCGGTGTAGGTGGCAGGGTTGGAGCGGGGCGTCCGGCCGATCGGCGACTGATCAATGTCGATGATCTTGTCGATGAACTCCAGGCCTTCGATGCCCTTGTGAGGGGCGGGCAGATCGCGGCTGCCGTGCAGGCGTCGGGCCAATGCCTTGTAAAGGGTCTCGATCACCAGGGTCGACTTCCCGCTGCCGGACACGCCGGTGACGCAGACGAAGGCGCCGAGCGGAAAGGCTGCGTCGACGTTGTGCAAGTTATGGCCGCTGGCGCCCTTGACCACGATCTTCTGCCCGCGGTGCCCGCGGCGGCGCTTCTTTGGCACCTCGATCTGCTTGAAGCCGGTCAGGTACTGGCCGGTGAGGCTGTCTTGGCTTTGCTCGATCTTGGCCGGCGGGCCGAGGGCGACCACGGTGCCGCCGTGCTGGCCGGCGCCGGGGCCCATGTCGACGACATAGTCGGCGGCGCGGATGGCGTCCTCGTCGTGCTCGACCACGATGACGGTGTTCCCAAGGTCACGCAGCCGCCGCAGGGTGTCGAGCAAGCGGGCGTTGTCGCGTTGATGCAGGCCGATGGAGGGCTCGTCGAGCACGTAGAGCACGCCCGTCAGCCCCGAGCCGATCTGGGAGGCGAGGCGGATGCGCTGGCTCTCGCCGCCGGAGAGGGTTGCCGAGGCGCGGGACAGGGTCAGGTAATTCAGCCCGACGTCGTTGAGGAATCCGAGGCGCTCGCGGATCTCCTTCAAAATCCGGCTGGCGATCTCCTGGCGCTGCGGCGTCAGGCCTTCTTCGATGTTATCGAACCAGTCCTTGGCGTCGCTGACCGAGAGCTCACAGACCTCGCCCACATGGCGGCCACCGATCTTGACGGCCAGGGCTTCGGGCTTGAGGCGATAGCCGTTACAGGCCTCGCAGGGCTTGCTGGTCTGGTACTTGGAAATCTCTTCCCGGATCCAGTCGCTGTCGGTTTCTCGCCAGCGGCGCTCCAGGTTGTTGATCACGCCCTCGAAGACCTTCTTGGTCTCGTAGCTGCGTAAGCCATCGTCGTAGCGCAGCGTGATCGCCTCCTTGGTGCCGAAGAGGATCGCCTCCTGCACCTCTTTGGGCAGCTCTTCCCAGGGCTCGGTCATGGAGGCACGGTAGTGGCGGACCACGCTCTCGAGAGTCTGCACGTAGTAGGGCGAGGTGTTGCCCGTCGTGGCCCAGGGCGCGACCGCGCTGTTCTTCAGAGACTTGCTCTTGTCCGGGACGACAAGGTCCGGGTCGACATAGCTGGTGGCGCCAAGGCCGTCGCAGGACGGGCAGGCGCCGAAGGGGTTGTTGAAGGAGAACAGCCGCGGCTCGATCTCGTCGATGGTGAAGCCGGAGACCGGACAAGCAAAGCGCGCCGAGAAGGTGGCCCGCTCGCCGGTCTTGGCGTCCTCGGTGAAGGCTAGGCCATCGGCAAGCTCCAAGGCCGTCTCGAAAGAGTCGGCAAGACGCTGCGACAGCCCCTCCCGCACCACGATGCGGTCGACCACCACCTCGATGTCGTGCTTGCGTTTCTTGTCGAGCGCCGGGGCGTCCTCGATGTCGTAGAGCTCGCCGTCGATCTTGACCCGCTGGAAGCCCTTCTTGCGCAGCTCCAAGAGCTCCTTGCGGTATTCGCCCTTGCGGCCGCGCACGATTGGGGCAAGCAGGTAGAGGCGGGTGCCTTCTTCCATCGCCAACACACGATCGACCATCTGACTGACGGTCTGGCTTTCGATCGGCAGGCCCGTGGCCGGCGAGTAGGGCACACCGACCCGTGCGAAGAGCAGGCGCAAATAGTCGTAGATCTCGGTGACCGTGCCGACGGTCGAACGGGGGTTCTTGGAGGTCGTCTTCTGCTCGATGGAGATGGCCGGCGAGAGCCCTTCGATGGAGTCGACGTCCGGCTTCTGCATCAGCTCCAGGAACTGGCGCGCGTAAGCCGAAAGAGACTCGACATAGCGGCGCTGGCCCTCGGCATAGATGGTGTCGAAGGCGAGCGAGGACTTGCCGGAGCCCGACAGCCCGGTGATCACCACCAGCTGGTCGCGGGGCAGCACGATGTTGACGTTTTGGAGGTTATGCTCGCGTGCGCCACGCACCTCGATGCGGGGACCAGTGATCTCCTCGGCGGATGCCGTTTCCGTCATGACTCCATCCGCCATTGGTCCATCGGGCGTCATTCCATCCGGCGCCATCCGCTCGGTCCATCCCCTCTCGTCGAACCGGC
>JANQIA010000339.1 GCA_028282405.1 Rhodovibrionaceae bacterium
ATACTCGTCATTGCCTTCCGAGAAGTAGGCCTGCGCCTCGGGGGTCGTCAGGTACTCCAGGAAGAGAACGGCGTTGTCCTTGTTCGGTGCGTTCTTCAAGACACCGGCGCCGGAAATGTTGACGTGGGTTCCGAAGCTGTCCTGGTTCGGGAAGACCACGCCGATGCGGCTGGTGTCGTCCGGGTTGGCCAAGCCGCGCACGTCTTTGCGGAGGGCGCGGGCGAAGTAGTAGGTGTTGGCCACGGCGATGGCGCACTGGCCGGAGGCGATGCCTCGAATCTGATCGGTATCGCCGCCCTCGGGATCGCGAGCGCGGTTGTTCCACACGCCTTCGGCCCAGGCCTTGGCGTCATCGGCACCCTTGTGGGCGATCAGCGCCGACATCAGCGAGAGCATGTAGATGTTGCCGCTGGTGCGAGTGCAGACCATCCCTTCGAGCTTGGGATCGGCCAGCATCTCGTAGGTCTGGATATCCTCTGGGTTCACCCGGTCCTTGTCGTAGAAGATGACGCGGGCCCGCTGGGAGAAGCCGAACCAGTGGCCCATCGGATGGCGCAGGTTGGCCGGAATGGTCTCCTCCAGCGCACCGGACGAGATTGGCTGGAACATGCCTTTCTCAGTCGCCAGCCAGAGGCGGCCGGCATCGACGGTGATCAGGAGGTCGGCGGGGCTGTTGTCGCCCTCGGCCTCGATACGGGCGATCAGCTTGCTCGCACCGTCTTCGATGCGGTTGATCTTAACGCCGTACTTTTCCTCGAAGTTGCTGTAGAGCCGCTCGTCGGTGTCGTAGTGGCGCGACGAATAGATGTTCAGCTCGCCGGCGGCGAGGGCCTGCGCGGCCCAACAGATGCTCAGGCCGGCAGCGAGAGCGAGAGTGCGTTTCATGACGGTTCCCTGTTGGTCGTTTCAGCTCGGCCGAATGCCTTACCGGCAGCCGGCTTCGTTTGGTCCGCGAATGAGAATGATTTGCATTCTTCGAGTCAAGGAAAAAAAGCGGGTGGCTTGGCGGCCAAGCTCAAGGTTCGGTTTGGACTGTTGCGGCGAATTGTCTTGTCAGGCGAGGCCGCGGCGCCCGTCGCGCTCTCTTGCGTCCTCGTCGCGTAGCTCGGGCGGGCCGTAGCCGCCGCCGCCGGGCAGTTCGAGAATCAAGCTGTCTCCGGGCGGAACGATCTGCTTGCCCTTGCCGCGCAGGCCCTTGCCGCTGCCCAGACGGATCTGGCCGGCGGCACCGCACTGGCCGCCGCTGCGTCCGCGGGCCGGATGGTGTATGCGGTCGAAGAGCGCGAAGACGGCGAAGGGGGCGCCCTCGCTTTGAGCGATCTCTATCACCTGGCCGAGGCCGCCGCGATAGCGCCCGGCGCCGCCGGAACCGGGCCTGAGCTCCTTGCGACGAAAGATCAGCGGCGCGATGGACTCGGTGATCTCCACCGGCGTGTTGCGCACGCCGGAGGGGAAGGCCGTGGCGGAGAGCCCGTCCTTCGTCGGCCGCGCGCCGGTGCCGCCGGAGTGGAAGATGGTGACGGAGAAGGGCGTGGCGCCGCCGTATTCATAGCCTTCGGTGAGGCCGTGCCCGCCGGAGAGCATGGGGTTCCAGAGGCTGGCGCTGCCTTCCGCCGGGGCACGGTCGGGCACCGCCTTGTCGAGGCAGCCGAGCACCACGTCGGGCAGCATCTGGCCGATGACATGCCGCACGGCGACCGCAGCCGGCGGGGGGGCGTTGAGGATTGAGCCCTGCGGCGCCGTGACGCGGATCGGGGCGAGGGAGCCGGCGTTGTTCGGCACCTGGTTGCCGACCAGGCAGCGGAGGCCGAAGGAGGCGTAGGCCTGTGCATAGGTCAGCGGCACGTTGATGCCATAGGCCGACATGGCCGTGCTGCCGTCGAAATCGACGGTCATGTCCTCCGGGCCGATCTCGAGCACGGCGGCAAGGCGGACCGGCGCCTCGTAGCCGTCGACCGTCATTTCGTTCTCGAAGCGGCCGGCGGGCAGCGCTGCGATCTCCGCCAGCATGGCTTGGCGGGAGGTGTCGATGATCTGCGCGCCGACGGCCTCCAGATCGTCGAGTCCGAACTCGGCCATCATGGATGCCAAGCGCCGGGCTCCCACCTCGTTGCAGGCGGCGAGCGAATAGAGATCTCCTATCACCTGAACCGGCTCCCGCACGTTGGCGCGCACGATCTCCAGCAGGGTTTCGTTGGCTTCGCCGCACCGGAACAGTGGCAGAATGGGGACGTTCAGCCCTTCCTCGTAGACCTGGCCGGCATCCGGGCCGAAGCCGCGGCCGCCGATATCGACCACGTGGACGGTCGATGCGAAGAGCCCGATCGCCCGGCCGGAGGCAAAGGCGGGTGTCACCACGGTGAAGTCGAAAAGATGGCCGGTGCCGAGCCACGGGTCGTTGGTGATGTAGGCGTCGCCTTCGCGCATGCTGTCGATGTCGATGCGCTCCAGGAAGAAGCCGACGGAGGCCGCCATGGCGTTGACGTGGCCCGGCGTTCCGGTCACCGCCTGGGCCAGCATGCGGCCCTGCTGATCGAAGACACCGGCCGAGAGGTCGCCGGCTTCGCGCACGGTGGTGGAGAAGGCGGTGCGCAGCAGCGCCTGCGCCTGCTCCTCGACGATGGCGATCAGCCGGTCCCAGATGACTTGCGCGCGGATGCTCTCGGCGACCGCCGCGGACCGCTCGGCGCGTACTGTCTGCTCGATGCGCTCCAGGATGAGATCGCCGGCGCCATTGACCCGCGCCGAGAAGCCGGCGGGAACCAGTGTGGTTGTCTGTCGTTCTTCGATGGCGGCGGCTCCGTCGAGGCGCTGGCCTGGCTGGAGGTCGCCACGGCTGTAGAGCGCGATCTCGGTTGCGTGCTCGGCGCCGGGCATCTCAACGCTGCGCCTGCGCTCCGACGCCGCTGCGGCTGTCTGTTCCAGCTCCGGCGACGTCGCCGCCGGGGGCTGCGGTCCGGAGGCGACCAGCGACCAGGTCAGCACCTCCACGTCGAGGCCTGGGACCGTCCGCGCATATTGCCGCTTGTATTCGGTCTCGAAGGCGTCCTTCAGAGCATCGCCGCTGGCTACGGTCAGGGCACCCTCCGGCAGCGCGATCTTGATCTCGTGGCCTTGGCCTACGTAGCGGGCAAAGGCGTGGCGCTGCAGGGTGACGGGCGCGTCGCCGGCGAGAGCCACCACTTGCCGCGCTTCCTCTTCCATCTCCGCCAGCACGCTGTTGACCGGGTCCGGGTCGAAGGCCGAGAGCCTGAGATAGCGGCTGCGCACCACTTCGTAGGCCACTGGCGCCAGCAGGAAGCCGACGGCCGAGCCGACGCCGGCGTTGGCTGGGACGATGACGCGGGAGAGGCCGAGCTTGTCGGCCAATCGCGCGGCGTGGAGAGGCGCAGCTCCCCCGAAAGCGATCATGGTGCGCGCTTCGATTTCCAAGCCACGCTCCACTGCGTGGACGCGTGCGGCGCTGGCCATGTTCTCGTCGACGATCTCCAGCACGCCTTTGGCCGCGGCCGTCTCGTCGAGGCCGAGCGGTGCCCCGATCTGTTCGGACAGGGTGCGCTTGGCGGCGCCTTCGTCCAAGGTCATGCGTCCGCCGGCGAAGCCCGCGGCATCCAGCCGGCCGAGCAGCAGGTTGGCATCGGTGACGGTTGGCTCGCCGCCGCCCTTGCCGTAGCAAGCCGGTCCCGGCGCCGAGCCGGCGCTTTCCGGGCCGACCTGGATGCGGTTCAGCGCATCGACCGAGGCGATGGAGCCGCCGCCGGCGCCGATCTCCACCATCTCGACCACCGGGATCTTCACCGGCAGGCCGCTGCCTTTCATGAAGCGGTGGGCGCGGTCGACCTCGAAGCTGCGGGAGAGTAGGGGGGCGCCTTGGTCGATCAGGCAGATCTTCGCCGTGGTGCCGCCCATGTCGAAAGAGACCACCTGCTCCTCGCCAAGCTGGCGCGCCAGGTGGCTGGCCAGGATGGCGCCGCCGGCGGGCCCTGACTCGATTAGCCGCACGGGGAAGGCCTGGGCCGTGGCGATGGTCACCAGGCTGCCGCCCGAGGTCATCAGGAGGCAGGGGCAGGTGAAGCCCGCCTGCGCGAGCTGTTGCTCGAGGTCGGCGAGATAGCGGGCGATGAGCGGCTGCACATAGGCGTTGGCGCAGGTCGTGGACTGGCGCTCGTACTCGCGAATCTCCGGGCAGACCTCGGAGGAGAGGGAGATCGGCAGATCAGGCTTCGCCCGACGGACGAGGTCGGCGAGACGGCGCTCGTGCTCCGGATTGGCGTAGGCGTGCAGCAGCCCGACGGCCAAGCTCTCGACCTCCCGGCGCTCGATCTCGGCGAGCAGCCCGGCAACGGCGGTCTCGTCCAGCGCTGTGACCACTTCGCCGCGGGCATCCATGCGCCCCCGCACCGGCCAGCGCAGCTCGCGCTGGACCAGCGGCTGCGGCCGGTCGAGTAGGATGTCATACTGATCGAAGCGGTTCTCGTAAGCGATCTCCAGGGAGTCGCGATGGCCCTCGGTGACGATCAGCGCGGTCTTGGCGCCCTTGCGCTCGATCAGCGCGTTGGTCGCAAGGGTGGTGCCGTGGAGGATAAGCGCGACGTCGCTGGGGGCCGTTCCGCTCTCCTCGAGAACGCTGCGCACGGCGGTCATGAAGCCCTCGGCCGGATTGTCCGGCGTGGTCAGCACCTTGCCGGTGATCTGCCGGCCGCTCTTCTCCAGCACCACATCGGTGAAGGTGCCGCCGATGTCGACGGCAAGCCGAACCGCGCCTTCTTGCTGCGTCAAATGAACCTCCCCGTGCTTTTCCTTGCGATCATTTCCAACAGCGCAAGCCTAGCCATCGCCACGCAGTTTCGGCCTCTGCGTTGGCATCGAGGCAGCGTTGCGTGAGGGCCATGACATTGCCCGGGGGCGCCGTTGATTTACCATCTCGTAAGGTTAATCTGGAGAAATCCGGTATGGCAAAGCGACAAGGTAAGCGATGACGCGCGATCAAGCGGGGCAGGAGTTCCTGCATACCCCGGGCCCGACACAGATTCCCGACAAGGTTCGGCAGGCCATGAGCCGGCAGTCCCTCGACCTGATGGACTCCCGCCTACTGGATATCACCGGTAGCTGCTTTGCCGACATGAAGCGCATCTTCAAGACGAGCGGCGAGGTCTTCATCTACTCGGCGAACGGGCATGGGGCCTGGGAGGCGGCGCTGGCCAATCTCTTCGCGCCGGGCGATGTGGTGTTGCTGCCGGAGACCGGTGTCTTCTCCAACGCCTGGGCGGCGCAGGCGAAGGCCCTGGGCCTCGAAGCGCGGCTGATCCCCGGCGATTGGCGCCGTGCCGCCGACCCGGCCCGCTTGGAGGAAGCCTTGCGCGCTGACAGCAAGGGCGAGATCAAGGGCGTTCTCCTCGTCCAGACCGACACGGCGACCAGCATCACCTGCGATGTTCCGGCCATGCGCCAGGCCATGAACGCCGCCGGACACCCGGCTCTTATGGTGGTCGACACCGTCGCGTCCTTGGCCGCGCACCCCTACGAGATGGATGCCTGGGGCGTGAACGTGACCATCGGCGCGTCCCAGAAGGCGCTGATGGGCCCGCCGGGGATGGCCATCCTGGCCGTCGACGAGCGTGCGCTGCGCCACGCCAAGCAAAGCGGCCTGGCCCGCAACTATTGGGACTGGCATGCGCGCCTCGGCGGCGAGTTCTACATGCGCTTCTGCGGCACCCCGCCGGAGCAGCACATCTTCGCGCTGCGCGCCGCGCTCGACTTGATTTTCGAGGAGACGCTGGAGGGCGTGCTGGCCCGCCACCGCCGCTTGTCCAGCGCGGTGCATCGCGCGGTCGAGGCCTGGTCGGAGGGGGGCGCCATCTCCTTCAACGCGCTGGAGCCCAGCGAACGCGCCTCTTCGGTGACCACCGTGCGCTTGGGCGAAGGCCACGACCCCGAGCAGCTGCGACTCTTCCTGCGCGAAGAGCTCGGCGTCTCGCTGGCCGGCGGGCTTGGCGATCTCGGCGGCAAGGCCTTCCGCATCGGCCATATGGGCTCCGTCAACGAGCCCATGGTCCTGGGCTGCCTGGCGACCATCGAGACGGCCATGCTGCAGCTCGGCATTCCGCACACGAGCGGCTTACGCGCCGCGGCGGAGCACATTGCCGAGTCGCGCGGCAAGCAGGTGCGGGGCCCGTGCAGGGTGGCCTCGACATGGCTGCCGCCGGTGAAGCCGATGACCGTCATACCCGCCGCCTTGCCGCCCTGAACGCCGGCGACACTGTCCTCGATGACGACGCAGCGGTTCGGCTGCGCGCCCATCGCCTCGGCGGCGTAGAGGAAGAGGTCGGGCGCCGGCTTGCCATTGGCGACCATGCTGGCGCTGAACACGTGCTGCCCCAGGCGATCGTCCAGTTGGGTGACCACCAAAGAGCGATGGATGCGGTCCGGGCGGCTGCTGGAGGCGACGCAGCAGCGGATGTCGAGGCTGTCGATTGCCTCATGGACCCCGGCGATCGGGCGCAGCTCGCGCTCCAGGGCGCTGAGCTCGCGGGCGTGCAGTGCGTCGAAGAAGTCGTCCGGCAAGGGGCGGCCCATATCCCGCTCAACGATCTCGACCATGGTGGCATTGCTCAGGCCCAGGAACCGTTCCTGGACGCCAGCCGCGTCTATGGGATACCCGGCCTCCCGGAACGTCTCGGCGGCGCAACGGCAACTGATCTCCTCGCTGTCGACCAGCACACCGTCGCAGTCAAAGAGCACAAGATCGAAATCGGTCGCCACCGCCGCCATTCCTCCGACTCTCAGCGCATTCAGTCTCCACCGACGACGCCGGCAGTCTGGGCGTCGCCATCGTCGCTTTCGAGGCCGGCCAAGTCGAGAGGTGAGGCCGGCGACGTGCGGTCGGGGCTGCGTTGCGGTTGTTGGTAGCCCGGAAGATGCCGATTTTGGAGACTTGCCTGTTCAAAGCGGTGGCCGGATGAGAGACAGTAGCGTGTGCTGGACAGCGTAGTCTCTCGGAACCGGCCACAGGGTTGTTGCGCAGCGGCCATTGTTATCCTCGGACGCCTGATCGAAAGGCATCGCCTCTAAACTGCATGGGTTGTAGCAGATGAGCGGCAGTTCTTTTGATGCAAAAGAGGTACTTCATGCGATCGATTTGATCTATTCGGCGTCGCTGAATAGCGAGCGTTGGATCGATTTCTTGTGGCACCTCTCCAAGATATCCGGTGGCGTGCGCACACATCTGGTTGGGCAAGATCACCTTGGGCATGTGAATTCCGGCGTTGCGACTGCCAACTATGATCAGCGGTTTATTGATGCGTTTATTGAATACTATGGAACGATAAATCCCTGGCTCCGTTCCTTCCTGGTTCGGGAATCACCGAAGGCGTATTCGGTAGAAGAATATGTACCAAAAGACGAGCTAATGAAGACCGAATTCTATAGTGACTGGGTCTTGCCTCAAGAGAATCATGGCGCTGGTGGAGGCGTGGTGCTTTTTAAAGATAAAACGAAAATGTACTTGCTTGGTGGGCAAGTGGGTTATAAAGACCAAGAAACGCTGGAGCCAAGATATGTTGAATTGCTTGATCTTTTCGCTCCGCATATTCGAAATTCTGTAGAAATCGCCCGAACATTGCACGGAAGGTCGTTGCAGTCAGCAATCGTCACTTCCTATTTGGATCAATTGGACGCGGCCGTGATGATCATTTCTGAGAACGGCGCGTTGGTATTCGCAAACCAGAAAGCTGGGGAGCTTCTTGATTCAGGTGCCATGGTCCATCGAAATCTCGCAGATAAATTGGTTTTCATCGATCAGAAAGCACAAGGGATTCTCGAAAAGTGCTACGGGTTCTCGAAAGATCTCGAGAAGCGACAAGGTGCGCATTTCTCGATCCGAGATCCTGATAGCAATAGCGCCTATGTTTGCCGGATCTCATCATTCTTGTGTCCAAAGATCGACTTCAACCCGTTTGAGGGTGTGCCCGGTGCTCCGGAGTCTTCGGTGCTGGTGACGATAGCGCCACGAAACGCGCCCGTCGGCGTGAAGGACACTCTCCAAATCGCCTATGGGCTAACGGAGAGTGAAGCCGAGATTGCGATGTTCGTCGCGGAAGGCGCCACGCTGCCTGAGATCGCGGATCGGCGGTCAGTCAGCCTCCACACTGTGCGAACACAACTAAAGATCTCTTTGAGTAAGATGGACGTTCATCGACAGGTGGATCTTGTTAGGGTGATTGAAGAGCTCCGCATTTCGACATTTTCGTTCTAGTTAATATTGAGAGGCGCGCTTCCCTCTTCTGCTCCCAAGAGGCTGGTTATTGGCCGCCGTCTTCTAGTTTCTTGCTGCCTGTCGGCGGGTCGATCTCGCCAGTTAGTTCATCTTATCGGTTCGCATACCCCAAATGGGCGATGTCTGCGACTGCCGGTTGCGCTTTGCTGCTGCCGAAGCGTCGGCCCGCGACCAATGCCGCGCGCCGTAGGCCCTCGTGCTGAGCGTAGAACCAGGGGAGGCAGGAGCCGTGACGATCCAGATTGGCGGAACCGGGAGCGACTCGCTCAATGGTGGCGACGGCAGCGATTTGCTGGTCGGACGGCGTGGCGATGACACGCTGACGGGGGGCGGAGGCAACGATCTCCTGTCAGGCGGATCGGGCAGCGACGTGCTGGACGGCGGCACCGGCAACGACCTGTTGTTGGGCGGGTCCGGTCGGGACACCCTGGACGGCGGCGATGGCAACGATGCGCTGCTGGGCGGGCGCGGCAGCGACAGCTTG
>JANQIA010000486.1 GCA_028282405.1 Rhodovibrionaceae bacterium
CAATCTGATCAGCGCGCTCCACAAGTCGCTGCGCGGCTCGGACGCCGATGCGGCGCTCTATTGGCTGGCGCGCATGCTGGCCGGCGGCGAGGACCCGCATTACATCGCCCGCCGCTTGACCCGCTTCGCGGTCGAGGATGTGGGACTAGCCGAGCCCCAAGCGCTCCCCCAGGCGATTGCTGCCTGGCAGGCCTTCGAGCGTATTGGCAGCCCGGAAGGCGAGCTGGCCATCGCGCAGCTCGTGCTCTTCCTCGCGACGGCGCCGAAGTCGAATGCAGGCTACGGTGCCTACAAGGGCGCCATGCGGGCAGCGAAGGAGACCGGCTCGCTGATGCCGCCCATGCACATCCTCAATGCGCCGACCCGGCTGATGAAGGACCTCGGTTACGGGTCTGGCTATGCCTATGACCACGACGCCGAAGACGGCTTCTCAGGCCAGAACTATTTTCCCGACGGCATGGCGCGGCAGCAGTTCTATCGCCCCGTGGCACGCGGCTTCGAGCGGGAGATCGAGAAGCGCTTGGCTTACTGGGCAAAGCTGCGCGCAAAGCGGACCGAGGAAGAATAAGTCCTTATAGCTGCTTGGCGAACGCGGCCACCGCTTTGCCGATCTCTTCCGGCGAGTCCTCCTGGATGAAGTGGATGCCCTTGACCGTCACTTCCGTCTGGTTCGGCCAACTCCGGCAGAACTCCCGCTGCTTGCCGCGCAGGATGGCCCCTGGCTCGGCATCAATGAAGAGCTTGGGCACTTGGCTCTCAGCCAGCCAGGCACCGTAGTCCTTGACGATTTCGACGACGTCGGCCGGCTCGCTGGCGATGGGAAGCTCGCGGGGCCAGGTAAGGGTGGGGCGGCGCATCTCTCCGGCCTCCCGGAAGCGGCGGCGGTACTCGTCGTGCTCGGTGGGAGAGAGATCGCGGAGGATGCTCACGGGCAGGATCTGCTCGACGAAGACGTTCTGATCGAGAACCAGCGTTTCGCCGGCGGGCGAGCGCATGGCCTGGAAGATCTCGGTGGCCTGGCCGGGGAAGTCTTCCCACGCGATGGGCTGGACGATGGCCTCCATGTAGGCGATGCCGGCAACCCGCTCGGAGTGGCGCTTTGCCCAGTGAAAGCCGAGCGCCGAGCCCCAGTCGTGCACCACCAGCACAATGCGGTCGCCGAGCTGCATGGCATCGAACCAGGCGTCGAGGTAGCGGGCATGGTCGACGAAGCGATAGGAGCCGTCACCCGAGGTGCCTGAGTCTCCCATGCCGATGAGGTCTGGCGCCAGGCAGAGACCGAGACTCTCCACCGAAGGGATGACGTTGCGCCAAAGATAGCTGGAGGTCGGATTGCCGTGCAGGAAAACGAAGGTCGGGGCACCGTCCCGTACATCGCCGCTGTCGCAGTAGGCGATGGTGCTATCCAGAACATAAATTCTGTTTTTGCTGTCGGCTATGGCGTTCATGGTCCGGCCTCTCGCTGGCGGTTGGATGGAAGTGTGCGGAACGCTGGCTTATGAAGCCACGCGCGCTCTGTTCAGAACTTATATTCTGTATCTGGTTGCTTTTTCAAGCATGGGCGCAAGCGCGCTTTCGATCATGTGATCGAGCATGGTCATCGGTGCGCCGGCCATGGCGACCCCGGCGGCGCCCTGCACGACGCCGACCAATAGATCGGCGTGGCGCTTGACATCGAGCGTGGCCGGGATGTCGCCGGCCGTCTGGGCATTCTGTAGTGCACGACGGAAGACGCGCCGTTGGCGGGCGAAGTGCGCCCGCACGCGCTCCGCCACGGCCTCGTCGCCGCCCGCCGTCTCCATTGCTGCGCGTGACATCAGGCAGCCGCGGCAGCCTTCGGGGTGCAGCTTGCCGCTGCGGATGCGGCGAAAGTAGGCGAGCAGTTCCGGCAGGCCGGCATCCGGCTTCTCAAGCTCCCCGAAGAGAGCCGTGACCATGGCATCGCGATAGAGATTCAAGGCTGCAAGATAGAGCTCGCGCTTGTCGCCGAAATCGCCATAAAGGCCATAGCGGCTGGCGCCCGTCTCCTGCACCAGGTCATCATAGGTCGTGCTCTCAAAGCCCTGGCGCCAGAACAGCACCATGGCGGCTTTCAGTGCGTCGTCGCGGTTGTATTGTTTGTTCGGCGGCATGTCCCAACCATAGCTGAAGCGGACGAGGCGGCAAGCTCGCGCATGCGCAGCGTGCAAAGTGAGCAGGTGGTCGGTGCGGGCGGCTCGGTTAAACTATCGCCATGACCGACCCCGCGATCTTGACCTTCATCGCCGGCGTTTTCCTTTTGGCCGGCGCGGTCAAGGGGGTCATCGGGGTCGGCTTGCCCAGCGTATCTCTGGGTCTGCTCGCTGCCGTCATGAGCTTGCAGCCGGCCATCGCGCTGACTCTAGCCCCGGCGCTGGCAACCAATATCTGGCAAGGCGCCTTTGGTGGCCATGTGAAGCTGCTGTTCCGCCGCCTGTGGCCCTTTCTTTTGGCCATAGTCATTGCCATCGGGTTCGGAACCCAGGTTCTGGCCAGGGTGGATAACCGTCTGCTCTCGGCGCTGCTCGGCTTTCTGCTCGTGGTCTATGGCGTCAGCGGCCTGCTGCGTCCGAGTATCGACCTCCCGCAGGGCTGGGAGGGTTGGACCAAACCGGTCGTTGGTCTGGTCAACGGCCTGATCACCGGCATGACCGGCACTTTCGTGGTGCCGGCGACGCTCTATCTGCAGTCGCTCGGCCTGCCGCGCGACCAGCTCATTCAAGCCATGGGGATGGTCTTTGGGCTTTCCAGCCTGGCGCTGGCCATAGCACTCGGCAGCCAAGACATGGTCAGCGGCGATCTCGCTTTGATCTCTCTCGCCGCCATCCTGCCGGCGCTCATCGGCATGTGGCTCGGCGAGCGCATCCGTCGCCGCCTATCCGAAGCCCTGTTCCGCAAGGTCTTCTTCGTTTCTCTTATCCTGCTCGGCGCTTACATCGTGGTGCGGGCACTGGTGCTGTCCTGAGTTGCGGGAGCGCAGGCCTGCCAAACACTATCTTTGTGATACCGGCCAAGGGCAAAGCCCGCGAGCCCGGATCCGATCATCAGCCAGCACCCTTCGTTCGGTGGCCCGTGCCCAACCGCACCATGGACCCCGGCTCAAGGCCGGGGTGACGATAAGAGGTGAATCGAAGCCCTGCGAGTTCTCTCTTGCTGTCATCCCGGCCAAGGGATTCGCGTAAGCGAAGCCCGCGAGCCGGGATCCATTCATCAGCCTGCACGGCCCCCGGTGTTGGGTGCAGGTCTCTGAGCCGCCAAGCATTCAATCCAAGAACTGCGCCAAGCCCACCCATGGATCCCCGGGTCTCGCTGCTTTGCGGCTCGCCCGAGGATGACGAGAGGGGTGGACCGGCGCCGCACGGCGCGTCAGCGCCCGCCCTACAACGGAATGTTGTCGTGCTTCTTCCAGGGTTCCTCGATGCGCTTGCCTTCGAGCAGCTTGAGGGCCTGACAGATTCGCCAGCGGGTGTTGTGCGGCATGATCACGTCATCGACGAAGCCGCGTGAGCCGGCCACGAAGGGGTTGGCGAACTTGGTGCGGTACTCTTCGGTGCGCGCCTCGATCTTCTCGGCGTCGCCAAGGTCCTGGCGGAAGATGATCTCCACCGCGCCCTTGGGCCCCATGACTGCGATCTCGGCCGTCGGCCAAGCGTAGTTGACATCGCCGCGCAGGTGCTTCGAGGCCATGACCACGTAAGCGCCGCCATAGGCCTTGCGGGTGATGACCGTCACCTTGGGCACGGTCGCCTGGGCGTAGGCGTAGAGCAGCTTGGCGCCATGCTTGATGATGCCGCCGTACTCCTGGCCGGTGCCGGGCAGGAAGCCGGGCACGTCGACGAAGGTGACGATGGGTATGTTGAAGCAGTCGCAGAAGCGCACGAAACGCCCGGCCTTCTTCGCCGAGTCGATGTCGAGGCAGCCGGCCAGCACCATGGGCTGATTGGCGACGACGCCGACGGTGTGCCCGTCCATGCGGGCGAAGCCGACGATGATGTTGGCGGCGTGGTTCGGCATCAGCTCGAAGAACTCGCCCTCGTCGACGACCTTGGCGATCAGCTCCTTCATGTCGTAGGGCTTGTGCGGATTGGGCGGCACCAGGCTGTCGAGGGAGTCGACGCGCCGGTCGATGGGATCCGTCGTCTCGCGCCGCGGCGGGCGTTCCCGGTTGTTCTCCGGCAGGAAGCTATAGAAGCGGCGCAGCTCCAAGAGCGCCTCGACGTCGTTCTCGAAGGCGAGATCGGCGACGCCGGAGCGGGTGCTGTGGGTGACGGCGCCGCCCAGATCCTCGGCCGTCACCTCTTCGTGGGTCACCGTCTTCACCACGTCCGGGCCGGTCACGAACATGTAGGAGCTGTCCTTCACCATGAAGATGAAGTCGGTCATGGCCGGCGAATAGACGGCGCCACCGGCGCAAGGGCCCATGATCATGGAGATCTGCGGGACCACGCCAGAGGCGTTGACATTGCGCTGGAAGACGTCGGCATAGCCGGCGAGGGAGGCCACACCTTCCTGGATGCGCGCGCCGCCCGAATCGTTGATGCCGATGATCGGCGCGCCGACCCGCATGGCCATATCCATGACCTTGCAGATCTTTTCGGCGTGCGCCTCCGAGAGTGAGCCGCCGAAGACGGTGAAGTCCTGGCTGAAGACGAAGACCTGGCGGCCGTCGATGGTGCCGTGGCCGGTGACCACGCCGTCGCCGGGGATGGTGGACTTCTCCATGCCGAAGTCGATGCAGCGGTGCTCGACAAACATGTCGAACTCCTCGAAGGAGCCCTCGTCGAGCAGCACTTCCAGCCGTTCCCGCGCTGTCAGCTTGCCCTTGCTGTGCTGCGACCCGATGCGCCGCTCACCGCCGCCCAAGCGCGCAAGGGCGCGCCGCCGCTCCAGCTCAGCCAGAATCTCCTGCATGCTCGGCCGCCCCCTCCTTGACGCTTTTGTTGCGGTGCAGCGGATAGCATGGGCCGAAAAGAAATACCAGTGAGCGAAGCGTGGAGCAGCCGGCAGGTGGGCCGGCAGCCTGCTCCGCGTCGGTCAAGCGCTTCCGACTTGCTCAAGAACCGCGTCGTGCAAGGCGCGGACGTGGATTTCAGCCCTGTCGGCGGCAACGAACCCGTCCAGCTCCGCCCAGTCGTGATCGCTGAGCACCTGAAGGGCGAGAGGGAAGAAATGCTCCTCTTCCATCGCCATGTGGCGCCGGTTGCTGTCGACGAAATCGCGGCCCAAGCTGCTGAACCATTGGCGCGGCTCGTCGCCGGGGCGGACCATTTGATCGACGGTGGCGGTGGCCAGGCGGCGGGTCAGGTAGGCCAGGTCATGATGGCTGCTGTGCAGCCCGTCCAGCCTAGCAGCCTGCTCGGGCGCGCGGCTGCGCAGGCGTTCGGCGATCAGGTCTTCCTTGGGGTGGTGGTAGAGGTCCGGATATGTCAGGAAGTAGCCGATGATGCCGCGCACCAGATCGAAGTCCGGCGCGGCGCCCTCCTGAAACTGCGCGATCTGCCGGTCCATGAGGTCGAGCAGGACCGCCATGTCCGCGTGTTCCTTGCGCAGGGCCTGCATCAACGCCGCCATGTCTCGAGACCTCCTGAAGTCGCGCGCAGTCTGGCGCTGCCACTGTCACCGCGCAAGCGTGCTGTCGGAACAGGAAGGCTCTAGGACCCCTGCTTCGCCTTATAGTCGTCGATGGCTTGCTTCAACTGGACATAGGGACGGCAGCCGAAGAAGCAGATCTCGTCCAGGCGCGCCAGATTGGCCTCCGCGCGCCGCGGCTGATCGAGCTCCAGAAACATCTTGCCCTGGTACTCGAGCGCGCCCTTGTGATCGGGGTCGATGGAAAGCGCCTTCCTGTAGTTCTTTTCGGCACTCTCGTAGTCGCCCAAATTGCGTTGCGAGAAGCCCAGAAGGCTGAAGGCATTGGCGTTGCGCGGGTTGGTTCGGATCGCCTTCTCGAGAAGCGGAATGGCGGCCGCGAAGTCCTCGACGGCGCTCTTCTTCTCGGCGGCGGCCACGTCGTTGTCTTTCCTGGTGCCGCTCCAGCCGTCGTCGTCACCCATTGCATGCGCCGTGGTGGCTAGGGCGAGGCAGGCGAGGGCCGCAAAGGCGGCAGTGCGGAGCATCCGCCACCCCATCGGTTGGGCAAGCCTGTCGACCGTCATGGTGCCGCTCCTTCTTCGGCAAGCGCTATGTTCTCACCTAAGTGCCGGAAGCGGCGGGCAGAGCGCAGGCTCTTCACGATTTTGTGATCGTTCTAAGCGAAGCGGCCGGGGCGGAAGGGCTCCAACAGCGACACACGCGTTCCGTCGAGGATTTCCATGGCGGCGAAGCGGCCGACGGCCGGCGCCAAGGTGATGCCGCTATGCATGGCGGCGACATAGAGCCCCGGCATCGCGAAGCCGATCGCCGGATAGCCGTCCGCCGGGATTGGCCGGTAGCCGACCGTCGCAGCTTCGAACTCGAGCCCTTCGGCGCCTTTCAAGCGCTCTTTGATGTCTCGGACCAGGCGCCGGCCTTCCACGTCTCGGTCGTTCGGCGCAGGTCCGCCGCCAAAGGTCCGTCCGGCAACGATACGGCCCTCGGCGTCTTGGCGCATATGCAGGCCCGGCGTGATGAGGATATGGCGGATGAGGCGTGTATGGGGCTTGCAGTGGGCCAGCAGACCAGGGGAGGCCTCGATGGGAACGGTCAGCCCGACGCCTTCGCAGAGCCTTTGCGTGTCGACGCCCGAGCCCAGCAGAACGCAGTCGGCGGTCATCTCGCCGCCTTCGGTCTCGACACCCACGACCTGCTCGCCTCGCGTGACCAGGCGTGCTGCCGTCCAGCCCTCGACGAGACGCGCGCCTGCTGCCTTTGCGGCCTCAAGCAGGGCCAGCGTTCCCTTCACCGGATGCAGGCTCCCTTCGTCCGGCACCAGCAAGGCGCGCTGCGGCACGTCCTGCAGCGCCGGCTCCCGCCGGGCAACCTCGTCCTGGCCGACGATACGGCTCTCGTAGCTCCAGGCCGAGTAGCGCGTGGCGAAGTCCTCGAGGTCGCCGGTCTCTTCCTCGTCCCAGATCAGGCTGCCGCTCCAGTCCAGCGGCAAGCCGCCGCTCAGCCCTGCCGACAGAGTGCGATATTCCAGGAGGCTGCGCTGGCGCAGGTCGAAGTAGTCCTTGGTGCGGCCGGCGCTGGCATTGATCCAGGCGAAGGATGCAGCGGTGGCGCCGGCAGCCGGCTTGCCGCGCTCGACGACCGTGACCGCGACACCGCGCCGGGCCAAGTGGTAGGCGGTGACGGCACCGATGATGCCGGCGCCGACGATCAGCACGCTTGAGACAAGCGTCTCTCCGTTGGTTTGGTTGCCTTGGGTCACGCAAGTCTCGCCGTCACTGTCGATGGGAGCGGCATGATCTTCGCGCAATCGCTGACGCGCAAGGCACTTCCGGCATCACGGCAAGGAAGATCTTCGTGCCGTTGCGCGCTTGTCTTCACTGGCTAGCTGTGCCGTCGCGGCCGCGAGCTGGTTTACGGCGGTGGGATCCAGGACAGCGGACAGCATCTCATGGGCCTGCCGCCAAACCGGAATGGCGGCGGCGAGGCGCCGCGCGCCCGTCTCCGTCAGCCAAACGGCTCGCTTGCGCAGGTCTTTCTCCACGATGGCAATCTCGACCAGGCCCGCCGCTTCGAGTGTCCGCAGGTTTCTTGATAGCGTGGATTGGTCGAGACCGGTTCGTTCAGCCAAGCCGCCAATCGTATCGTCCTTCGCCGCTGCGACATGCGCCATCAGACCGAACTGAGCGAGGCTCAATTCGGTGCTTCGCATCTGGGTCTCGAGGAACTGCGTGATGCGGCGCGCGGCAAGCCGAACATTGATGCCGGCGCAGTGGGCGACGACATCGCGCGCGTCGGAGACGAGCGTTCTTGTCGGGTTTCGTTTGCCTTTCGTCATATTTACATGCATATACATTAAATGTAGATGCATGCAATAGAGGTGTGCCATGACGACCGACCTTGCAGAACTTGGGCCGGCGGTGCCGCTGACGGTGGAGAGCTCCGTGCTCGAGCGTATCGGCGGTACTCGGTTGCTGGAGCTCAGACGCATCGTTCCGGAAAGCTGCGCGCGCATTCTGATCAAGCTGGAAAGCGAGAACCCGACCGGGAGCATGAAGGACCGCATGGCCCTGGCGATGATCGAGGCTGGCGAGCGAAGCGGCCGTCTTCAGCCTGGCGGGCGGGTGGTCGAGTACACGGGCGGCAGCACCGGCGTGTCCTTGGCTTTGGTCTGTGCGGCGAAAGGCTATCCGCTCAGCATCGTTACCTCCGACGCCTTCAGTGCCGAGAAACGCCGTCACATGGCCGCCCTCGGCGCCGAACTGACGGTCGTGCCCAGCGAGAACGGCGGCATGGACGAAGCCTTGACCCGGGCCATGATCGCGGCTGCGGGAGAGATTGCAGAGAAGACGGGGGCCTTCTGGACCGATCAGCTCAACAACGACAGCCAGCTCGCCGCCTATCACAAGATGGGCGAAGAGATCTGGCAGCAGAGCGGCGGGCGTATCGACGTCTTCGTCCAGTCCACCGGCACCGCGGCTTCGGTGCGCGGCATTGCCGAAGCCTTGCGCCGTCACAAGCCGAGCGTCTGGATTGCTGCCGTGGAACCGGCCGAATCGGCCGTGCTGTCCGGCGGGCCGACGGGCGTTCATCGGGTCGAAGGCGTGGGGGCTGGCTTTGTCGTCCCGCTCTGGGAGCCTTCGCTCGTCGATGAGATCGTTCCCGTGTCCACCGAAGACGCCATGGCCATGGCTCGGCTGCTTGCGCGCAGCGACGCGCTCTTCGCGGGAACCTCGACCGGCGCCAATCTGGCCGCCGCTCTTCGCATCGGCCAGCGCCTTGGACCGGAGGCCACCGT
>JANQIA010000497.1 GCA_028282405.1 Rhodovibrionaceae bacterium
CAGCAGCGCGGTGCCCAAGAGCCAGGGCATGAAGGAGACGTTCTCCACCGGATCCCAGAACCACCAGCCGCCCCAGCCGAGCTCGTAGTAGGCCCACCAGCTCCCGAGCGCGATGCCGCCGGTCAGGAAGACCCAGGCGACCAAGGTCCAGGGCCGTACCCAGCGGGCCCAGGCGGCGTCGATACGCCCCTCGATCAGGGCGGCCACGGCGAAGGAGAAGGCCATGGAGAAGCCGACGTAGCCGGCGTAGAGCATCGGCGGGTGGAAGGCGAGCCCCGGATCCTGCAGCAGCGGATTGAGGTCGTTGCCGTCGAGCGGCGGCGGGAAGATGCGCTCGAAGGGATTGGAGGTGAAGAGCGTGAAGGCCAGGAAGGCGATGCCGATCCAGCCCTGCACGGAGATCACCCGGGCGCGCAGGCCGGCCGGCAGGTTGCCGCCGAACAGCGCGACCAGCGCGCCGAACAGCGCCAGGATGAGCACCCACAGCAGCATGGAGCCTTCGTGGTTCCCCCAGACGCCGGTGATCTTATAGAGCAGCGGCTTCTGCGAATGGGAGTTGGCGACCACGTTCACGACCGAGAAGTCGCTGACCACGTAGGCGTGGGTCAGACAGGCGAAGCTGATCGCCAGCAGCACGAACTGCAGCAGCGCGGCCGGGGTGCCGATGGCCATCCAGTCCGCCCGGTTGCGCTGGGCACCGACCAGCGGAACGCTGCCCTGCACGCAGGCGGCGACCAGGGCCAGCACCAGAGCAAAATGACCGATCTCAACGATCACCGGATCACCTCTTCGTCATGCGGGGCGGGGAAGCGTGGGGACAACATCATCGCGGCGGCGCTTCGCCGCTTTCCGGTTTCCACTGTCCCGACTCCCGAAGGGCGTCGGCGACTTCCTTCGGCATGTAGTTCTCATCGTGCTTGGCCAGGATTTCCTGGGCGATGAAGATCTGGTCGCCGTCCAGCTTGCCCTCTGCGACGACGCCCTGCCCCTCGCGGAAAAGGTCGGGCAGGATGCCGCTGTAGGTCACCGGGATGCGGTTGGCGAGATCGGTGACGACGAACTCGATGCGGTTGCCGGGATGGCGTTCGACGCTGCCCTCCTCGACCAGGCCGCCGATGCGCACGTAGCGATCGGCTTCGAGGCCCTTCTCGGCGATGTCGGTCGGCGAATAGAAGAAGACGATGCTGTCCTCGAAAGCGGTGAGGACCAAAGAGGTCGCCACGCCGAGGCACAGCAAACCCAGACAGACGACGTAGAGCCGCCGCTTCTTGCGGCTCGCGATACCGGACATCAGCGAGTCTCCTCAGAGGATGAACGCCGCCGAGCCTGTCGCGGGCCGTCCAGCGCCTCGAGCGCCGCCACCTCGGACTGCAGCTTGGCGAGGCGCTGCTTGGACGTGATGTAGAGCCCGATCATCACGGCGATGGTCGCCCCGAAGCAAGGCCAGACGTAGGCGGCATAACCGCCCATGGCGAGATAGTCCTGTAGCGCCTGCACGGCTCTAGTCCCCTCCCCCTGCGTGGAGCGCGCGCAGGCTCAGGCTGCGCTGTTTCGCAGCGAGCAGCTCGCTCTTGGTTCGGACGATCGCCAGGCAGGCGAAGAACAGCATGTAGCCGAGGGCCATGATCAGCAGCGGCCAGAGCATGCTGCTGTGGATGCTCGGCGTGCCCAGCTTGGTGATGCTGGCCGGCTGATGCAGCGTGTTCCACCAGTCGACCGAGAACTTGATGATCGGCAGGTTCACCGCGCCGACGAGGCAGAGGACGGCGGCGGCCTTCTGCCCCCGGTCCGGGTTGTCGAAGGCGTCCACCAGGGCGATGTGGCCGAGGTAGATGAAGAAGAGGATCAGCACCGAGGTGAGGCGCGCGTCCCAGACCCACCAGGTGCCCCACATGGGCTGGCCCCAGAAGGCGCCGGTGAAGAGCGCGAGGAAGGTGAAGGCCGCACCGATCGGGGCGGCGGCCTTGGCGAAGGCGCCGGCCAGCGGATGGCGCCAGATCAGCAGCGAGGCACTGGCCAAGGCCATGTTGGCGTAGATGAACATCGCCATCCAGGCGGCCGGCACGTGCACGTACATGATGCGCACGGTCTCGCCCTGCTGATAATCGGCGGGGGCGACGAAGAGCGCCGAATAGAAGCCGACGCCGAGACAAAGCAGCGCCGCATAGAAGCACCAGGGATAGACCGCATCGGCAACCCGCACGAAGCGTGCCGGATTGGCGAAATAGTGGAAGGAGCGCTTCGGGGCGACAGCCTGCGATGCGGTGGAGGTCGTTTCGCTCACGCTCTCGGCTCTTCTTTTGCTTCTCGTTGCCTCT
>JANQIA010000001.1 GCA_028282405.1 Rhodovibrionaceae bacterium
GGCTTCGGCGTCGTTGCCTCCTATCTCGGACTGCCCGACGCCGGACTTGCCACCTATACGGACATGGTCGATCGCGCGGGGCGCATTGCAGAGGCGGTCGACGTGCCGCTGATCGCGGATGCCGATACCGGCTATGGCGGTCTCTTGAATGTTCGCCACACGGTTCGCGGTTACGAGGCCGCTGGGGTCGCAGCCATCCAGATCGAAGATCAGGAGTTTCCGAAGAAGTGCGGGCACACGCCGGGCCGCCGGGTCATCCCTGTCGAGGACATGGTGCGCAAGGTCAAGGTGGCCGTCGACAACCGCTCGAGCGACGGCATGATGATCATCGCGCGCACTGATGCGCGAACCGCGCTTGGCCTCGACGAGGCTTTGAGGCGTGCCGAGGCTTACGCTGAGGCGGGCGCCGACATCCTGTTCATCGAGGCGCCGGAGACCGAAGAGGAACTGGCACAGATCGGCCGAAGCTTCGATCTTCCAATGGTCGCCAACATGGTCGAGGGCGGCTCCACGCCGGTCCTGCCGCGTGAGCGGCTGGCGGAGCTCGGCTTTCAGATCGCGATCTATCCCGCCGCAGGATTCCTTGCCGCCGCTGCGGCCCTCGACGCGACCTATCAGCAGCTCTTTGAACACGGCGTCACCAATGGTAGCGCGGCCGACCTCTACGACTTCAAAGCCTTCTGCGACGTCATCGGTTTCGGCGATGTCCATGCCTTCGAGCGGCGCTGGGCCGATTAGGAGGCGATTGGACGGCACCGCTGACGGTACGCGCAGAGTGACGCCCCCTTAAGCCCAGCGTTCTCAGTGTCTTGGAGCGCGCGGACACAATGGAGCGGGGGTGAAGGGGGCGCTGGCGGGAAGCTCCCGTGGGGTCCGTAGCGCTCTTGCGGTCGCTAAGAGTGAACGCGCCGCGGCTCGGTGGTTACGGGTCCGCGATCGGCCCCGCACCTAGCGATAATCCTCGAGGATCATCTCGCTGCCCTTCATGGCGATCATTGCCGTCGGCGTGTTGGTGTTGCCGGACGTAATAGTGGGCATCACCGAGGCATCGACGACCCGGATGCCGCTCAGCCCATGCAGCCGCAACCTGTCATCGACGACCGCAAGCGGGTCGGAGGGGCTGCCCATTCTCGCGGTGCCGACCGGGTGAAAGATGGTGGTGCCGATATCGCCGGCGGCCCGAACCAGATCGTCATCGCTGTCGCCGACTGTCGGGCCGGGCAGATACTCCCTCGGTTCATAGGAGGCGAGTGCCGGCTGCTTCATCAAGCGGCGGGTCACGCGGATGGCATCGCAGGCCACCTTTCGATCCTCGTCGGTTAAGAGATAGTTGGGAGCGATCTCAGGTTTGGATTGAATATCGTTGTTCAGTATTCGGATATGTCCCCGCGAGGTTGGCCGCAGGTTGCAGGCGCTGACGGTGATCGCGGGGAATCTGTGCAAGGGGTCGCCAAACTTGTCGAGGGACAAGGGCTGTATGTGAAACTCGATGTTGGCTCGGTCGTAGTGGCTCGACGATCGCGTGAAGACGCCGAGCTGCGAAGGGGCCATCGTCAAGGGGCCGCGTCGAAACAGAGCGTATTCAAGCCCCATGAATGCCCGGCCGATCAGGCTGTGATAGGTCTCGTTCAGGGTCTTGGCGTTGCTGACCTTGTAGATTGCCCTTTGTTGAAGATGGTCCTGCAGATTTCGTCCGACGCCTTCCAATGGATGCACCACGTCGACACCGGCATCCTTCAACCATAGGGCAGGGCCAATGCCCGAGCGTTGCAGGATCTGTACGGACCCGATGGAGCCCGACGACAAGATGACTTCGCCGTGGGCAGTCGCTTCAAGGGCTCTGCCATCGCGCCGGTAACGGATGCCGGCGACCTTCTTGTCGTCCAGGATCACTCTGTCGACCAGCGCGTCGGTCACCAGGGTGAGATTGGGCCGGTCGAGTGCAGGCCTTAGATAGCCCCGCGCGGAGGACCAGCGGCGGCCGCGTTTCTGATTGACGTGAAAGTAGCAGCTTCCTTCGTTGTCGCCTGTGTTGAAGTCATCGATCTTGGGGATCCCCATCTGCTGAGCGGCGTTCGCGACGACATTGAGGATTTCCCATGACACCCTCGGTGGCTCGACCCGCCATCCACCCCCGCTGCCGTGATACTCCGACGGCCCCATGAAGTGGTCTTCCAGTTGTTTGAAGTATGGAAGGACTTCTTCCCACCCCCAACCGAGCAGGCCATCTTGCCGCCATGAGTCGTAGTCGGCCGCCTGACCGCGCATAGCAATCATGGCGTTGATGGCGGACGACCCGCCGATCACCTTTCCGCGCGGATAGGACAATGCGCGACCATTCAGTCCAGGCTCGGCAACGGTGTTGAACATCCAGTCGGAACGGGGGTTGCCGATGGCAAACAGATAGCCGACGGGGATATGGAACCAGATCCAGTTGTCGAGCCCGCCGGCCTCGACAAGCAGCACCTGGTGTCTCGGATTTTCGGAGAGCTTGTTGGCGAGAATGCAGCCCGCCGTCCCTGCGCCGACGACGATAAAGTCGTATTCACCGGCAGGAGACGCTGGGAGTTGCTTGAGATTATCCGAGGAGGCAACCGACATGGCCGCCGAGTGGTAGCGAAAGGACCGCTCAGCTACAATAAGCACAACTGCAACAGCGTTGGGTGTTTTTGCATGCAAGAGCCGGATTGGGACGATATCAGGTTGTTCTTGGGAATCGCCCGGGCGGGCTCCTTGATGGCTGCGTCAAGCGGGCTTGGCATGGATCACACCACGCTTTCGCGGCGTCTTTCCAATCTGGAATCCAGACTTGGCGTGAAGCTGTTCGAGAGAGCCGGGCGGCGGCTGAAAATCAACAACGCGGGGCTCCGTCTGCAGAAAACCGCCGAGCGTATGGAAGCCAATCTGATTACCGATATGGCGGCGCTTCAGACGGCACTCAACGCGGAATCGGGGACCGTGCGAATAGGAGCGCCTGAGGGCTTGGGCATTGGATATCTCGCCCGCCGGGTCGGCGAGATCTCCCTGCAATACCCCAGCATAGAAATCGAGTTGGTTGCCTTGCCACAGCGCTACTCGCTCGCGGCAAGGGAAGCCGACATTGTCGTTACGCTTGACCGTCCAACCAGTGGAAGCCTGGTTGTGCGAAAGCTCACCGACTACAAGCTCGGGTTCTTCGCGAGCCGGGCCTACATCGAGAGCCACGGTGCTCCGAAACAGATTGCGGATCTGCAGGGCCACCGGCTTTGCGGCTATATCCAATCGCTGTTGCATACACGCGAGCTGGATTACCTGCGGTTCGGAGGCATACGGCTGACAGCCGATCTTTGCAGCACAAGCATCATCGCCCAGCGGGATATGATCCTCAGTGGTTACGGCATCGGCGTGCTCCCGTACTTCGTCGCGCGTGACTTTGCCGACGAGCTTCAGCCGATTGTCGAAGATGAGATCCTGACCCGGAGTTACTGGATAACGATCCATGAAGACTTCAAGGATTTGGGGCGTGTTCGCTTGGTCGCAGATGCCGTGAGTAAAGCAGCAAAGCGAGACCGTAAGAGTTTTGGACTTTGGAAGTCATCATGGAGCGCCAATCCGGCGAAGTAGGGCGGGGCACTCGGCGTCTCGCCCGCGGCTCTTCGGAGCGACGACTTGCAATAAAGATGTGGAAATGACATCCTGATATGCAGCACTTCAGGTGCGATCAGATCCTACGAGCAGGGAGGCTCTCAACCCGCAACGGGTGGAGGGCCTTTATTTTTTGGTGGGCCAAATGGATTCGGATAGCTGGCGTGTCGGTGTCCTCTTTTCCGAGACCGGAGTGACTCGGGCGATTGAGCGTACGCAGCAAGCGGCCACCCTTCTGGCAATAGAAGAGATCAACCAAGACGGCGGTGTCTTGGGACGGCCGATCACGCCAGTTGTCTATGACCCGCAGTCGACACCTTCGATGTACCAGCAGCTCGCCTTGCGCCTCTGTGACGAGGATCGCGTCAGCGTGGTTTTCGGGTGCCACATGTCCAGCAGCCGCAAAGCGGCACTGCCAACGATCGAAGATCGCGGAGCGCTGCTGTTCTATCCGACTCTCTACGAGGGATTCGAGTACTCCAGACACTGCATCTACACCGGTGCCGCACCAAACCAGAACTCGGTGCAGTTGGTGGATTATCTATCCGAGAACTATGGCAAGCGCGTCTTCATTGTTGGGTCGAACTACATCTACCCGCATGAATCCAATCGGATCATCGCAGAATTGTTCCTCAAGATCGGGGGGGAGGTTCTCGATGAGCTTTACGTCCCGCTCGACCTGACTCCGGTTCATATTGAAAAGATCATCCACCGTATCCGATGCACTCAGCCGGATGTCATATACTCGACGGTGGTGGGAGAAGGGATCGTTCCTTTTTTCCAGGCGTTCAAGGCGGCCGGCTTCGATGCACGCGAATTGCCGATCTCCAGCCAGTCGACGAGCGAAGCCGACTTTGCCTTGATGCCGGCTGAGGTGGCTGCCGGTCATATCACCGCGTCTCCGTTTTTCGACACGCTCGATCTTCCGGAGGCCCGCAAGTTCACCGCCAATCTGAAAAGCAGATTCGGGCCGGACATCGTCGCCACGGCGCCTGCGGAAGCAGCCTACTTCCAGGTTCACCTCTATGCCGCTGCTCTTGCCAGGGCTGGCAGCGAACGATTGTCGGAATTGCACGGTGCGCTGGGAGAAGTCGAGTTCCGGGCACCGCAAGGTCCGGTCAAGATCGACCCGGAAACGCTGCATACATATCTTTGGCCGCGCGTGGCCAAGCTCAATGCGCAAGGTCGGTACGAGATCGTTTTCGAACCGGAGGCTTGGGTCGCGCCGGATCCATTCATGACCAAACACGGCATGGATCCTGCTCTATCTGATTTGCAGATTCGGAGCGGGTGAAACTGACAATGCCTTTTGCCAGCCTCCGCGATCTCAGGAACTTGAAAGTCCAGGTTTTGCATCCGGCAGATTCGGAAGGTGAGTTTCTTCTGGACCATCTGCGCAGGATTGGCTGCACGGCAACGATGGAATGGCCGATACCCGACGCGCCGGCGAGCGATGTCGACGTCGTCTTTCTTGCGATCGAGGGCGACGCGCGCGATGAGATCAAGAGGTTCGTCTCAGGGGCTGGTCACTCTGGGCCAACGATTCTTGCCATTGTCAGCTACGAAAACCCGACGGCCCTCCAGATGGTGCTGGAAAGCGGCGCGATGGCCGTCATCGAGAGGCCGATCAAGCCCTTTGGCTTACTGACGAATTTGGCGATTGCCCGCAACTCCTGGCAGACGCAGCAGAACTTGCAAAGGGACCTGCGGAAGTTCAAGCGCAAGGCCATGGGCGACAAGCAGGTCAACCGCGCGAAACTGATATTGATGGCGGAAAACGGGATCAGTGAATCCGAGGCGCACGAAGACATCCGCAAGATGGCAATGGCGCGGCAATCCCCCATGGAAGAGGTCGCTGAAACGATCATCGTTTCGGAGGGGAACTTGTCAAAGCTCCTGAAGCGTGGTTAGCTCATAAAATATAAGTCTCCTGATCCCCTCTTCATCGAGGCCATCAGGAGGCAAGCGAGCGAGACCTTCTCGTGGCGCTAGGATGGCAGAGACGCCCGCATGCTTGAAACGGCATCGCGGGTTTTTTGCTGTTCCCCGGCAGGGCCGCCGGCATCTCCGAAATCGTGAATAGTCCGACGCGTTGCTGCTCGTCCTGGGCAGCTCTCTTCGCGTCCCCGTTCAACAAGGGAGGCCAAATCCATGACCATGAATAGACGAGATTTAATGAAAACTGCGGCCGCAAGCTCAGCGCTTTTGGCTGCGCCGGGAATCATCGGCCGCGCTTATGCATCGGATACGATCAGGGTAGGCGCCCTCTATTCTCAAACCGGTGGCTTGTCGGTGGTGGAGAAATTGCTCTCTAGTGCCGTTCAGTTGGCGGTCGACGAGATCAACGCCGATGGGGGTGTGTTGGGTCAACAGGTCGAGGTCGTCGTAGAAGACGGCGCATCGGATCCAAAGACCTTCAACGAGAAAGCGTCGAAGTTGATCCTGCGCGACAGGATCTCGAACATCTTCGGTTGCCACACGTCTGCGAGCCGGAAGGCGGTTCTACCGATCTTCGAGCGCCGCAACGCGATGTTGTACTATCAGACTCATTATGAGGGTTTTGAGTGCTCCCGAAACGTCCTCTACACGGGCGCGGTTCCCAACCAGCAACTGGGCAATTTGATCCCCTGGTTGGTCAATACCCACGGCAGGAAGAAGATCTTCATCGTTGGGTCGAACTACGTCTATCCCAAAGAGATGGCCAAGGTGACAAAGAAGCTTTTGGCCGACAACGGCGCGGAATGGATCGCGGACGAGTATCTGGAGCTGGGCCATTCCGAATGGGCATCCATGGTCAAGAAGATCAAAGACTCGGGCTGTGATGCCGTGGTGTCGAATGTGGTCGGCGATTCAATCATCGCCTTCTATCGCGAGTTCAAGAACCAGGGTATCTCGCAAGAGGACATTCCAATCTGCGCCACGGTGACGGGTGAGATCGAAATTCAGGCAATGGGCGCGGAGTTTGCCGCAGGCAGCTTCACGTCCGTTCCCTATTTCCAATCGATCGACACCGATGCGAACCGCGCATTCGTCGAGAGCTTCCGCAAGAAAGTGAATGATCCGAAAGTGGTGACCTATCACTCCCTGGAAGCCGCTTACTTCCAGGTGTTCATCTGGAAACAGGCCGTTGAGGCAGCCGGCACCCTGGACATCGATGCTGTTCGGGAAAAGCTCGGCGGACAGAGCTATGACGCACCGGGCGGCACCGTCACGATCGATGGCGACAATCTGCACGCGGCGCTGACGCCCCGCATCGGTGAGTGGCAGGAAGACGGGCAAAGCAAGATCATCGTGGCGTCCGACGGCAACATCAAACCGCTGCCCTATTCCGCGTATGGTGAGACGGCGGACAACCTGTTCTGCACCTCCCAAGGGCTGCTGAGAGACAAGCTCTAAGCTTGCGCCAAACCAGAGGGCGGCGTCGCGGTTCACGTTCGGATCGTGGCGCCGCTCTCTGGCGGCAGTCGGGGAGCAGTCAATGGCGGAAGTTTTGTTCATAGGCCTGAGCCTGAGCTCGATCTTGCTGCTGATCGCGCTCGGGCTGGCGATTACCTATGGCGCCATGGGCGTCATAAACATGGCCCACGGCGATATGGTCATGATCGGGGCCTACGTCACGGTCATGTCGAAGATCTGGCTCGATCTGAGTTTCTTTGCTGCAATCCCCATCGCTTTCTTTGTCACGGCCTTGATCGGTCTGGTCATCGAACGCCTGGTTGTCAGGCGCTTGTACGGCCGTCTTCTCGATACGCTCCTTGCCACCTGGGGAATCTCGATACTGCTCCAGCAGTCCATTCGTCTGGAGTTCGGTCTGTCCTTCTTCGGCATCAACATCGAGGGCTTGGGCCCCGGCCTGCAAAACGTCTCGGTCCCGTCCGTGCTGCAGGGAACCGTTCACGTGGCGGGGACGGATTTGAACGCTTATCGCGTCTTCATCATCGCCGTAACCGCGGTCCTCACTCTCGTCACATGGGCGATACTCTACCGAACGTCGTTTGGGGTTCAGGTGCGAGCCATCATTCGCAATCCTCAAATGGCAGCGGCCTGCGGGATCGACGTCAAACGAGTCAACGCGCTGACCTTCGCATTCGGCTCCGGACTTGCCGGTGTGGCGGGCGTCATGATGTCCGGGTTCAAGACGGTGTTCCCGGACATGGGGAGCACCTTGGTTGTCGACGGGTTCCTCGTCGTGGTTGCAGGTGGGGTTGGCAGCATCTACGGCACGATTCTGGCGTCGGGTCTTCTTGGCGAGATCAACGCGCTCGTGGCGCTGTTCAGCAATGACATCATTGCCCGTGCCGTCGTGTTCGCCGTGGTCATTGCAGTGATCGTTCTCAAGCCCAAAGGGCTCTTCTCCTTCAAAGGGCGCTGAGATGGATTTGAAAAGAAAACTGCAGCTCGCCGCCTATGCTCTGTTCATTCTGTCGCTGTTTGCCGTTCCCCTGTTCACGGACGATTTCGGGCTCAATCGCGCATCCAAGTATTTGGTCTATGGGATGCTTGGGCTCTCCATTGCTTTGACCTGGGGCTATGCGGGCGTGCTGAATTTGGGGCAGGGGCTCTTCTTCGGACTCGGCGCCTACATGATGGCGATGTCCTTGAAGCTGATGAGCCCGACGAGCCTTGCGCAGGGTTCGGACAAACCAATCCCCGACTTCATGCTTTGGAACGCGGAACCCGATGCGCCTATCGAGCTCTGCTGCATCACGCCCGGCTCCTATCTTTGGATACCTTTTCAGGACCAATGGTTCGGTGTGGCGATGGGGATAGTGGTTCCTGTCGTGGTGGCGGGACTGCTTGGCGCGCTCGTATTCAAGAACCGCATCTCCGGCGTTTTCGTATCGATCATCACCTTGGCCCTCGTTCTTCTCGTCCGCCTGATCGTGATCGATGCCCAGCCTGTGACGAATGGGTTCAACGGGCTAACCGACCTGGGCTTCTTCACCGTCTTTGGCTACGAGTTCGACCCCTATAGTCGGGAGATGTACTATCTTGTCGCGGTTTCGCTGGCGTTCGTGTTGGTCGCGGGACGATTGCTGGCGGACACCCGCGCAAGCCTGATTCTTCAAGCCATTCGCGATGATCAGCAACGCGCCCGTCATCTCGGGTTCGATGTTCCTCTGTATCAGACGTTTTTCTTTGTCGTGTCCGCAGCGATTGCAGGCTATGCGGGCATGCTGTTCGTGCTGGTTTCGGAATTTGCATCCCCAACATTCATGGACCTTTCGTTTTCGGTGACGATGGTCGTCTGGGCCGCGGTCGGTGGACGGTCTTCGCTGCTGGGCGCGTGTATCGGCGCGATACTCATCAATGTCATCGAATCTCAGGTGAGCGAGACGGAAGCGCTCGTTGACGCCTGGAAGGCGATCATCGGTCTGATCTTTGTGTTGGTCGTGCTGTTCCTTCCGAGAGGCCTTGGCGGACTTGCCCACGACTTTGTGGATTGGCTCGCCAGGCGCGATCGGGAGAAAGCCCACGGTCTCGCGGCATCCTCGTCATCTCCCGAACGGGAGGTGAAGCAAGATGTCTGATGCACTGACCCTCGACAGGCTGACCGTGAAATTCGGCGCGTTTGTCGCCGTGGACGACGTGACGATGTCAATCGCCGACGGCGAGCTGCGCGTTCTGCTTGGCGCGAATGGGGCCGGCAAGACGACGTTGATGGACATGATATCCGGCCGCGTCCCTTGTACCCAGGGACACGTTCGGGTCTTCGGCCGCGACATCACAAACTGGCAAGAGCACAAGATCGCGGCGGCGGGCGTGGGCCGCAAGTTTCAGATACCGAGCGTCTTTCGTAACCTGACGGTGAAGCAGAACATCGAAGTTGCCCGATGCCATGGCCAATCTGTTTTCAAGAACCTTCGTTTCGGAATGTCCCCGAGCGATAGCGATCGGGTTGCAGAGATTGTCGAGCTGATCGGACTAGCGGCGGTTCAGTCCCTAGTTGCTGCCCATCTTAGCCACGGTCAGACGCAGTGGTTGGAGTTGGGCATCCTGGTCGCGCAAGATCCGAAGGTCGTTTTGCTCGATGAGCCGACAGCGGGCATGACCCACGATGAGACCTATAAGACAGCCGAGATAATCCGAAGACTACGCGGCAACCATACCTTGTTGGTCATCGAGCACGACATGAGCTTCGTGCGGGAAATCGCCGAGATCATCACGGTGATGCATCTAGGCAAGGTGATCGCCGAAGGATCGGTTTCGGACATAGAAACGAATGACGAAGTTCGCGCAGCCTATTTGGGATCGGCGGGAATTTCGTGATGCTATCGATCAAGGACCTCAACAGTTTTTTCGGTCGCAGCCATGTTCTGCATGACATCTCGCTGGAGGTCGGCAAGGGAGACGTAACGTCGATCTTGGGCCGAAACGGGGTCGGCAAAACCACGCTGCTCAAGACGCTGATGGGCCTGTCGGATCGGGTTACGGGTGAGATCAATCTACAGGGACGCGACATCGCATCGAGCGAGCCTTATGCCAGGGCGCGTTCGGGTATCGCCTACGTGCCTCAGGGCCGAGAGATCATTCCCGATTTCACGGTTAGAGAGAACATCCTCATGGGAGGATTTGCTCGCGCGAACGGGAAACCCACCATACCGGACATCGTAGTCGAACTTTTCCCCTATCTACGCGACAACCTGGAACGCTCAGGGGGGCTTCTCTCAGGCGGCCAGCAACAACAACTGGCGATTGCCCGGGCTCTTGCGGCCGACCCTGGACTGCTTCTTCTCGATGAACCGAACGAGGGTATTCAGCCGTCGATCGTCGAAGAGATTGAACAGGTGATTTTCAAGCTCAATCGAGACCTAGGGCTGACCGTCATTCTGGTGGAACAGAATGTGCGCTTTGCTCGGGAGATCTCCCATCGTTTTGCGATGATGGAGAAGGGACGCATCGTTGCAGAGGGACCGACAGCAGAACTGACCGACGATCTCGTGCACGAGCATATGACGGTCTGACCCAAAAGGGAGGAGAACATCAGGATGAGCGAAACACCGGACTTGGGAACTCTGAGCGTCAGGGAGGTCCGTGACGGGCTTTCAAACGGTCGTTTCACTGCCGAGGCTTTGACTTTGGCGGCCCTCGCTCAGGTCGAGGCCATGAATCCGAAGTACAACGCGATCATCTTTGCAAACGAGGCGGCGCTGGAGACAGCGCGGGATGTCGACAGACGCATTGCCGACGGCGAGCCCGTCGGTCCCTTGGCCGGTGTGCCGGTGGTGATCAAAGATCCGATGGACATGAAGGGGTTCCCGACGACCGCCGGGTGGAGAAGGCTCTATTCCGAAGCCGGCGGTGTTGACTTGATGCCGGAACGCGACAGCCCGGTTGTCGCGCGGATGCGAGCCGCCGATGCGATCATCCTCGGGAAGACCAATGTTCCGATTCTCAGTTGGACGGGCACTCATGCCAACGACAGTTGGGCAGGCCCGACGAAGAATCCCGCTCACACCGAGCGGGTTCCGGGTGGCTCGAGCGCCGGGACGGCGGCCGCGGTCGCGAGCCATATGGCAGTCCTGGGATTGGCGGAGGAAACCGGCGGGTCGATCCAGAACCCGGCCTCCGCGCAGGGGCTGGTCGGAATCAAACCGACGATTGGGCTTGTCCCAAACGCCGGGGTGGTTCCCTTGTCGGGAAACCGGGATGTGGTCGGTCCCATTGCCCGCACCGTGGAAGACGCGGCTCATGGTCTTGATGTCCTGGCGGGGTTCACAAGCGAGGATCCCAAGACGCTGGCCTGCGTCGACAAGATCCCCCGAGAGGGATATGCCGCAAACTTGTCGAGGGATGGTTTGAAGGGAAAGCGGCTGGGTCTCTACGGCCCAGGGTGGCGGCCATACGAGCTATCGCCGGAGACCGTCGAGCACTACGAACGAGCGAAAGGCGAGTTGGTCGAGGCCGGCGCTGAGCTCATCGAGGATCCGTTCAGCGGGACCGATTTTGCGAGCTATCGTCAAGTCACACCCGGGACGCCCTTTTTCGACGGCCGGGGACTTGAGTCCATCGCCTACGACATGACGTGTTATCTGAGGCGACTGGGTGACAATGCCGCGATCAAAACCTGGGATGAGTTCGCTGCCGCCACCCAGATCGAAGAGGTTACCGGCAAGGGCGGTATCCTTGGGTATCTCTATGAGCTGCCGGACTTTGTCGAGGCCATCAAGGTGCCGAGCCAGCCGCCTGAGATGCCACAGTTCATCGAACTCAAGCGCCGCTATCTAGAGCTGCTCGCGGAGGTCTTTGCACGACACGAATTGGACGGCCTGGTGTATCCGCAGATGATCGAAGAACTGCCGGAGTTGCATTCCGGTGACGCCATTCGGGAAACGACGGTTGGCGAACTCAACATCGCAGGTCTGCCTGGGGTTACGGTTCCGGCTGGATACTATCGGTCCGGCGCACCCTTTGAACTGATATTCCTGGGGCAGCAGTGGACAGAGTCCGCGCTCATTCAACAGGCCTACGCCTATGAACAGGCAACACTACATCGCCGGCCGGCGGACTTGATGTAACAGGATATTCCGGCGGACCCGTTTGAACCTGATTTCGCTTTCTCGGCTTGCCGGGTCCCTCCGCAGGAGGGCCGTGCCTAAGCCAAGCCTTCAGGTTATGAGCTGCTATGTCCGAATGGCGACTTTTGGATCCACAGGCAGACCCTTCTGGCAGCTCTAAGAAATGGTCGCTTCTGGCCGAATTCAGCCACTTAGTGATCTCATGGCTCAGCTTGGGCCATCATGCTACTGCTTGGAAGAGGTTCTGCTGCTCACGGCGGTTGCGCGCCCCCGCAACCAAATTAGTCTGCTGAACAGACGGGCCGCTCTAGTCGAACGGCTTTTCTTTGTTTGCGGCCAGGCCCAGAATACCAGCGAGAGGCAGTGTCAGACTAATCTTGTTCAAAGGCGATCATTGGCATCCGGCGATGTGGCATCCCTTCCATTACTTCAACGAGTCGTCTGATACTATCCGCCTAACGATGATAATTTAGATCCGATATCTGCTGTCGCTGCATCAGGTCTAGGATCTGCTGTTCGAACGTGGCATCGATGTTTGTCATGAGACGGTGTGGATCTGGTGAAACCAGTTTTCATTGGTCTGACAGCACCTTAGGCAGTAGATAGTCAAGCTTGTCTTTATACCATAGCGACTAAGGCGGGAATGCCACGCTTGACTGCTGCGGACTTCGGGACGCATCCTGAAACGCTGCCAACGCGTTAGCTGTCCGTAGGCTGGCAACACGGTGCGAAGCCTTCAGCCCCGATCTTTTGCCTGTGATAAGTAGATTGCTGTCAATGCCGTTCTCTGCTGTTGACTAAAACCGAAGGTTGTATAAACTTAAGCCAACAACAATGCGGCTGAGAAAGAGATCTCAATTCAAGGGGAAACTCGCAATTGACGCTTCCTGTGAATTTCTTCAACCACGATGCCCAAGCAGGAGGTTTCTACCCTCAAGCTCACGTTGGGTTTGATGTTGTAGGCATTGGCAATCGACAAAATACTCTTATTGAAGGCATACGCGGAACAGGGAAAACTCATATTCTGAAGATGATACAACGGTACCATCTGGAGAACTTCAAAAAGACGCGCGTCCTTCCAGCTTATGTATCCTTGGCCCAGTTGAGCGAATATGTGAAGCGCGATCCAGATGAGTTTCGAGTTCAATTGTATGCGCGCATTGTTGACGCTTGCATCGAAACACTTGAGGCGAATAGTGATTTTCGAGACAGGGACCAAGGCGTGCTTTTGGAAGCGGTCAGGGGGATGAAACGCGCGCTTGGTCTTGAAGCGACCCCTACGTTTGAGGATTTCACAAAAGAAATAATTCAAATACGCGCCTGTGCCGAAGAATTGCTATTTCAATTGAGTTATGACCTAACCGCCAAGAATCTGAAGCAGGTCTCCAGTGCCACTTTAAAAGAAAAAAAGGGAATCTCTTTTCTTGCGAGAGCTTCAAGTTTATTATTTTCAGGAAGTTTGTCTAGAGCCAAGGAAAGTGAATTTCAAGAATCGGGAATAAACGAAGGTACGGTGCAGATGTTGGGTTCGCGCTTGGTTCACAACAATGCTGCAGAATTCATTATTAGATTTCTTCAGGAAATACAAAAAATTCTCGATCTTGATTATACTTTGATTCTATTGGATGAGTGTTCAGAGGCAAGTGCCGATGCGCAAATAGAGATATTTCGTTTTTTTAAGGCACTGCGCGGCTGTACATCCACAGTGGCAGAGAAAGATGAGTGCGCTTTTTTTGTAGGCACTGTCTACCCAAGGGGTGAAACCAACTATCCAGATCGAGATACTTATGGGTTCAGCTTTGAACCGGGGCAAGACTGCACGGTCGAATTCATCCAATGGGACGAAACTGACGTTGAATCTTATCTCGAGTTCTTCGAGAAAATGCTAATCAATCGCGCGCATGCGATATTGGGTTATGAGGGTGATGTTCACGCTTTTGTGCGCGAGTACTTCGACAGTGATAGCACCTTTCGGCTTGCAATTTTCTGCGCTAACGGAATTCCCAGGCGGTTTTGGGAAATTGTCAGGCGAGCATATGACGGTGGCACAAACAAGATCAGCAAGAACCGTCTTAAGATTGCTACACAAGAGGTTGTTAGCGAGCAGATTTTAAATCATCATTATCTTTCCGACGAAGATCAGTCAGTAGTTCAGTACATTGTTAAGATTATTACCCAAAGAAATGAAGAGTCCAGAGTAAAAAACAAAGAAAGCGGCCGTCAAATATTACCACAAGGTGTGTATTTCAGCATATTGCCAAGAAATTCTGTCAAGTTGTCGAAGCTTATCATGCAAGGTGCCGTGCATGATAAGTCGAGGATGAAGGCTAGAAAGCATAGCCTCAGACCTCATCCCGTGTATGCGCTTGACGTTTCGCTAGCTTACGCATTCCGAGCAATACCTGAACGTGAGTTTGAGAAAGTAGCCGCTAGAGATTTTCCACGCGCCCCATCAAACGGATTCGCAAATGCAGCGTCATTTGAGCCGCCCAAATCGAAAAAGCAAGGCCAGAGCTGGCGAAAATCTCCAAACTTCGCCACTGTTGAATTGCCTAGGGCAGCTCCCGAAACCACTCTAGAAATGGATGAAACCAAAGAAGAACTCATTGGCTACATAAGCCAGATTCGAAAGAACGGCAGTGGAGCCGCTTTTGTAAATGATGGCGGGCCGTTTGGTTACATCCCGAAACATCTTTTAACCGCTCTTCTTGAGCAAGGGGCTGAGGAAGGAACCCCGGTGAGATTGACTCTTCGTACAAACCCAAAAGGTAGAGAGGCTACGAGTATTAAGGTTTTTGATGAACTCACGGCTAGCCTCACGCAAACTCGACGCGAAGAGATTGTGAAAATTATCGATGATCTTTTGGATGAGTCTGATCCTGTAATGCTGACAAAGCTCGCGGCACGACTTAGGAGTCACTTTGGTGATGTGGTAACCGGTACCGTTTGGTTTGGATATGGAAGAATGTCCCGATTGCTTGTTGAACTGGATCTGGACAGCGTGAAAATGGACACCACCACGGCAAATGCTTTTCTTACGAAGAAAAACCAATAATCCCCTTTTTGAAAAACACTAACTAAGCGCAGTTAGCTGCCATAAAGGCGTGTGCATTGACGGTCGGCTCTGTCCGTATTCCTGTCGACTTACCTCGCCAAAGCGAGTGCTTACTTCGGGTCAGATCGGTCCTGACAGTCTGCTGATACGAGTGTCCTTTACACATACGTGAAGATGCGGAGTACCCGCGGTCAGACGGAAAGACCCCGTGCACCTTTACTACAGCTTTGCAGTGACGCTAGGGCCGCCATGTGTAGGATAGGCGGGAGGCTTTGAAGCAGTGCCGCCAGGTACTGTGGAGCCAACCTTGAAATACCGCCCTTGGCTGTCTTAGCGCCTAACCGCGACGTAACCGCGTTCGGGACCCTGCATGGTGGGTAGTTTGACTGGGGCGGTCGCCTCTTTCAGCGTCCGGTTCATCCGCTCCACCTGGCCATTTGTCCAAGGGAGATTGGGCTTTGTAAGCCGGTGCTCGATGTCGTTCTGGGCATGGGCGTACTCGAAGGCATGCGCCCAGACCGGTTTCCGCTTGTCGAGGGCCTCCCGGTCAGTGGCGCTGCGGAAGCGGCATTGCCCGGCGTGGTGAACTGGGTACCGTTGTCGGTGAGCACCGTGTGGATCTTGTAAGGAACAGCCTCAATGAGGTGGTGCAGGAAGTTGCCAGCAACGCGCCGGGTGGCGTGCTCGTACAGTTTCGCAAAGGCAAACTTCGATGCACGGTCAATGGCTACGAACATGTGTAATTTGCCTTCGGCCGTGCGGACGTCGGCGATGTCGATATGAAAGTAGCCGACCGGATAGACCTTGAACCTCTTCTTCGGCTTGTCACCATCGACCTGCGGTAGGCGCGAGATGCCATGACGCTGGAACAGTCGGTGCAGCGAGGAGCGCGTCAGATGGGGCACCGTCGCCTGCAGCGCGTAGAGACAGTCATCCAGTGGCAGCAAGGTGTGTTTGCGAAATGCGATGCAAAGCGCTTCTTCGGCCGTGCTCAAGACTGTGGAGCGAACATCCTTCGGCCCCATCGGCAGATCCTCCACCGAGGAACGGTTGCGCCACTTCATCACCGTCTTCGGGTTCACCCCGTATTGGGCGCTGAGCTCCGCGATCGTAGCTTTCGATCGCTGTAGTGCAGCTCTGACGGCGTGAGTGGTCGTGGCGCTGCCGTGTAATATCTGTCCCATAAAGCCTCCCGAAGTGATGAAATCTCTCTTAAACTGATTCCATCATACCGCGGGACTGAACAGCTAGGGTCACGCTAAACGGATGTCGACGGTACTGAGCGTCACGACTTCGGCGCCCGGACCGGCGACCGTGAAGTCACAGGTGACCAGGCGGCGGCCGTCGTCTTGCTGTCCGACCGAGGTCACGGCCCCCTCAATCGTGTAGGCGATGCCAACCGGCGCGACAGCGGTGTTCTTGAACTTGAGCCGGCATACCTCCGCGTCCGGGCCGAAAGCACGGCTGGCGGCTTCCAGACACCAGTTGCCCATGAGAAATCCGGGCACGATGACGCCGTCGAAGCCTTGCTCTTCGGTAAAGGCCTGATCGAAGTGCAGGCGGTGAAAGTTCCGGATCGCCGCGCAGAAGAGAACGACCTCGACCTGAGACGGGCACTTCGTCAACGTCGGCAGGCATGTGCCGACTGGCACCCTGTCGAGCGATAGCGGCTTCTCAGAACAGTATCTGTTCGTAGCGTTCTCGGACAACGAGCGCGCCCTCCCTATCCCAGTACTCGGTAATCCACTCGGCGACGACGAAGTCGCGACGGCGCCCACGCTTCTCGTTCAAGGAGGCGAGGGTTCGCACACCGCGCAGCCGGTCGTTCAGGGCCAGGGGACGCAGCCATTCCACCTCGACGCTGCCGCCCATCGTTTGCCCCGTGCCGATCATCGGCCGGTGCTCCTGCACCGTTCCGTCATCGGCCAGCTCCGAGGCCGGCACCAGCGGCCGGGTCACCGCGTAGTACAGCATGGGGGGCACCGGGGTTCCTTCAGACCCCTCCGGGGTCTCGGGCAGCGCATAGCGCGGGTTGTCGTCTCCAGACGCGCTGACGAACCGACGCACCTCGGTGGCGGAGATCGGGTCGCTCCAGAACTCGATGGAGCGGCCGACCCACGACATGACCTCGGGCGTGAGAAGGCTCATGCCTCCTCCTTGCGCGCCCTGAAGTTGGGCGGACGGCGCTCGCGAAAGGCGGCCAGGCCTTCCTGGACGTCCGCGCTTTGCCCGGCCGACATGGCGAGCCAGTACTCCATGGCGTCAGCCACCTGAACGTTCTCATAGAGCGTTGCCTGGGCAATGCGCTTGTAGGACTCGATCGCGAAGGGCGCCATGGCGGAGATCTCGGCGGCCATCGCCACAGCGCGCTCGACAAGCTCTGCCGCGGGCACCACGGCATTCACGAACCCCAAGTGCTCGGCGCGGCTACTGGTGAGCGCTGTCCCCAGCATCACCATCTCGTTGGCGACCGCCGGCGGCAGCAGATGGGGTAGCCGCGACGACTGCCCGGCGATTGGCACGATGCCGAGCTTTGGGCCGGGGACGGCGAAGGTAGCCCCGGGGGTCGCCAGGCGCAGATCGCTGTTGAGGGCGAGGCAGAAGCCGCCGGCATAGGCGGCGCCATTGACCGCGGCGATCACCGGCTTCGTCGTCTTGCGCGGACTCAAGAACACCTGCATGTGCTCTTCCTCGTAGAGATGCCCGAGGTCGCCCGGCTCGATCGCTTTGATGTCGTGGCCGGCGCAGAAGGCGGTGTCGCCGGCGCCGGTCAGGACGATTGCGCTGATCGCTGTGTCGCCGCCGAAGTCCGCAAAGGCGTCCAGCATCTGTCGGATCATGTCCGGCGTCATGGCGTTTCGCTTGTGCGGCCGGTCGATGGTGATAAGGGCGACGCCCGCGTCGCGAACCTCCGTTCGTACGATCCCGTCCAAGATCACGCTCCTCTCTTCCCGCTTGACCCGTTGCTGCCGCCGCCGCCGTCTCTGTCCGACAGGAGCTGCCTGCGCAGGATCTTGCCGCCGGCATTGCGCGGGATTTCGTCTACGAACAGCACCTGCGCCGGAACCTTGGGCGGCGACAGCACGTTGCGGCAGTGCTCCGTGAGCCTTTCTTGGAGGTGCGCGCCAGGCTCAGATGCGCGCACCACAACGAAGGCCCAAACCGTCTGTCCCAGAACCGCGTGGGGGGCGCCGACGACGGCGACGTCGAGAACATCGGGATGTGTGGAAAGGGCGTTCTCGACCTCGAGGGGAGAGATGTTGAGGCCGCCGCGCATGATCATGTCCGAGCGGCGCCCGGAGAGATAGATGTTGCCGGTTGGGTCGAGGCGGCCGAGGTCCTGCGAATGGATCCAGCCGTTGCGGATGCGCTCCGCCGTCTGCGCCGCATCGCCGAGATAGCCCTGCATCAAGGTCGGGCCCCGCATGGTGATCTCGCCGGTCTCGCCGATCGGCAGGGGCCTTCCCTCGGCGTCGCGGACGACCACCTCGAAACCGGGGCTGACCCGCCCGACGGACCCCGCGTGATGCGGCACATCCGCAGGTTCGACCGCGGCGCCGGGAATCTCCGTCATGCCGTAGTTGGCGATCACGGAGGCGCCGCTGAAGGCGCGAAAGCGCTCGATGTCCGACTCGCTGATCGGCGCCGAGGCCGTGTAGACCGCTCTCAGCGAAGACAGGTCATAGCCCTCCTTGCCTTCGGCAGTCCGCATCATGATCAGCATGGCGGGCACCAGGGCCGCCGTCGTGATGCGATGGCGTTCGATGGCGGCCAAGGCATCCTCGGGACGAAAGCGCTCGAGTAGAACCAGCGTTGCACCCGAATGAACGGCGGAGGCTGCGCTGAAGATCAGCCCGTAGATGGTATGGAAGGGGAGCGCGCCCAGGACGATGTCGCCGGGGGAGAGCTTCCAGGTTTCCAATAGAACCTGGTGCAGCGCCGCTATGGAGGCTTTGCTATGGACGATCGCTTTTGGCTTGCCCGTGGTGCCGGAGCTGAACAGCACCACGGCGGCATCGCCCGCCGCTTCGAACGTGTCGTCCGGCATTGCCGTAGCGTTGGAGCTGGGCGTCAGGACCCAATGACGAAGCGCGCCGTCAGTGCCGCCTGCCAAGATGTGCCAGGCGGCACTGTCCGGCGGTTCCAGTGCCTCGGCCGCCCGTCGACCTGCCAGCACATGCTGTGCACCCGTCACCTGAAGATAGTGCGCCAAGTCGGCGTTCTTGCCGGTCGGATCGCCCACCACCACGACGGCCTCGATTGCCCGAAGCGCCCAATAGGCCACCACGGACTCCGCGCAGACATCGAACAGGACCAGCACCGGCTCGCCCGCGCGAATGCCATGGTCGCGGAGTGCGCGCGCGAGTGCCTCGACGTCCGAGCGCAGCTCTTCGAACGTCTGCGACACGCGTGGGTCGATCACGGCCTGTTGCCCGGGCCGGTGGCGGGCATGCTCCCACAGCGCGCCGACGGCAGGCGAAGGCGTGAAGGTCTCGTCGACGAGGCCGGCTGTCGTGTCCTGCCGCATCAGTCGCCTTCGCCGAGGTAGGCGAGACGTATCCGCTCGTCGTCCATGACCTGGTCGGAGGGGGCGTCGAAGTCGTTGGCGCCCATGCTCAGCACGTAGGTTCTCTGCGAGACCTCCAGGACGCCGTGGACGTCCTGCTCGACGATGAGCACCGACATGCCGAGCCGCTCGGGCAAGCCGACGATGTTGCCGTACATGTCGTGCGTCGCCTTGGGCGACAGGCCGGCGGAGGGCTCGTCCAGCAGGATCAGCTTCGGCGAAGTCATCAGTGCCATGGCCAAGGCAAGCGTCTGGCGCTCGCCGCCGCTCATGGTTCCGGCGGCCTGGGCGCGCCTGTCCTTGAACACCGGAAACAGCTCGTAGGATCGCTCTATCTGTGTTTTGCGCTCAGCCCTGGAGAGCAGGTAGCCGCCGATCTGCAGGTTCTCGGTGACGGTCATGCCCGAGAAGACGTTCTCGAGCTGCGGAACGTAGCCGATGCCGCCGGCAACGATACGGCTGCTGTCGATGCCTCGGATATCGGCGCCTTGAAACAGGATTTGTCCGGCGCTCCACTGGGTCAGCCCCATGATCGCGCGCAAGACCGTGGACTTGCCGCAGCCGTTCGGCCCGATAACGGACACGATCTCTTCCGTATCGACGTGAAGATTGATGCCGTGCAGGATCTCGCTGGCGTCGTAGCCGGCCTTGAGATCCTGGATCTCAAGCGTCCTGTGGCGTCCCAAGGTAAACCTCCAATACACGCGGATCGTTGTGGATGACGTTGGGCGGCCCCGACGCCAGGTTGGTTCCCGCGTCCAGCACGACGACGTTGTCGCAGACGCTGCTGATGAAATGCATGTTGTGCTCGATGATCAGAAAGGGCTTGCCGCGCTCCTCCCGGATGCGGTTGACCATGGCGATGAACTCCACGACGAGGTCGGGATGAACGCCCGCCGCGGGCTCGTCCAGCAGGATCACGTCCGGGTCCCGGATCAGCACCAGGGCGATGGACAGGAGCCGCTGCTGCCCGCCCGAGAGGACGCCGGCGTAGTCGTTCTCCAGATGCGACAGCTTGACGATCTCAAGCAGCTCTCGCGCCCGGTCGAGCAGCTGGGGCTGGCGCCGGGCGAAGGTGCCGCGCCCGAAGATCGTCGCGAAGAGGCTCTCGTCGTCCGCCTTCTGGGCGGCCAGAAGGAGATTCTCGATCAGGGTCATGCGGCGGGCCAGCTTGGTCACCTGAAAGGTGCGCATGAGGCCCCGATTGGCGACCTCCGCCGGCGACTGCCCGGTGATGTCCTCGCCCTTGAAGCGGATGACGCCCGCATCCGGCTTGAGAAAGCCCGACAGGCAATTGAGCGCCGTGGTCTTGCCCGAGCCGTTCGGGCCGATCAGTCCGACGATCTCTCCGCTGTTGAGCGCGAAGCAGACGTCTTGCAGGGCCTTGATCCCCCGAAACGAAATGGACAGGCCGGAGACGTCGATGATGGGGTTCGCCGCCATGTCAGAAGACCTGCTTACGCTCAGGCAGAATGCCGTTGGGCCGCAGCAGCACGGTCAGCATGATCAGCAGTCCGATCAAAGCCAGACGGATATTCGCGAGCGTCACGGCCGACAGCTCGACGTAGTCGCCGATGAAGCGGGTGCTGTTGTAGAGGAGGACGATGACGGTCGCGCCGAGCAGCGAGCCGAGCAGGTTGCCCTTGCCGCCTAGGATGACGGCCGCCCAGATGATAAAGGTGACGATGGGCTCGAAGGCCTGCGGCGTGATGTAGGTGGTGAAGTGCGTATAGAGCGCGCCGGCCAGCCCCACCATTGCGGCGCCGACGACCATCGTCCGCAGCTTGAAGCTCGCGACATCCTTTCCGAGCGATTGGCCGAAGTCCTCGTCTTCGCGGATGACCTTGAGGACCCTGCCGTAGGGCGAATGAACCAGGGCGGACGAGAAAAGGTAGCAGGCAACCACGAGCACCAAGGTGAAGCCGGCGAAGAAAAGAGGGTAGGACTCGAGCGGCACCAGCGTCGCCAAGGGCTGAGGAATGTCACCGAGGCCGAAGGTCCCACCGGTCAGCCATTCCTCGTTGGTGCTGATCACACGGATGAGCTCGGCGATGGAGATGGTGACGATGGCCCAGTAGTGGACCGATAGCTTCATGGTCGGGATCGCGATCAGCGCTCCCACGACGGCCGAGATCACCGCTGCGATCGCCATGGCGATCAGGACCGGCACGCCGCTCAGCGACAGAAGCGCCGAGGCGTAGGCGCCGATCGCGAAGAACGCGACGAGGCCGAAGTTCAAGAGCCCCGCGTAGCCGTACTGAAGATTCAGGGCCAGAGCCATGATGGCGTAGATGCCGATCAAGACGCTGAAGAACAGAGCCAGCTCGATCATGGCGTCAGTCCCCCTTGCTGCCTTTCATGATGCCCTTGGGGAAGAGCAGCATGACGATGATGAGCACGGCGAAGGAGACCGCGAACTTATACCCGGTCGGGATATAGACGCTTCCTTCGACGCCGAACGGTGCGAACAGAAAGGCCCAATCGATCGCCAGCGAGGCGTTCTCCAGGAAAGCGATCAGAAAGGAGCCGATGACCGCGCCGTAGACGTTGCCGATGCCCCCCAGGATCGTCGCGGCGAAGACCACCAGTATGATATGAACTCCCATCTCGGGCCAAAGCTGCGTGTCCATGGCGATCAGCGTGCCGCCGAGCGCGGCGTAGCTGCCGACGATGAACCAGATCCAGCGAATGGTGACTTCGATATTAATGCCGCGTGCCTTCGCCAGCGCCATGTTGTCCGACATGGCGCGCATGGCGCGCCCGAGCTGCGTATGGTTCAGCAGCAGATAGAACAGGGCCATCGCGGTGAAGGAAACGATGACGATGATCACCTGCGTGTGGGTGATCACGGCCTCGCCGATACGATAGATGGTTTCCAGCTCGTCGCTGTAGGTGTGACCTTCCACGCCCCAGATGCCGGCAACGACCGCGCGCAGGAAGATCGACAGTCCGAGCGAGGCGATGAGCAACACCACGCCGGGCGAACTTCGCAGCCGGCTGAACAGGGCGACGTCGCTCGACAGCGCGACGGCGCCGCCCAGAACGGCGCCCAAGACGGCGGCAACCCACAGGTTGATCTCGAGAACCGAGACGAAGAAGTAGGTGAAGTAAGCGCCCAAGAGAGCGAACTCGCCATGGGCAAAGTTGGCGAAGCGGAGCAGCGAAAAGAGTATCGTCACCCCGATCGCCAGGGAGGCGATCTCCGACCCGCGGATCACCGAGTTCAAAAGGACTTGCTCTAGCACGATGGATGTCTCGCCGATTGGCAGCAGAGCCGCTGCGCCGTCAGGTCGCGTCGCAGGCGCAACGGCTCCCAAACACTCTGTTCTTGGGTGAAGACCTACTCGACGAGATAGTCGACGAGAGCGCCGTCCTCATAGATCCGCCGCCCGAACCGCTGGCTCACCTGCACGCCATCCGCATCGACCGAGAAATCGGATTTGGTGATGCCGCGGTAGACCTCCATGGCTTTCGGGATCGCGGCCCTGATCTTCGCAGGGTCGGTCGAGTTGGCCAGGTTTATGGCCAGCGCGGCGACCCAGACGACGTCGTAGCCGACAGAGGTGAACCAATCGAGCTGAACGTCCTCTCCGGCGGACTCGGCGATTTTGGCAAGGATGCTGTCATAGCGCGGGCCGGGCTCGGCAGCGATGTCGACGCCCTTGATCCCTTCGCAAACCTCAGGAATGCAGCGGCCGGCCGGGTTTGCGATGTAGGGCTGATACCATTTCCCGCGTACCTTATCCATCAAGCCGAGCTCGTAGGCCTGCTTGAAGATCACCCGCGCCGTCTCGCCGAAGGATACGGCGACGATCGCATCCGGGTTCGATTGCGCGAGACGCTGCAGCTCCGCGCGGTAGTCGGTTTTCGCCGGTTCGTAGGCAAGGTCGGCGGCGATCTCGATGTTCTGTGTCTTTAAGGCATCGCCGGTCGCTCGCGCCATGCCGACGCCGAACGGATCGTTCATGTAGAACAGCGCCACCCGCTGGGGCTTGGCATCTTCCGCGACAAACTCAGCCAGGCCTCGGCCGAGCACGCTGTTGGTCGCGAGCATGGTGAACAGCCCATCGCCGATTTCGCGCTGCGCTTCGGAAGTGGCTGCGATGGTGATCTGGTTCTTGTCCTTGCTGACCGTGTATTTGCCGGTGGGAATCGTGACCGCCGAGGAGATGGCGCCGAGAACCAGCGGCACGTCGTTCACGTCGACAAGTTTGCGCACCGCCTCGATGCCGGCCTGCGGCTTGGACTCCGTATCTTCGATGATGAGCTTGAGCTCTCTGCCGCCCAGCACGCCGCCGAAGGCATTGATCTCGGCCAGGCCGGCGTCGACGCCGTGCAGGGCCTTGGCGCCAGCCGAAGCGTTCGCGCCGCTGAGCGGAAGCAGAACGCCTACCTCGACCGCCTCTTCAGCCGAGACCGACGCAGCGCCGCTCCAGATGATGGTCATCGCGACCGCGGCCACGCTTGTCAGTTTTCCCAGACGATACATTCCCTTTGTCCTCCGTGCCTTGGTGCGCTGCGGGTTTATGTCTTTGGATGATGGGGGCTGATGCCGTCGTTCCGCAGCGATAACAAAAAGCCAACAGCACCCTAGCGCCGCGCGGTTCAGAAAACAAGCAGGCATGACTGTTTGTTTTCTGCTATTGTTGACAAGGGTCGCAGCCTTTGGAGAAAGGGCCTTCAAGGTTTGAATCGGCCAGGAGAGGAGTCGTGGCTCGCCCTGGCCACGGCAGCCGCTCCTGTGACGGCGATCGTCGACTCAGCGCGCGTGTATCCGCTTGACAATGTCGACGCCGCGACCTGCGGCGATGGTGCTGATCGATGCGAAGGGGGCAGTCGATTGGCAGGGCTGAAGCGCCACGACGGTGAGGGACAGGCGATGAAGCAAGCAAAGCTATCGAACAAGAACGAGTTGCGCTCCGCGAGGATGCGACAGCGCGTCTTGGAAGAAACGCTCGAGTGCATCTTCGCTCTTGGATATCAGAACGCATCGACCGTCGAGATTGCCAGAAGGGCAGGAATCTCGCGCGGCGCAATGCTGCATCACTACCCTTCGAAGGAGGAACTGGTCTGCGCGGCCTATGAGAGCCTCCTGAAACAGGAGAGCGATCAGCTTCGTGCCATCGCCGGCAGCTATGCGGAGGGCGAAGTATCGTTGGACGATTTCGTCGACTACCTTTGGTCGCGGTTTTCCGGCCGCTCCTTCATGATCAACATCGATTTTATTGCCGCTGCGCGCACGACCCCGAACCTGAAGGAGCGCGTCGAGAGGGTGCGGCAAGAGTATCACGAGTCGTTGGACTCTATCTGGCGGCAGTTCTTCGCCGACAAAAATCTGCCCGAGCATGAGGCGCAGGTGATCCTCAACTTGACGCTCTGCTTCTTGCGCGGGATGGGCGTGCAATGTGCCGTGCAGGAGGATCGGGCCAACCTCGATGCGCTTGCATCCCATTGGAAGGCTCATCTGAAAGGGCTGATTTCAATCAAGGCCGATGGACGAGAGTAGCCTCCTGCTTTTCTCGCTGATCAGGGTCGGAACGCACCGAAACGATACAATTTTTAGTATGTTAGTTGAAAGATGAAAACGCTTTAAATAGCATAACTTTGTCTTATACAAGCAGTTCGCTGATTTATTCGACTATATAGGTCTCGGCTGATTAATCTTGAAACCGAGCGAGCATAGGGCGCGAATAGCCCCTCATTGCGATCTCACGAGAAGAATGGAGGCGAGGTGACCGACTTCGATCTTGTTATCCGGCAGGGCACGGTCGTGACCGCGGCCTCCAAAATGAAATGCGATGTCGGCATTGCCGACGGTCAGATCGTGGCGCTGGGCCGCAACCTCGGCGAGGGGCGGCAGGAAATCGATGCCACGGACCTGCTCGTCCTGCCTGGCGGCGTTGAAGCGCATTGTCATATCGAACAGCGGTCCGCCTTTGGGCTGATGACGGCTGACGACTTTGACAGCGCCACGGTCTCCGCTGCGTTTGGCGGGAACACGACCGTCATTCCCTTTGCCGCACAGCACAAGGGCGACTCCTTGCGCGATGTGGTCAAAGACTACCACGCGCGCGCCAGCAGCAAGTCCGTCATCGACTATGGCTTTCATCTGATTGTGTCGGACCCGAGGCCTGAAGTTCTGGGGCAGGAGCTGCCGGCGCTGATCCGGGACGGCTTCACCTCCTTCAAGGTCTATATGACCTATGAGATGTTGCGGCTCGACGACCGGCAGATGCTGGACGTGCTTTACACGGCGAGACGCGAAGGCGCCCTGGTCATGGTCCATGCGGAGAATCACGAGATGATCCGCTGGCTGACCGACAAGCTGGTCGACGCCAATCGGGTCGAGCCCAAGTTCCATGCCATCAGCCACAGCCGCACGGCGGAAAGCGAAGCCACGCATCGCGCCATCATGCTCTCGCGGCTGGTGGATACGCCGATGCTGATCGTGCATGTGTCAAGCGAAGAGGCGATGGCGGAGATTCGTCGAGCGCAGAGCGCCGGCTTCAAGATCTATGGCGAGACCTGCCCGCAATACCTCTTCCTGACTGCGGAGGATCTCGATCGCCACGGTATGGAGGGCGCCAAGTTCTGCTGCAGCCCGCCACCGCGGGATGCGAGCGCCCAGGAGGCGATCTGGCGGGGCATCCAAAACGGAACGTTTCAGGTCGTCTCCTCCGACCATGCGCCCTACAGCTACGACGAACACGGCAAGCTCTACGCCGGCCCCAACCCGCCTTTCACGAAGATCGCCAATGGCGTCCCGGGTATCGAGCTGCGCTTGCCCTTGTTGTTCTCCGAAGGGGTCGTCAAGGGGCGCATCGACATCCACAAGTTCGTGGAGCTGACGTCCACGAACGCGGCGCGGCTCTACGGTCTCTTCCCGCGCAAGGGCACGATCGCGATCGGTGCGGACGCCGACTTGGCTCTCTGGGATGTGAACTGCGAGCGGGAGGTTCGCTATGCCGATCTCCACGATCGCGCCGGCTACAGCCCCTATGAAGGCAGGCAGATCAAGGGCTGGCCGGTCACGGTGATCAACCGCGGCCGCGTGGTCGTCAGCGATGGCGAACTCCACGTGGACAGAGGCTCCGGCCAATTCCTTCCGAGAGAAACGTCGGAATTCGCCAGTCCGACCGGGCGACTGCAGCCGGAGCTCGACCCCGGACGCAACTTCGGCGTCGAGATCCTACCCGGGGCAGAGTGATCCGGGAAAAAGACGCGACGGTCCGGCGCCGCGAAATCTGGTCAGCCAGGAGAAGGTGAATGTCGAGAGTCATCCGTGTTGGAGCCGCTCAACTTGGGCCCTTGCACAAGTCCGACAATCGAAAGATCGCCGTGGACCGCATGGTTGCGCTTCTCGAACAAGCCGGGCGGGATGGCTGCAATCTGGTCGTCTATCCTGAGCTTGCCCTGACGACCTTCTTTCCGCGCTGGGACATCGACGACCCTACAGAGGTCGAGCGCTACTTCGAGCCCGAGATGCCCAACGCCGCGGTGCAGCCCTTGTTCGACCGCGCGCGTGAGCTGGGGATCGCCTTCTATCTCGGCTATGCGGAGCTTGCGAAGGAGGGAGGAAACACGCGGCACTTCAATACCTCCGTTTTGGTCGGCCCGGATGGCCAGACGATCGGCAAGTACCGCAAAGTGCATCTGCCCGGGCACGCAACGTTCGACCCGAAGCGAAGCTTCCAGCACCTCGAGAAGAAGTACTTCGAGCCGGGCGACCTCGGCTTCCCTGTCTGGCCTGCGATGGACGGCTTGTTGGGTATGTGCATCTGCAACGACCGCCGCTGGCCGGAAACCTATCGGGTGATGGGGCTGCAGGGTGTGGAGATGGTCCTGCTTGGCTTCAACACGCCGGCCACCAACTCCCAACGGCCTGAAGAGCAAGACGAGCTGCGCGGATTTCACCACGAGCTTTCGGTGCAGGCCGGCGCGTATCAGAACGGGACCTGGGTCGTTGCCGTCGCGAAGGCCGGAGAGGAAGACGGGCACAAGCTGCTTGGCGATTCGATGATCGTGTCGCCGGCCGGTCTGATCGTTGCTCGAACGAAAACCCTGGATGACGAACTGGCCGTTGCGGACTGCGACTTGGACGAATGCGTCTTCTACAAGGAGACGGTCTTCGATTTCGCCCGTCACAGGCGGATTGAGCACTACGAGCGCATCACCAAACAGGTTGGGGTGATCAGGCCAGACTCCACCATGGCAGTTTAGCGTGTCCCCTCGAATCCTGGTCATCAATCCGAACAGCAACGTCGAGGTCACTGCGGCGATCGACCGGGCGATGGCGCCGCTGCGGACAGTCGATGCGCCGACGATCGACTGCATCACCCTGACGGACGGCCCGCCCGGCATCGAGTCCCAGCGGAGTTGCGACCTTGCGGCCACGCTCGTGTCGACGCACATCGCGGCGGCCTCGGACGAAGCCGATGCCTTCGTCGTCGCCTGCTATTCGGACCCCGGTGTCAGCGCATCGCGAGAAGTGACCGCCAAGCCGATCTTCGGCGCGGCCGAGTCGGCGATGGCCACGGCTGCGTCGCTCGGCGTCCGGGCCGGCGTGATCTCGATCCTCGACGTGGCGGTCGCCCGCCACTGGCGGCACGCACGCAGCGTGATGCTCGCCCCCTTCGTCGTTGCCGATCTCCCGATCGGGCTTCCCGTTTCAGAATTGGCGGATGAGACGCAGTGTCGCGCTCGCATGCTCGACGTCGGCCGGCGGCTGAAGGAGGCGCATGAGGCCGAGGCCATCATTCTCGGCTGTGCCGGCATGGCGCGTTACAGGGCGGCGCTGGAAGCCGAACTCGGCATCGTCGTCATCGACCCCACGCAGGCCGCCGCTGCCATGGCGATCTCGGCCTTGCGGCTGGGCTACCGGGCCGCCTAGCGATCCATCGCCATCCGTCTCGTCCGAGGGATACTGCGGCACGATGCGAATAACCAAAAGTTATAGAATGCCCTGCCCTTTTAATTTCCATGTTCGCGCCTGCCGTGGCTGACTTGAGGGCAGTCCGAAGTGTCGGAACAGACACGATTCCAAGAAAGCGCGGGGGCCTGAAAAGCAGCCCATGACAGCATCCGGTAGACTCGAGCCTGTTCTTTCGGTTCGCGGTGCCAAGAAGCACTACGGCGACGTTCGCGCGCTAGATGGCATCGATCTGGACATCGGAGACGGCGAGTTCCTGACCCTGCTCGGCCCGTCAGGGTCGGGAAAGACGACGCTGCTCATGGCCATTGCCGGGTTCACCACCTTGGATGCCGGGGCCTTCAAATTGCGCGGGCAGGACATCACCGACCTGCCGCCCGACCGACGAAGCTTCGGCATGGTGTTTCAGGGCTATGCCCTGTTCCCGAACATGACGGTCGCGGGCAACATTTCCTTTCCTCTCAAGCTCCGCAAGTGGTCGAAGGCCGAGATCGAAGCCCGGGTTCGTGAATGCCTGGAGCTTGTCCAGATGGAAAGCTATGCCGACCGCATGCCCAACCAGTTGTCCGGCGGTCAGCAGCAGCGCGTTGCGCTGGCTCGGGCGCTCTCTTTCAAACCATCCATCCTGCTCTTGGATGAGCCGCTGTCAGCGCTCGACAAGAAGCTGCGCGCAGACTTGCAGTGGGAGCTGAAGGACCTTCACCGGCAACTGGCGGTCACGTTTATCTACGTGACGCACGATCAGGATGAGGCGCTGTCCATGTCCGATCGGATCGTGATTCTGGACCATGGCAAGATCCAGCAAATCGGCTTGCCGGACCAGCTCTACAACCGGCCCGATACGCGCTTCGTCGCCGACTTCCTGGGAAAGAGCAACTTCCTGAAAGCGACGGTGCACGAGCACCTCGATGGAGCCTTGGCGTGCGAGAGCGGCGGCGAACGCTTCAACGTGGCTGGAGACAAGCCCTCCAGCAACGGCGCCGACAGCGTGCTGCTGGCGTTGCGTCCGGAACGCATCCGGATTGGCGCTCATGGAACGGAGCGATTTCACGGCGTCGTTCGGCAGACGTCTTACTTGGGTGAGCGCTGTCACCTGATCGTCGATCACCCCGGATTCGGCGGCATTCTCGTGTCTGCGCCGACGTGGCGGATGAAAGTGCATCCGGAGGCGGGGGGAGAGGTGTCTTTCGGGTGGGACGACGACGCCTGCGTCGTCCTGGCCGAAGATCAGTGAACAGCGTTGCGTTGAAACCACCTGTGAAAGGGAGAACGACAATGTCAGGAGATAGCTTCAAGTTCGGGCAAGACGACATCGCGTTTAAGCAGGACCTCGGGGACATCGCGCTCGAGCGTTATAGGGCCGGAAAGATTGATCGCCGATCTGCGCTGGCCATGCTGGGCGCGCTCGGCCTCGTGCCGCTGTTGGGGGACAAGGCTCTCGCGAATGCCAAGGAGCTGGTGCTGGTCAACTGGGGCGGCAAGGCGAAGGACGTCCTGCAGGAGATCATGGGCGACACCTATGCGAAGGAGGCCGGCATCAAGGTCGTCGTCGACGGCGCCGGCCCCTCTGCCGGCAAGATCCGCGCCATGGTGGAAAGCGGCGCGGTCGTCTGGGACGTCTGCGACAGCGGGCCCGGCTCGGCCATCATTCTTGGCGAGCGCGGCATCACGCAGCCGATCGACTACAGCATCGTCGACAAGGCGAACATCATTGAACCTTTCACCTGGGAGTTCGGCTGCGCCAACTACTTCTATAGCTACACGCTGTGCTGCAATCCGACGATGCTGGAGGCCGTGCCGCAGAACTGGGCGGACGTCTGGAACGTGAAGGATTTTCCCGGCAAGCGGACCTTCCGGAAGTCTGTCCGTGGCATGTTGGAACCGGCTGCCATGGCGATGGGTGCGGCGCCGAGTGAGGTCTACGAGTTTCTCGGCGACGAAGCCGGGATCAAGGCGGCGATCGAGAAGTTCCGAGAGATTCGCGAGCACATCATCGTTTGGCCGTCGGGCTCGATGAGCCAGCAGCTCTTCCTGCAAAAGGAAGTGGCGATCGGCTGTATCTGGAGCACCAGGGCGCATCTGCTCAAGGACGAGATGCCCGACGGCAGCTTCACGACGACGTTCAACCAAGGCGTCCTGTCGCCTGGCGCCTGGGTGGTGCCGAAGCACAATCCGGCCGGGACCGAACAGGCCATGAGGTTCATCGCCCACACCGCCGATCCGGAGCTGCAGGTGAAGTGGCTGGAGGCGATGGGCCCCGGGCCGGCCAACCCGGCGGCCGCCGCTCTGGTTCCCGATGACTTGAAGGCCTGGAATCCTTCGTCTCCCGAGAACCGGGCGACGCAGACCGTCTACAACGACGCCTGGTACGCCAAGAACCAGGTCTGGGCGGAAGAACTCTATGTCGATGCCTTGATCAACTAGCCCTAACGGCACTGAGGCATAGGGAACAACTCGGCATGATCGCCAGGTCGCTCACGGATAAGGGCCGCTATTGGATTCTCATCCTGCCGGCCCTGGCGATCATGCTGACCTTTTACATCTGGCCGCTGGTCGAGATCTTCGGCATCAGCTTTTCCGAGCCCAAGCCCGGCTTCGAAAACTACGTCAGCATGTTCGACAGCCGGCCGATCCGGACCAGCTTCGTCATCACGTTCCGGGTTGCCGCGATCACGACGATCTGGTGCCTGGTGCTGGGCTACATCGTCTCCTACGCGATCTACAACACGGCGCCGAGGTACGTCGGGCTGATGATCGCGCTGGTCCTCTTGCCGTTCTGGCTTTCCGTTCTGATCCGCAGCTTTGCATGGATTGTCCTGTTGGGCCGCTCCGGGGTGGTGAATGACAGCCTCGGCGCAGTCGGACTGATCAATGAACCTCTACCGCTGATGCACAACGAGTTCGGCGTCATCCTCTCGATGGTCCACGTCATGCTGCCCTTCGCGATTCTGCCGATCATGGCGAACATGAAGGGGATCAGTCGGGCCTACGTCGACGCGGCCCGCGGTCTCGGCGCTTCGGAGCTTCGCGCTTTTGTGTCGGTCTACTTCCCCCAGACCCTGCCCGGCGTTCTGTCTGCAGCGCTTCTCGTGTTCGTTCTCGCGCTCGGCTTCTACATCACGCCCGCTCTGTTGGGCGGCGGTCGCGTGCTGATGATCTCCGAGTACATCACCTATCAGATCCAGGAGCTTCTGAACTGGGGCGTGGGCACGTCCCTGTCGGTCGCGCTGCTCTTGGCCACCGCGGCGGTCATCCTCGCCGCGGGACGCTTCGTGAACCTGCGCCGCACCCTGTTGGAGCGCCGCTGATGCGACGGAAAACGACCTTTCAGTTGCTGATGCAGACCGGCGCTTGGATGGTGCTGGCGTTCCTTCTCTTGCCGATGCTCGTCGTTCTGCCGGTGTCGCTGACGCCGAACGAGTACATCTCCTTGCCGTCGGACGGCTTCTCTCTGAAGCACTACGAAAACTACTTCACCGATCCCGAGTGGCTGTCCGCGACCTGGACCAGCATTGTCATCGCCCTGTCGGTCGCGGTTATCGCCACGATCTTGGGCACTGCCTTTGCGATCGGCTGCTGGCTGCTCTCTGACGTCTGGGCCATGGTGGCGCGTTGGGTGCTTATCGTGCCTATTCTGGTGCCGCCCGTCGTCCAGGCCCTCGGCTTCTACAGATTCTGGGTCAAGCTCGGGCTGATCGATTCCATGACCGGCGTGATCCTAGCCCACACCTTGCTGGCGCTGCCTTATGTCTCGATTGCGGTTTTCGCGGCCTTGGCGAACCTGGACCGACGGATCGTCCAGGCGGCGCGAAGCCTCGGCGCATCCGTCTGGCGCACGGTCATCGCGGTCATCGTACCGGCGGCCCGGCCCGGAATGATCGCGGGCGCTGTCTTCGCCTTCATCGTCTCCTTCGATGAAATCGTCGGCGTGCTGTTCATCACCGTCAGGAACGTTCAAACCCTGCCGAAGATGATCTGGCAGGGCATCAATGAGAGCATCGATCCCACAATCGCCGCCGTGGCGACCGTTCTGACGGTCGTGACCATCCTAATCATGGTTGCAGTCACCTGGCGGTGGAAAGCGCGACCATAGTGAAGCGGTACCTGTTCGAGAATGCCCTCTATTTGGGGGTCGACGACAACAAGCTCCCCGTAGTTAGGCGGGGGCATGTCGCCGTCGAAGCCGACAAGATCGTTGCCATCTCGGAGGACGCGCCGAACGGAAGCCAGTTTGCCGACTTCGAGCGTATCGATGCGTCGGACAAGGTCCTCTCGCCCGGTCTGATCAACGCGCACAACCATGCGGTCCTCATGGTGCTGCGCGGTACCGTCGAGGACATCGAAGGCAATCTCGTCTACCAGTACATGGTGCCGGCGAGCTATCTCTTGACCGCCGAGGAACGCGCCGCGATGGCGCAGCTTGCCTGCCTGGAAGCGATACGCTGTGGCACGACGACCATCGTCGATCCTCTGCGACACGTGGGGGACTACGCCCAGGCGATGGCGGACAGCGGGCTGCGGCTCTATCTCTGCGAAAGCGCGGCCGACGCCGTGACCACGAAGGTGAGCCGCGAGGGCTATCGGTTCGACCGCGACTGGGGAGAGACCTTCCTGACGCGGACTCGCGATCTGATCGAGCGCTACCACGGCGCCGAGGACGGTCGGGTACAAGCCATGATCGCCGCGCACGCGCCGGACAACTGTTCGCCCTGGATGCTGAAGGAACTGAACGCGCTGGCGCAGCGTCACGGTCTGCGCCGCACCATTCATCTCAGCCAGATCGTCTCCGAAGTGCGGCAGGTGGAAGCCCTGCACGGAAAGACCTCGACCGAATACCTGCGGGACAACGACTGGCTTGGCGACGATCTCCTAGCGGTCCACTGGACGTTCTGCACCGAAGACGACGTCGCGATCCTCGCGGAGCACGACGTCCATTTCATCCATAGTCCGGCCAGTATGTCGGCCAAGGGGCCGCATCAATTGCCGATGCGGGCGATCCTGGATGCGGGCATCAACATCGCGCTGGCAACGGACAACATGACCACCGACATCTTCCAGTCGATGAAGATGGCGCTGGTCCTGCACCGCGGCGCCTATGGTCGTTCGGTCGAACCGAGCCCCCGCAAGGTCTTTCGCTATGCGACGCGGAATGCGGCCAAGGCTTTGGGGCGCGTCGATCTGGGATGCATCGCCATCGGAGCCAAAGCAGACCTGGTGCTCTTCGATTTGCATGCACCCGCGCTGGTGCCGCGGGTGTCGCTCGTCTCCAACATCGTCCACTACGGCCATCCCGGCGTCGTCACTGACGTCATGGTCGACGGCCGCTTCCTGATGCGGGACCGGGAGGTGCTGACCCTGGACGAACGCGCCGTCACCCGGGCCGCGCAAGACGTCACCGATGCGATGTGGTCCCGCTTCCACGAGCAGGAAAAGGGCGTCGAGATGCCGTATTCCGACGGCCATTGAAGCAACCGAGCAGCCGCAGAGAGTCCGGCAGGAGAGATTGCATGACCTATTCGATGATTGGGCGCTGCCCGGAAACCGGCGCATTCGGCGGGGTGGTCGGAACCTCCGCTCTCGGCGTTGGCAATCGCTGCTTGAAGGTCTGCCATGGAAGAGGCGCCTTCCTCAGCCAACACCGAACCGACACCCGCTTGGCGGAGCTTGGCATCGCCTATCTGGCGGAGGGTGTGACTGCGCAGGACGCGATGGACAAGGTCGTCAACGGCGCGCGCAACATCGATTGGCGCCAGCTCGCGGCGTTGGACGCAACCGGCGCCGCCGCCACGTTTCATGGCAAGAAGATGTACTCGATCTACACCGGGACCGAGGGCCAGGACTGCGTGGCCATCGGCAACATCCTGGCCAATCACCAGATCACCGATGCGATGGTCGCGGCCTTCGAGGCGGGCCGAGGCGCCGCCTTGGCGGAACGTTTGCTGCAGGGCTTGGAAGCCGGCCGGGAAGCCGGTGGCGAGATACTGGAACCCCTTCGGTCGGCGGCATTGCTCGTCAGCGGGGAAGATGGCATCGCGCAGTACGACTTGCGTGTCGACAGCAGCCCCGAGGCAGCGGCCGGGTTGCGCGATCTCTTTACGGAGTATGGCGAGCAGCACGCGCTGATCAGGGCCGTTGCGCTGACCCCGGAGAGTATCCCCGTGTCGCGGACCTTGTTCGAGGCCTCGATCCAGCGGATCGGCGAGCTCGGCCTCGAGTCCCGCTTTCCCACAGAGAAGAACAGGACCGCCTGGCAACTCCGGGACTAGGACGTTTCGGACTCCTCGAAGTAGCCTTGGAAGAAGGTGAGAAAGGTCGAGGCAAGCTGCGAGGTTGGAAAGACCTTCGGTGTCAGCGACGAGATACGGATGGGGAGGGTCGGCTCCGTTTCCTTGACGACCACGCGCCTGTCGTCGCGGCCGATCATTGCGAAGTTGTCGATCAGTGCCGGGCCGAAGCCGCCGGCGGCCATCTCAAGGGCCGTTGCCGTGTGGCGCACCTCGCAGGCGTAGCGGCGCTCCAGCCCCTCCTTCGAGAAGACGCGATCGATCAACTGGCCGAGCTGCGTCATCGAGGAGTAGGAGATCGAGGGGACGCTGTTCAGATCGACGATCCGAACTTTCGACAAGGTGGTGAAGGGATGGTCGAGGGGCACGACGCACACGAAACGTCCTTCTGCGATCGGGGTCGCTGAGACGGAGGGGTGACGGGCCGTCGTGATGGAGAAGCCCAACTCGGCCCGGCCGCTGGAGATCAAGTCCGTGATCTCGTCGATGGAGCCCAGCTCCAGCGACATCCGGAGGCCGGGTCGGTGTTTGGCGAAACTGGCCATCGCTTTCGATAGAACCCCAAGTCCAAGGCTTGGGGAGGCGGCGATGTGCAGCGTTCCCGCCGAGCCGTCGCGCAACTGATCGACGATCGTGCGAATGCGCTGCTGCTGAAAAAAGAGGTGCTTTGCCTCGTTGGCGATGTGCACGGCTTCTGGCGTAGGGATGAGCCGGCCGCGATCGCGCTTGAACAGGGTCAGGCCGGTGACGCTCTCCGTGTGGCGGAGCATGTTGCTGATGGCAGGCTGCGAGACGTTGAGGAGTTCGGCGGCGCGGGCCGTGGTTCCGACCTCGATGACGGTGCTCAGCACTTCGAGCTGGCGTGCGTTGATCATCTAACCTTACCTTATAGAGTGCGCCTCCTATTTAATTTCAGGTTCTTCGCTTTGTCTCGTAGATATGCTTCCAGGTCGTCACAGGAGGCTGAAATCATGACCTTCGCAATCGCCGGAGTGTGTGAAGAGACGGGGCAACTTGGCTGCGCGGTGACCACGTCGAGCGTCTGCGTCGGCGCGCGTTGCGGCCAGGTCGGCGCCAATTGCGTCGTGTTCTCCCAGGCGCGCACCGATCCTAGGCTGCATCGTTTCGGTCTCGAAGCCCATGAACGCAGCGGCGATGCGGCTCTTGCGCTCGAGGCGATGAAGCAGGCCGCCACGTCGTTGCATTGGCGGCAGTTGGGCGTTCTCGACCGCGACGGGCGCTCCGTCCACTACACCGGAGAGTCTTGTCTGCCGTCCTGCGGCGGGCTGTCCGGTACGAACTGCTTGGCGCTTGGCAACTACCTGGCGAACGACGCGGTTCTTCCGGCGATGACGCGGAGCTTCGAAGCCGCGAGCGGACCGCTGGCAGCGCGGCTGATCGCTGCGCTGGATGCCGGGTTGGAGGCAGGCGGGGAGCGCGATCCGCTGCTGTCCGCGTCGCTCAAGGTCTATGCGGGCATGGCGTTCGCCTATGCCGATCTGCGGATCGACAAGAGCGCCGAGCCGCTTTCCGATCTCCGACTCCTCTGGGAAGACTGGGCGCCCAAAGCGGACAGCTATGTCGTCCGCGCGCTCGATCCGGATGCCGCACCCCCCTCATCGCTCGTCGAAGGACATCAGCCCTCGCGGTGAGCGTTCGGCAGCTTTCTTCCTTTATCGTCCGGACGGCCTGGGCAGCGGGCCGTCCGCTCGCCCCTGTTCACTCGTGATGCCTCCGTGCTATTGAGGTCGGGTGGGGAGCTTAGGCGCATGTCATCATCCGACCCGATAGAAACGCCGGGGCGTTCCGGCACCCGTGTCGTTCTGGCACTGACGGCGATCTGCATGATGGTCGTTGGTTTCAACACCACGGCCGTCGCGACGATCCTGCCCAATCTCAAGGCCGAGTTCGATCTCACGCCTTCCCAGCTTCAATGGGTGATGGCGATCTATACGGTGACCGGCGCCACGCTGGTTTCGATACTCAGCCGCCTGGGCGACATCTCCGGCAAGATGGGCGTCTTCTTTTTCGGCATGCTGGTGTTCGCACTCGGGTCGGCGTCGGTGCTGTTCTCCGAAAACGCGACCATGCTGCTGGTCGGGCGCTGCGCCCAGGGCGCCGGCGCGGCGGCCTTGTTCGGGACGTCGCTCTCCTTGCTCACGGCGGCCACACCGGAGGACCAGCGCGCGGGGGTGGTGGGAATCTGGGGCGCGATCGTGGGCCTGGCGATCAGCGTCGGGCCCATCGTGGGCGGCGCCTTTGCAAACTATCTGAGCTGGCGGGGAGTCTTCGCCGCGGACCTGGTGCTGCTTGCCATCGCCTTCGTGATCGGCCTGCAGGTGAGCCGGCGAAAGTACGTCCCAGATACGCGCATGCCAGGGGCCAAGTTCGACATAACCGGGGCCATCGCGCTGTTGCTGCTTCTGGGCCCGCTGTCCTTTGCTTTGAGCAACAGCGAGAGCCACGGCTGGGCGAATGCGCGAACGCTCATTCCGCTGGTCGTGGCCGTCTTTGCGGCGGTCGCATTGTTTTTGACCGCGCGAAGAAACGACGACCCCTTGGTCGAGATGCGCTACTTCCGGCATCCCCGTTACGTCATGGCGGCCGCGGGCATGTTCATCACCGGGTTCACGCTCTTTTGCTTCTTCGTCTTCTTCAACGTCTTCGTCCAATCGCCCGATGCCTTCGGATACAACGCGATCCATGCGGGGCTCGCGATTCTGCCGACGAGCGTCAGCATGTTCATTGTCTCGGTCGTGGCGCCCCGTGTGCTGGCGCCCTACAGCTTTCACTGGCCGCTTGTTTTTGCCATGGCGGCCATGACCGTCGGCTTCTTTCTGCTCTCCACGACCAGCAACACAGCGAGCTACTCCGATATCTGGTGGAAGCTGGTCATCGTCGGGGTCGGGATCGGGCTGTGCTTCTCCCTCCTCCCACGGCTCGGCCTGCGACTCTTGCCCGATGAGCATGCCGGCCAGGGCTCCGGCGTGATCAACACATGCCTCTACTTCGGCGCAACCTTGGGTGCCGTGGTCGGCGGTGTCGCAGAGGCCGTTACGACGCGATCAGGGCTGTCCGAAGTCATCGCCGCGCTCCCGACAGGCTCGACGCAACGTGCCGATCTGGCGCACGCCCTGGCCCACGGGTCGCCCAGCAGAGTGCAGGAGCTGCTCGCCGAGCTGGAGCCGCCGGCCGGCGAAGCGCTCGCCAGGGCTCTGCGCGATCTCCAGGACAATGCCTTCGACAGTGCCATGCTGGTCGCCGCCGTTGGCGCCACCGTTGGATTGCTCATTGCGCTCTGGCTGCTCAGAGGCGCCGTGCCGCCCGTCCATGACGCCACGAAGTTCACGCAAAAGCGCTAGTGGCGCTTCCCATCAGGCACATCGACGCCGCTGGTGCTTTCGCCTAGAGTTGAGCCCACCATGCCAGGAGGCCGTCAGATCCTCGTGCGATCGCAGGATGCGCTGAGCGACGAAGAGCGCCGGCGCCACGAGCGCTACATGCAGATGGCCATCGACCTGCTGGACGGGTGCGCTCCCTTCAGTGCCGTGATCGTCGATCACGAGAGCGGCGAGGTACTCTGCCACGGTGTGAACCGTGGCCGGGAAAACCGCATCTATCACGGCGAGATCGACGCCATGATCAACTGCCGCAACCAGCATCCGGACGTCGACTGGTCCAAGCTAACGCTCTACTCGACGGCAGAACCCTGCCCAATATGCATGAGCGCGCTGATTTGGAATGGCATTCCCAGGCTGATCTACGGCACGTCGATCCAAACGCTCACCAGCTTCGGCGTCATTCAGATCGGTCTCGACACGGCGACGGTTGCCGACGCGGCGCCGTTCTACAGCGGCGAGATCATCGGCGGCATTCTGCACGAGCGCACCGACGAGATGCTCAAGACTTGGTGGGACGCCCGCATGTCGGGGCAGGGGTAGGGTCGTCACAGCCCCGCGAAGGGCCAGAGGATCAACGCAGCACCGACGAGCACGAGCCCAAATCTGAAGATTGGTTTGGACGTTCCGATGATGCCGTAGGACAGCGCCGTGAGACCGAGGCCGATCTTGGCAGCGGAGAGCAGCGCCGAGAGCGGTTCGCTCGAGAGCTCGATGACCGTCGGGTTGGAAATCATGCCGAGCGGGATGACGTAGAGCCCGACACCGAGCGCCATGGCATAGAGCGCCACCCGCAGCCAGTTCTCGCCCACCATCCCGGCGGCGATGAAGACCGCGCCGCAGACCGGCGGGGTGATGGTGCTGAGCAGCGCGAACCAGAAGACGAAGAGGTGCGCCTGCAGCGGGTCGAGCCCGAGCGAGATTAGCGCCGGCCCGGCCACCGAGACGCAGATCACGTAGGCCGCCGTCGTCGGCACCTCCATACCGAGAATGAGGCAGGCGAACGCCGTCAGCAGCAAGGACGGCCAGAGCAATCCCCCGGAGCCAGAGAGGATCAGCGAAGTGATTTTCACCCCCAGTCCGGTGATCGAGAGCACGCCGATCACGAGAGAGGCGCAGAGGATGATCGAGGCGATCATTGCGATCTGGCGGCCGGAGGTCAGGAAGGCCTGCTCGAAGCGCAAAAGAGTGCGCCGCGCATCGAAGCTGAACCTTGCGTCGACAAAGAGCATGACGGCCCCGGTTAGGATCGCCAGCGCGGCAGAGTATTGCGGGGTCAGGGCCGCGCCGAACATGCCCCACATCAAGACCGAGAAGGGCACCAGGAAGAAGGCCGAGGTGATGGCGACCGCGCGCCCGCCTGGCCGGTCCTTGGGGTCGACCGGGGGCAGATGGTGGCGATCTGCGAAGGCGTTGATGCCGACCCAGACCGCGAGAAAGTAGAGGATGGCCGGCAAGAGGGCGGCGGCCATGATCTCGACGTAGGGAACGCCGGTCAGCTCGACCATGACGAAGGCGCCGGCGCCCATCAGTGGCGGCATGATCTGCCCGCCGGAGGAGGCCACCGCCTCGACGGCGCCGGCCATCCGCTTGGGATAGCCCAGCCGGGTCATGGCCGGCAGGGTGATTGCCCCGGTGGAAGCCACGTTGGCCGAGGCCGAGCCGGAGATCGATCCGAAAAAGGCGGAGGACAGGACCGAGACCTTGGCCGCCCCGCCCTTGAGACGCCCGGCCGCCGCCATGGCGATGTTCATGAAGCCCTGGCCCGCTTCGCCGGCATTAAGCACCGCACCGAAGATCACGAAGACCGCGACGACATTGACCGAAACCCCGGTGAGGCTGCCCCAGAGCCCGCCCTCGGCGATCGTCAGTGTCCCGAGGAAGGAGGCAAGCGGCGTGCCGGAATGCCCGAACTCGCCGGGGATGTGCTGGCCCCAAAGCGCATAGGCCAGCGCCAGGGCCGCGATCAGGGGCAGGGGCCAACCGATGGCCCGGCGCGCAGCCTCCAGCACGACGAGGATCAGAACGATCGCTAGGCCGAGCTGAAAGTCGCCTTCGAGAAAGCCGTACTGGTCGCCCAGCGCATCGTGGTTCCAGGCGATCCAGCCGCAAGCGGCGACGCCGATCGCCGTCAGGGCCCATCCCGTGGCAAGCGCCGCCCGGCTCTCGGCGGCATAGATCAGCACCCAGGGCAGGGCCAGGGCGAGATGGATCGGCCGGGCGACCAGGTTCGGAACCAGTCCCGAAAAGATCAGGCCAAGGTGAAAGACGATGGAGGCGAGGCCGAGCGCCGCCCAGAGATAACGCGCCATGCAGTGCAATCAGATGTTGGGCAGACGCGCTTGGCCCCCGCCAATCACATTTGCGCGTCGGTTAGCGGAAAGCCGGCTTCCTTGTAGTAGCGGAGCGCGCCCGGGTGAATTTGTCCGGTGATGTTCTCCATCAGGCCTTCGTTCACTCCGTTCCACCAGGCCGCGCCTTCGCCCATGGCGGCCTTCTGCTCCCAGAAGGTCTTCGTGAGCTGATAGGCGGTGTCGTCGTCCATCGCGGTGGTCGTATAGGCGACCACGGGCAGAGATGTCGTGGTGATCGGCGCGTCCTGACCCGTGTAGGTGCCCGCCGGGATGACCAGCTTGGTCCGCTTGGTTTTGGCGATCTGATCGTCGTTGAGCGACAGGACGGTGACCCCGGTCGAGGCCGCCGCCTCGATGACGTTGGGTGCGGGGAACGACCCGGCGGTGACGAAACCGTCGATCTGCCCGTTCTTCAAGGCTGGCACAGCGTTGGAGAGCTCCACGTCGGCGAGCTCAACCTTGCCCTCAAGCCCGAAGAGACCGAGGTACTTCTCGCCCTCGCGCGCGCCGAAGGAGCCCTTGCCGAGCAAGATCTTCTTGCCCTCGAGATCCGCAAATTCGCTCACGCCGCTGTCCGCGCGCACCACGAAGTGCATCGTCAGCGAGGGAATCGGGAAGAGGGCGCGGATCTCGTCGAACTTGGGGTCCCCCTTGCCCTCGAACATCGCCTTTCCGCCCTGGGCCAGCCGGACCAGCACGGGGGGCGTGGTGAAGACATAGTCACCGCCGCGGGCGCGCACCTCCATCACGTTCTGCACGGAGCCCTGGCTTTCTTCCACGGTGACGATAATGTCGCCATCCGTCCCGGCCTTGATCGCTTCGGCGATCTGGACGGCCATCTGATAGTAGGAAGACGCGGTTTTCGCCGATTTGTAAGTCACCTTGGTCTCGGCAAGGGCCGGCCCCAAGGCCAAGGCCGCGGTGAACGTCCCGATGGCCAGCGCACGCACAAAGCTGTTCATTCTCGTCTCCCTCGCACCTGCCTGGTGCTCTGTTGGATCCCTCCGGCAACGCATCGCGTCACACCGCGGCAACCTATCCACTGATCGACAGCCCGGCAACGCCTCGAAGAGAATGAGCGCGGTGGCTCAGCAGGCTTTGACGCCTGCGTCGAAGTCTGGATCGATGCCGACGCTCTATAGCCTGAGGAGGCGCGTCCTATGCGTGATGCCGTGCCGGTCGAGTTCGACCAAGCCGACGTCGAGATCATCGCCTACGTCATGGAGAAAAAGCTGACCAAGACCTCGATCGAACGAGTGGTGGCGACCATCAATGCCTGCAAGCACGCTGTCACCGCGCAGATCGAGGGAGATTTCGTCGAGTGCGGTGTCTGGCGTGGCGGCAACGCAATTGTGGCGAAAAAGACCCTTGAGCGGCTCGGCTCCGACAAGAAGGTCTATCTGTTCGATACCTTCACCGGCATGACGGCGCCGGGAGATCATGACAAGACGGTCTACAATCCCAAGTCGGCCGACGAGCGCTATCAAGAGGCAGGCCGGGACGGCTATCGGGATTGGAACTACGCCTCGCTCGAAGACGTCAAAGCCAACTTCGCAAACGCCGGTGTCGACGGGAGCGGGCTGCGATACATCGAAGGGGATGTGCTGCAGACCTTGGCGGTCGAAGAGAACCTGCCCGAGCGCATCTCCGTCCTGCGGCTGGATACGGATTGGTACGAGTCCACCAAGGCCGAGCTTGAGCGGCTCTATCCTCGGCTGAGCCTTGGCGGAAGCATCCTGATCGACGACTACGGCCACTGGGAGGGGGCCAGAAAGGCCGTCGACGAGTACTTCTCCAAGATGGACGCCAAGCAGCGTCCCCTCCTGCACTTCACCGACTACACCGGCCGCATGGGCGTTAAGTGCTGGTCGACTGATGATCGGTAAAAGCAGAGCATGCGCATTATCCTGCATATCGGCATGCACAAGACCGGCAGCTCCTCGCTGCAGGGGGCGCTCAAGGGCTATGACGACGGGACGACCGTCTATGCGACTCTGCGGGCGGTCAATCACTCCATCCCCTTCTTCTCCGCCTTCAGCTCCGACTACCTGACCTACCGGGTCTTCAAGCGGCAGGGCCTGTCGCCCGCCGAGATCGAGGCGCTACGGGTACGGGATCGCTCGGATATCGAGACGATGCTGACGACCACGAAGCGCGAGCGGGTGATCTTCTCCGGCGAGGACATCTCGCTGCTGAGCGATGCGGACAAGCAGGCGATGTTGAGCGCCCTGCAACAGTATGCGGAGGGCATCCTGGTGGTCGGCTACTTTCGCGACCCGATCGGCTTTGCCCGCAGCGCCCTGCAGCAGGACCTTCAGGGCGGTCTGTCAGGTCCTAAGCTGGTGCAAAGGCCGAAGTATCGCCGCCGCTTCGAGACCTTCATGCGCGTTTTGGGACCGGACCATGTCGTCCTGCGGCCGTTCCGGCGCGACGCGCTCGCCGGCGGCGATGTGGTCGACGACTTTGTCGCGACCTGCGACCTCGACCCGGCAAGGGTGGCTCAACAGCGGCAGAACGAAGGCCTCTCGTTGCAGGCGCAGCAGTGCATCTTCGCCCTCAACCGAAGCAATCCGCTGACCAGCGGCGATGCCGAGACCTTTCGCGCGCGGCAGCGTTTCGTCAGGGTGGTCGATAGCCTGTTCGACGGGCCGGAGCAGGTGCCGGCGGACTATCTCTCCGACTGTATCGATCTAGAGGATGTGGCCTGGATCGAGTCCGCAACGGGCGTCGACTTCTCGACGGAACTGGCCGGCATCGCGCCGAAATCCGCACACCTGGCTGACTTCCTGTCGGAGGCCGAACCGGACACGCTCGCGTCGCTCGCCTCGCTCTTGAAGCGAAACGCTGTGTCCGGCAGCTACAACGAAAGCTTGGAGGGGCTCGTCAACAGAGTCTACTATCTCTGTCTGTCTCATCACTATAATCCGGCGAGCCGGACCTTCCTGGACATGCGTGTCACGGGCGCCGATGCGGAGGCCCTGCAAGCCATTGCCCTGAAGCACGAGAGCGGCGAGCCGCTGGACGGGAAAGACGCGCTCTATCTCATGGGATTGGCCAGGAAAGGCAATCCCTGGAGCCGGCTTGTGCGCGACAAAATCAAGGCCTGGCGGCAGGGCGGCGGAGAGGGGTCAGGCTAGATTAGTCCAGCCGCTCCAACAGTTTGACCCACATCTTCGTCCGCGGCACGAGCGATGAGACAAGAATGTACTCATCGAGGGTGTGAGCGCCCGCGCCGTCGGCGCCCATGCCGTCGAGGGTGGGGATGCCCATCGCGCCTGAGAAGTTCCCATCGGAGCCGCCGCCGGTGAGAGAGGTGTATTGCAGGTCAAGGCCGTGTTCGAGGCAGGCCTCGCGCGCGAACTCAAAGAGCGTTCTTCCGCCCTCGGACATTTGATAGGGCGGGCGGTTCATGCCTCCGCTGATCTCGAGCGTGACGTCGGGGTCGTACGAGGTCCGATTAAGGATCTTCTGGCAAAACTCCTCGCCATCCTCCGCCGTGATCACACGGAGGTCGATTTGAGCTTCGCATTCGCGCGGCACCACGTTGGTCCCGGTCCCCCCTTTGATGGTCCCCACGTTACAGGTGACGCCCCGTTCGTAGTCCGTCATCGCCTCGATCTCCAAGACGTGGCGGGCGATCTCCTTGATCGCGCTGCGCCCATTGGCATGGCTTGCCCCGGCATGCGCGGGTCGGCCTGTCGCGCGGAGGGTGAAGAAAGCCGCGCCTTTCCGTGCCACGACGACCCTGCCGCCATCGCGCGCAGGTTCTCCAACCAGCACGTACTTCGCTTTGGCGGCTTCCGCCTCGATGTACTTGCGGGTGAAGGGGCTTCCCACTTCCTCTTCCGGAATGAACATGAAGGTGACCGGAAGATTCGGCTGGCGGTCGAGCCGCCGAAGATGGCGATAGGCGTATAGGCCCATGAAGGTGCCGGCCTTCATGTCGTAGATGCCGGGCCCGTAAAGCCGGTCGCCCTCTCGCCGAAGCGGGTTGTCGCCCTCCTTCGTGCCGATGGGATGAACGGTGTCGATATGGCCTAGAACCAGAATACCGGGCCCATCTGCATCGTTGTCTCCGCTGCGAGCGATGACCAGGTCAGCCCAACCCTCCTCGCCAGGGATGCGTTCGACCGAAAGCTCGACCTCCTCGCACTCGGACACGACCCTATCGGCCATACGGTTCACGGCCTCTCGGTCGTCGCTCGGGCTCTCGATCGCAACCCATTCGCTAATGCCATCGACCAGCTCTTCGGCATCGATTTGCGGCTCGTTGGGAAGACTGTCCGGCGGCATTGCGTGCTCCTTCTCGTTACATCTGAGTGGACAGGGTCAATCGGGCAGAGGCCTGCGCGGCCATGTTCTCAAGAGTCATAGCCTCCGACAAACGCAGAGCAGTTGACCCTGACCCTGGCTTGACATCGGCCGGTTGGCCCTTTGGCGAAAGGGCCGAGCGTCCACGTATGCCCAAGACCGGTATCTCAGGAGTCTGGAGTTGCCGACCGGGCCGGGTCGTCTGCTCATGCCCCGGACCGGCCAAGCCGACATCGAGCGGGCACTAAAAAAACCGCCTCGGCGGTCGCTTCAGGAGACGGGGTGGAGCTTCTTTTCCACCACCTTGAGCGCCTCACCCAGATTCTGCGCCCGGGCGAGGCGCTGGAGCCCGCTGAATACGAGATACTCCGTGGACTTGTTCCCGCCCGTGCCGGACCGCTTGGCGATGGAGTAAAGCGGTGGCCGCTCGTGGGTATGACGGAAGACGGAAAAGACGGCGGCATCGGAGTGATGGTCGATGGCGTAGTCCTTCCAATCGCCGGAGGCGACGCGCTGACTGTACATGGAAAGGAGCGAATTGAGCTCCGCTCGGCTGAAAAAGGTCGGCTTCCCCTTACGACGCTTCGACCGACGATACGTCTCGAACCAAAGCAGGTCGGCCATATGCCCTCCGCGACAGTCGAAATATTGTTATCGTTTGATGAAAGCCTAACCGATTTGGCGACCCGGGCCAATCGGAAAGCGTGCCGAGGGGGAGGGCGCAGGACAGCAACAGAAGCTGATGTATTGCAGAAGAATTGTCAGTTAATCATTTGAGAAGACGATGCTTTCGGGTCTTCCTGCAGATAGCAGTCGATGCCGCCGAGGGTGCGGTAGCAATAGGTCTGCTGAGTGACTGACGCGTCCCCCGCACCCTTGTTCTCATCGTGGCAGTACTCCCCACCGTCCTGCGTGTGGAGGATCGAACAGTCCTCCCCAGACACGTAGCTGACGACGTGGTCCGTCATGGTCTTGTCGGTCTGCACGAAGGTCGCAATGCTGGCGCTCGCCAACATCGCTTCCGTCATGGTGCAGCCGCTCAGCAGCAAGGCGCTGAGGGCTATCCCGGCCATGGACTTGCCAAACATCTCTCTAACCCTTTGCGGAACAGTCCAAGAGCAGGATGATCGCGCAGGATTAACAAGGACCTGACGACCGCGGTTAACCTTTGCTTTCGCCTGAAGAGTCCGGCTTTGCTTGGCTTGCATGGCCTGCGCCGAGACCGTATCACATCCGCAGCGTGGGGCATTTGCACGGCGACGGTCGGTCGCCAGCGCGTGGCAACAGAAGAGGCTTGGTTTGGCCGATATTTTCCGCGAGGTCGACGAGGAGATCCGGCAGCAGCGCTACCGTGAGCTCTGGCAGAAATATGGCGTCTACGTCATCGCTTTCGTCGTCGTCGTCATTCTCTCCGTCGCTGGTCACCAGATCTGGCAGAGCCAGAGCCGGTCCGCGAAGGCCGAGTCGTCGGACCGCTACGTCGCCATGATGGAGACCCTGCAGAGCAACGAAGAGGCCGGCCTGGACGAGCTCTTCGCCTTCGCCGATCCGGGTGCCGACGGCTACGCCCTGCTGGCAGCCTTCGAGGAGGCGGCGGTCCGGGCACGGCGCAACGATCTGGAGGGGGCTTCGGAGATCTGGCGGCGCATCGCGTCGAATCCCTCGGCGGGGCCGGCGTTGCAGGGCGCAGCCGAGCTGATGGACATCGTCCACCAGGTCGATAGCGCTGACCCCGATGCGCTGCAGACCCGGCTGTCCAGCCTGATGGCAAGCAACGCAGCCTACGCGCCCCTGGCGCAGGAGCTCTCCGCCCTCGTGGCCATCCGGAGCGGAGACAAGGAGCTCGCCATCGATCAGCTTCGTGAGCTAAGCGCCGATCTCTCGGCTCCGGAGAGCATTCGTTTGCGAGCCGGTCGCTTGCTCAACGTTCTGGAGGACCCGGAAAGCGGCGAATGGTAGCCAGGTTTTTTCGGCGCGGTAGCCCTGCAGCTTGGCTGCTTGCTGCGCTCCTCCCGCTCAGTGCGTGCGACATATTCGGCGGTGACGACGAGCCGCCACTGCCGGGCGAGCGTATTCCCGTCTTGACCCAAGAGCAGGCCTTGGCCGCCTCCTCGGAGTTGCGCGACGTGCCCGTCGTGCTGCCGCGCCCCTATGTCAACGACAATTGGCCGCAGGTCGGCGGTAGCCCGACCCACGCCAGCTATCATCTGGCGTTGGCGCCCGATCCTCAGATTATCTGGCGCCGCGATGTCGGCAGCGGCACCTCCGACTCGCAGCCACTTCTGGCCCAGCCGGTGGTCGCCTCCGGCGTGGTCTTCACGCTGGACTCCGATACCCAGGTGACGGCCGTCAGTATCCAAACCGGGGACGTCCTCTGGGAAAGCGAGCTCGACCCCGGCGATGAAGACGACGGCTTCTTCGGCGGCGGGCTGGCGGTCGCCGGCAACCGGCTGTTCGCGACGACGGGCTACGGCGCCATCTACGCGCTCTCGACCGAGAACGGAGAGGTGGTCTGGGAGGCGCGGATCGATGCGCCCATTCGCGCCAGCCCGACGGTCTACGAGGGGCGGGTTTTCGTCATCTCCCTGGACAACAGCACCACGGCGTTTTCGGCCGCGGACGGCAGTGTTCTGTGGGAGCACAACGGCATTCAGGAGATCGCCAGCTTTCTTGGCGGCGCCAGTCCGGCAGTTGCCGACAAGGTGGTGATCGTCCCTTATTCCTCCGGCGAGGTCTTCGCCCTGAGGACCAACAATGGGCGACAGATCTGGAGCGACTCCCTGACCGCCATCGCGGTTGCAGCGCGGAGCGCCGAGCTGGCGCATATTCGCGCTCAGCCCGTCGTCGACCGCGACCTGGTCTTCGCCGTCAGCCTGGCAGGGCGCATGGCGGCGATCGATCTAAGGCGCGGGCTTCGCTTGTGGGAGGCTGACATCGGCGGTGCCGAGATGCCCTGGGCCGCCGGGCCCTTCCTCTTTGCCATCACCGAGGACTCCCAGCTTGTCGCGTTGGACCGCCGCAGCGGGCGCATTCGCTGGGTCGTGCGGCTGCAGCGCTACGAGGATGAAGAGGATCAGGAAGACCCCTTGATTTGGGTCGGCCCGCTCCTGGCCGGCGACCGTTTGATCGTCGGCAGCTCGGAGGGCCGGGTCGAGGCCTATTCGCCCTATGACGGGGCATACCTTGGCGAGATCGAGGTTTCCGGTGGCGTCGCCGTCGCTCCGATCATCGCCGAGGAGACGTTGCTGCTTCTCACGGACAACGCTGAGCTTATCGCTCTACGATAGCCGCGCGACGGCGCAGGCTGCTTTCGGGTGAATTGAAATGGCTTCCACCGTGGCCTTGATCGGCCGCCCCAACGTCGGCAAGTCGACGCTCTTCAACCGCCTGGTGGGGCGGCGCTTGGCCATCGTCGACGAGATGCCCGGCGTCACCCGGGACCGGCGAGAGGGGGAAGGCCGGCTCTTCGATCTCAACTTCTGCGTCATTGACACGGCGGGCCTGGAGGAGACGGCGGCGGAGAGCCTCGAAGGCCGCATGCGCCAGCAGACCGAGCGTGCCGTTGAAGAGGCGGAGGCGGTGCTCTTCCTCATCGACGCCCGCGCCGGCGTCACGCCGCTCGACGAGCACTTCGCCAACTGGCTGCGGCGCAGCGGCAAGCCCATCGTGCTGGTTGCCAACAAATGCGAAGGGGCGGCGGCCCAAGGCGGCCTGCTGGAGGCCCACGGGCTGGGCTTTGGCGAGCCTGTCGCCCTATCGGGCGAGCACGGCTTGGGCCTGGACGAGCTGCACGAGCGGCTGACCCCATTGCTTGCAGGGGAAGACCAGGATGACGATGACGAGGAGCCGGCGGACGACAGCCTGCAGCTCGCCATCGTGGGCCGCCCCAATGTGGGCAAGTCCACCCTGGTCAATCAGCTCTTGGGCGAGGAGCGCATGCTGACCGGTCCGGAAGCCGGCATCACGCGGGACTCGATCGCCATCCCCTGGTCCTACAAGGGGCGCCCCATTCGGCTGGTCGATACGGCCGGGCTCCGGCGCCGCGCCAAGGTGACCGACAAGCTCGAACGGCTCTCGGCGGCGGATACCCTGCGGGTGGTCGACTTCGCCCAGGTCGTGGTGCTCTTGCTGGATGCGGATCTCGGGCTGGAGAAGCAGGACCTGACTATCGCCCGCCGCGTGGTGGAAGAGGGGCGGGCGCTGGTGATCGGCGTCAACAAGTGGGACGCCTGTGCCGACCGGCAGGCGGCGATGGGCGCCATCCGCGATCGATTGGAGCGCTCCTTCCCGCAAACCCGCGGCATCCCGGTCGTGACCCTATCGGCGTTGGACGGCAAGGGGGTGGATAAGCTGATGAAGGCGGTCATCTCCGCCTACGAGGTCTGGAATAAGCGGGTGCCGACGGCCGCGCTCAACCGCTGGCTGGAAGAGATCGTCGCCGCCCATCCGCCGCCGGCGCCTGGCGGGCGTCGCGTGCGCCTGAAGTACATTACCCAGGCCCGCAACCGGCCGCCGACCTTCGCCGTGGCCTGCTCGCGGCCGGACGCCCTGCCGGACTCCTACCTGCGCTATCTGGAAAACGCGCTGCGCCAGGACTTCGACCTGCCGGGCACGCCGATCCGCATCCACATGCGCCGCACCCGCAATCCCTACGTCGAGGAGTAGCGTCGGCTCAGCCCAAGCTGACGGTCGTGCCGTTGGCCTCGCAGTCTGCCGCCGCCAACTCCACGAAAGCGTCGGTGACCTCGTCGGGCGCGCGAAGGCTGAGCGGGTCCTCTCCGGGAAAGGCCTGGGCCCGCATCTTGGTGCGTACCGGGCCGGGCGAGACCAGGTTGACCTTGCCGCCGAAGGTCTCGACTTCGGCGGCATAGCACTTAACGAGCATGTCGAGCCCTGCCTTGCTGGCGCCGTAGATGCCCCAGAAGGCCGCCGGCTTCGCGCCCGCACCCGACGTCACGAAGATCGCCCGTCCGGCCTCAGAGCGGCGCAGTAGGGGATCGAAGCTGCGGATCAGGCGGTAGTTGGCGGTCAGGTTGACCGCCAAGGCATCGTCCCAGGTCTTGGGCTCGATATGCCCAACGGGGGAGAGGCTGCCGAGCAGGCCGGCGTTGCCGACCAGGATGTCGATCTTGCCATAGCGCTGATAGAGCACGCCGCCGAGCTCATCGATCTTGGCGCCGTCGCGCAAGTCGAGCGGGACCAGCACCGGCGGCAGGCCACCCCGCTCGCGAATCAGATCGTCTGCCTCTTCCAGGCCGCCGACCGTGCGGGCGATCAAGACCGTCTGCGCCCCTTCCGCGGCGAAGCGCAGCGCGACGGCGCGCCCGATACCGCGAGACGCGCCGGTGATCACGGCGATACGTCCGGCTAGGCGGCCGGCAGGAAGATCTGGGCTGGTCATGGTCGTCGGTCCGGTAAGGCGCTTGCAAAGGGCTGCGCGACAGAGAGAGGTGAAAAGTCAGCGCGCGTTTCGGTCCGCTGTCTTGGCCGTTGCCGACCGGCGGGTCAAGCGGGAGGGCAAGAGAACCAGCGCCAGCCCCAAGAGGGCGCCGGAGCCAGCGTAGACCGCGCCGCCGAGGCCGAGCGGTAGGTTGGGCTGATAGTGCTCGGCGGTAACCGTCGCCGTGGTCAGATCGAGTCCGCCGATCATCGCCAAGGGACGGGTGAAGGCGGTTGCCGACGCCAGAGACTTCTGCGCCCGTTCCAGCCGGTCGAGACGGTCAAGAGTCCGCAGGCTGTCGTCGACCGCGGCGCGGCTGAAGGCGCCGCTGTCGGCAAGGGCGGTCTCCAGATAGTCGCGCAGCGACAGCTCCTGCTCGTCAGCACGACGCGAAACCTCTTCCAAGCTATAGCGGGCCTGGGTGATCTGCCCGGCCAGGTTCTGCCGGTAGTGGTCGGCGAAGGCCGGGAGCTGGCTGAAGCAGGCTGCGCCGAGGAGAGCGGCCAGCAGCCGCATGGAGCGGGCTGCGAGGGCCATGAGCCGCTAGGCGCTTTTCAGCATACTCAAGAGCGAGAGCTGCCCCACGTCGCCGTCGGTCAGGTCGCTGAGGGCGGTCGGGTAGTCGCCGGTAAAGCAGGCGTCGCAGAACTGCGGCTGTTGAGGGTTGCGCGCCTGCTGGCCCATGGCGCGATAGAGGCCGTCCATGGAGATGAAGGCGAGGCTGTCGACGCCGATATAGCTGCGCATGTCCTCGACGGTCATCTTGTGGGCGAGGAGCTGCTCGCGCTCCGGCGTGTCGACGCCGTAGAAGCAGGAATGCGTCGTCGGCGGGGACGCGATGCGCATATGCACTTCGCTGGCGCCGGCGCTGCGCACCATCTCGACGATCTTGACCGAGGTGGTGCCGCGCACGATGGAATCGTCGACGAGAACCACGCGCTTGCCGGCCAGCTTGGCCCGATTGGCGTTGTGCTTCAGCTTGACGCCGAGATGGCGGATCTCCTGCGCCGGCTCGATGAAGGTGCGGCCGACATAGTGGTTGCGGATGATGCCGAGCTCGAAGGGGATGCTGGCTTCCTCCGAATAGCCGAGGGCGGAGGGGACGCCTGAGTCCGGGACCGGCACCACAACGTCGGCCGGTACGCCGCTTTCCCTGGCCAGCTCGCGGCCGATCTGCTTGCGCGCCTCGTAGATGCTGACGCCCGCCGACTCGGAGTCGGGCCGCGAGAAATAGATGTACTCGAAGATGCAGGGCTTGCTCGGTTGCTTCGGAAAGATGCGGTAGGACTTCAGGCCCTCGGAGGTGACCACCACCATCTCTCCCGGCTCGACGTCGCGCACATGCTCGGCACCGATGATGTCCAGGGCGCAGGTTTCCGACGTCAGGATGTAGGACTCCCCAAGGCGCCCCAGCACAAGGGGCCTGACGCCGAGGGCGTCGCGCACGCCGATGACACCCTCCGCCGTCAGGGCAACCAGGGAGAAGGCCCCCTCAACCTGCTGCAAGGCATCGACGACACGGTCATAGACCGTGCCGGCGGTCGAGGTCGCGATCAGGTGGATGATGACCTCGGTATCCATGGTCGACTGGAACAGCGAGCCACGTTTGACCAACGAGCGACGCAGCAGATAGGCGTTGGTGAGATTGCCGTTGTGCGCCAGGGCGAAGCCCCCGAAGTCGAGATCGGCGAACAGCGGCTGCACGTTGCGGATCAGCGTATCTCCGGTGGTCGAATAGCGGTTGTGACCGATGGCGGCATAGCCCTTGAGCCGCGTCATGACGGCCGGGCTGGCAAAGATGTCGCCGACCTGGCCCAGGTCCCGGTGGGCATTGAAGTGTTGGCCATCGAAGGCGACGATTCCGGCCGCCTCCTGGCCCCGGTGCTGCAGGGCATGGAGGCCCAGCACGGTGTGGGCGGCGGCGTCGCTGTGACCGTAGATGGCGAAGACGCCGCATTCTTCATGCAGCTTGTCGTCATCCAAGGGATGGGTGGTCAGCGGGCAGGCCTGCCTATCGGTACAGCCTGTCATTGATTGCCGCCTTGGCGTTCGATCAAGCGCTCCAAAGCGTCTCTCTCCTTTTCCTCATAGCCTTGCGCCGGCGCATCCGACTGCGGTTGAGCGGTCCCCTGGTTGAGGAGCCGGCCGGCGTCCAAGGCCCTGGTGGTCGTATCCGACAAATCCTGTACGGCTTGCTCGGTCTGGCCGCGCATGCCTGCCGGCGCCAGGTCCCAAAGCAGCTCAGCGCCACGGTCCATCAGGGGCCTGGCGCGCGCTTCTAGGATCCAAGGTGGATAGTTTTCTTCCGGTATCAATCGGGTCAAGGCAATCCAGGCCAGACTGACGATCACGGCGCCGCGCAGCAGCCCGAAGAGGAAGCCGAGGGATCGGTTGAGCGGTCCGAGCGCTCCGTCGCCGATGCGGCCGGCCAAGAGACGGGAGAGAATGGTGAGAAGGATCAGGACGACAATGAAGATGGTCCCGGCGGCGACGATGTCGGCAACCAGCTCGATACCGATGTATTGCCGGGCAATCTGCCGTCCCGCTTCGAAGCCGTAGAGTGCCGCGAAAGCCGCACCGACCCAGGAGGCGATACCCAGCACCTCCAGCACGAAGCCGCGCACGAAAGCGAGGCCGGCCGAGAGCAGCAGGATGGCGATAACCCCCAAATCGATTGGATTGAGTGGCAGTTGTTCCATATCGTTCGGTTTCGCCCGCTCTTCCCCGTGCTACTGGGGAACGGCGCGGACCGGTCCATCCTGCGTCGGCGCTAGCTGTCTTAGCAGATCTTGGAGATGAGTCACTTCGGTCAGGCCGATGCTCGGTCCGGGCCCGCCGCGCCGCTTCAGCGGCGGCAGGAAGGCGCGACGAAAACCGAGCTTTTCTGCCTCTTTCAGGCGCAAGTTGGTCTGGCTGACGGCGCGGATCTCGCCGCCCAGGCCGATCTCGCCGAAGACTACGCTGTCGTCCGGCACCGGGCGGTCGGAGCTGGCCGAGATCAACGCCGCCGCTACCGCGAGGTCGGCCCCCGGCTCAGACACCCGCAGGCCGCCGGCCACGTTCAGGTACACATCGCGCCCCGCAAGGCTGAGCCCGCAGCGCGCCTCGAGCACGGCGAGCACCATGGCCAGGCGGGCGCTGTCCCAGCCGACCACCGAGCGGCGCGGCGTGCCGAAAGGCGAGGGGCTGACCAGCGCCTGAACCTCGACGAGAACCGGGCGCGTCCCTTCGATGCCGGCAAAGACGGCAGCCCCGGCGGTGTCGGCCTGGCGGTGCGAGAGAAAGAGCGCGGAGGGGTTTGCGACCTCGCTCAGGCCGCCATCGGTCATTTCGAAGACGCCGATCTCGTCGGTGGGGCCGAAGCGGTTCTTGTTGGCGCGCAGCACGCGGAACTGATGGCCGCGCTCGCCTTCGAAGGCCAGCACGGCGTCGACCATGTGCTCCAGAACCTTCGGTCCCGCGATCATCCCCTCCTTGGTCACATGACCGACGAGCAGCAACGTAAAGCCTCGCGCCTTGGCGAGGCGAACCAGCTCCTGCGCGCTGCCGCGCACCTGCGCCACGGTTCCCGGCGCGGAATCCAGATTGTCTAGATACATCGTCTGGATCGAGTCGATCACCACCACGTCGGGTGCATCGGGCGTATCCAGGGTGGCGAGGATGTCGCGGACCGAGGTGGCCACGGCCAGAGCCACGGGTGCGTCCGAGAGACCGAGGCGCCGGGCTCGAAGCCGGATCTGGGCCACGGCTTCCTCGCCCGAGATGTAGGCGGCGCGCACGCCCTGTCCGGTGAGCGAGGCGAGGACCTGTAGCAGCAGGGTCGACTTGCCGACACCGGGGTCGCCGCCGATCAGCACCGCCGAGCCTGGGACGAGGCCGCCCCCCGTCACCCGATCGAACTCGGCCAGGCCGCTGGCGCGCCGCGGTGGCTCGTCGCCCACTTCGGCCAGACCGGAGAAAGCGATGCGGCGGCTGGCGCTGCGTCCCTTGAGGCCGCCCGGCGTGGCCGCAGGTCTCAGTTCCTCAACGATCGAGTTCCACTCGCCGCAGGCCTCGCAGCGTCCGATCCAGCGGCCGTAGCTGGCGCCACAGGATTGGCAGACGTATGCGGCCTGGTTCTTCGCCATTATCTCAGCCGGGGTGGCCTTCGAAGTGGTCCTGAATCTGCATCTGGATGGGTCCGTCGGCGCGGCCGTTGATGAACTGCTGGACGTAGGCGTTATCGGTTTGATCGATCTCGTCGGTGGAGCCGTCCCAGATGATCTTGCCTTCGAACACCATGGCGATGCGGCTGGAGATGCGCTTGGCGCTGGCCATGTCGTGGGTGATCGACAGGGCGGTGGCGCCCAGCTCTTTGACGCATTTGACGATCAGGTTGTCGATGACGCTGCCCATGATCGGGTCCAGGCCGGTCGTCGGCTCGTCGAAGAAGATGATCTCAGGCTGGGAGGCGATCGCACGGGCCAGGCCGACGCGCTTGCGCATGCCGCCCGAGAGCTCGGCCGGATAGAGCGTGGCGACCTCCTGGCGCAGCCCGACGTCGCCCAGTCTGGCCATGGCTGTCCGCTGTGCTTCCTCGCGGGCCATGCCCTGGCCCTGGATCAGGGCGAAGGCGATATTCTCCCAGACGTTCAGGGAATCGAACAGGGCCGCCGACTGGAACAGCATGCCGATCTTGCGGCGCACGGCTTCGAGCTCCGAGCCACGCAGATTGGTGATCTCCTCGCCGTCGATCTTGATCGAGCCCTGCTCCGGATGAATCAGCCCGAGGATGCACTTCAAGAGCACCGACTTGCCGCTGCCGGAGCCGCCGATGATCACCACGGATTCGCCGGGCATGATGGTCAGGTTGACGCCCTGCAATACTCGGTTTCTGCCGAACGACTTGTGCAGGTCGCGGATCTCGATCTTCGGTGTGCCGGCCGTGCTCATCGGGAGAAGAAGATCTCCGTAATGAAGTAGTTGCTGCAGAGAATGAGGATGGAGGCCGAGACCACGGCGTTGGTGGTGGCAGCACCGACGCCCTGCGCCCCGCCGCGCGAGTGATAGCCGTGATAGCAGCCCATCAGGGTGATGATGAAGCCGAAGACCGCGGCCTTGACCAGGCCCGAGAGGACGTCCTGGACCTGCAGGAAGTCGATCGTGTTCGTGATGTAGGTCGTCGGATTGAAGCCGAGCTTGTAGATGCTGACCAGATAGCCGCCGAAGACCCCGATCGAGATGGCGACGAGGGTGAGCAGCGGCAGCATGGTCAGGCCGGCGATGAGCCGCGGCGCGATGAGGTACTTGAATGGATTGGTCGCAAGGGTGGTCAGCGCGTCGATCTGCTCGGTCACCCGCATTGTGCCGATCTCCGCCGCCATGGCCGCGCCGATTCGGCCGGCGACCATCAAGCCGCCCAGAACCGGACCGAGCTCGCGGGTGATGGACACGACGACGACGTTGGGGATGGCGCTTTCCGCCGAAAAGCGCGCGAAGCCGGTATAGCTCTGCAGCGCTAGGACCATGCCGGTGAAGATGGCGGTCAGGCCAACGACGGGAAGGGAGTAGTAGCCGATCTCCACCATCTGGCGGCCGATCAGTCGGAAATAGAACGGTGGTCGGACGCAGTGGGAGAGGGAAACGGCGGTAAAGAGCGCAATACGACCCGTCGCCCCCAGGAAGTTCAAGAACGTACGCCCGAGGGCTTGAATCAGCGAGAGCAAGGTCACGCCTCTTTGTAAGTCCTATGAAAACGTCCGCCGAGCGAAGTCAGAACCTCATAGGGAATGGTTCCGGCCCTCTCGGCGAGATCGTCGACCGTCTCCCGATCGCCGATCAGATCGACCAAAGCACCGGGCATGCTTATGTCCGCTGGCAACTCGCTTACGTCAAGGGTGATCAGGTCCATCGATATGCGCCCAACGATTGGGGCGCAGTAATCAGCCAGCCAGAGCTTCCCGATGTTCGAAAGATATCGCGAGTAGCCATCGGCGTAGCCCATGGCGAGGGTGGCGATTCGGGTCGGCCGGGTGGCGGTGAAGGTGGCCCCGTATCCCACGCTTTCGCCGCGGGCGATGTCCCGAACCTGCAGGATGCGGCTGCGCAGGCGAATGCAGGACGTCATGGGGTTCTCGCGGCCCGGTGTCGGATTTCCGCCGTAGAGCGCCACGCCCGGCCGCGCGATGTCGAAGTGGTAATCCGGTCCTAGAAAGATACCGGAGGAATTGGCGAAGCTGCGCCGCAGGTGCGGGAAACGGCGGCAAAACTCGGAAAAGGCCTGCCGTTGTCGGGAATTGAGCGGGTGCTCCTGCTCATCTGCGCAAGCGAGGTGTGAAATCAAGCAGCCGATCTCGATACCCTTGAGCCGCGAGGGCTCCTCGATCAGTCGCCTGGCTTCGTTCGCGGGGAGACCAAGCCGCGACAGGCCGCTGTCGAAGTGGATGGCGGCCGGCGGTCGCTCTGCGGGCGGCAGGGCGCGCCAGGCGTCGATCTCCGCCAGGGAGTTGAGCACCGGGCAGATGCCGTGCGCCAGGTAATCGCGCTCAGCACCCCCGAAGAGCCCGCCCAGAACATAGACCTGGGCGGTTGGCAGCACCTTGCGCAGCGCGATGGCTTCATCGGGAAGCGCGACGAAAAAGCGCCGTGCACCCGCGGCCCACAGGGCCGGTGCGACCTGCGCGACGCCCAGGCCATAGGCATCCGCCTTGACCACGGCCGCGCACTCCGCTCGGCCGAGCCGAGCGCTCAGGCGGCTGTAGTTCTCGCGGACTGCCGCAAGATCGACCTCCAGATAGGCGCCGGCGCGGGCGTTGGCGGCCGCGCGCTCAGTGGGCATCCGGGTAGTGGTCGGGGGGAGAGTAGTTGGAGAATTCAGTCGTATCGGCATTGAACATCAGGGTCACTTTGCCGGTCGGGCCGTGGCGCTGCTTGGCCACGATCACTTCCGCCAGTCCCTTTACCTTCTCCATATGCTCGTTCCAACGAACGACCCGCTCGTCGAACTTGTCTTGCGACTCCTCCGGCCGGCGGATGGGTTCCGAGCGGGAATGATAGTAGTCGTCCCTATAGATGAACATAACGATATCGGCGTCCTGTTCGATGGAGCCGGATTCGCGCAGGTCGGCGAGCTGCGGGCGCTTGTCCTCGCGCTGCTCGACGGCGCGGGAGAGCTGGGACAGGGCCACGACCGGCACGTCCAGCTCCTTGGCGATGGCCTTCAGGCCGCGCGTGATCTCAGAGACCTCCTGCACGCGGCCATCGCTGCGCGAGTTGTTGGCTGGCCGCATGAGCTGCAGGTAATCGACGACGATCAAGCTCAGGCCCTCTTGGCGCTTCAGGCGGCGCGCCCGCGTGCGCAGCGCCGGCACGGTAATCGCCGGCGTATCGTCGATGTAGAGGCGGAGCGTCTCAAGCTCTCGGCTGGCGACCATGACCAATTGCATATCGTCTTGGCTCAGCTCACCGCGCCGCATGGAATCCGACCGGACGCCCGAGCGCGTGGAGAGAATGCGCGAGGCGAGCTGCTCCGCGCTCATCTCCAGCGAAAAGAAGGCGGCCAGCTCTGGCGTTTCCCGCTCTTGGCCGGTTGCATCCCGTTCCCGCCGTCGCGCGGAAGCGACACTGTAGGCGATGTTGGTGGCCAGCGACGTCTTACCCATGGCCGGTCTGGCAGCTAGAATGACCAGGTCGGACTTGTGCAGACCGCCCAACAGCTTGTCGAGGTCGATGAGGCCTGTCGACACGCCGACCAGTCGGCCGTCGCGCTTGTAAGCCGCTTCAGTCGCCTCGATGCTCTCGGTTAGGGCGCGTACGAAGGGCTGTAGCCCACCCTCGGTCTGGCCCGACTCGGCGAGTTTGAACAGGCGCTGCTCAGCGTCTTCGATCTGCTCCACTGCGCCGTTCTCGAAGTCGAAGTCGAAGGCCTCGTTGACCATGTCTTCGCCGACATCGATCAACTGGCGGCGCAGAAAGAGGTCATAGATGATGCGGCCGAAATGCCGGGCGTCGACGATGCCGGCGCTCGCCTCCTGCAGCTCGTCGAGGTAACGCACGCCGCCGACGTCGGCCAAATCCTCGTCGTTCTGAAAGGCGTTGCGGATGGTGACCGCGCTGGCCAGTTGGCCGCGCTCGATCAGCTTGCCGCAGGCCTCGTAGATGCGGGCATGCGCCCGATCGGCGAAATGCTCCGGACGCAGGAAGTCGGAGACTTTCTCGTAGGAGAGGTTGTTGGCCAGCAGGTTGGCGAGCAGGGCCTGCTCGGCCTCCATGTTGGCCGGTGGCAGACGGGGCTCGCGCGGTTCCGACGAGTCCGGGAAGTTGGCAATTTCAGCGCACATGCCACCAAGATATCGGGACAGCCCAACTCCGCCAGTGTGGAAGGCTGGGCTGTCGGGGATAAGCGATTGCCTCGCTTACGATTTCCAGCTTGACCGAGAGGCAGGTTATCGGCAGTCGCCGAGTCGCGCCGATTGGCGGGGATGTCTACTCCGCCGCTTGCATGACGCGTGCCTCGACGGTTTTGTCGGGGGCGTAGATGTAGTCGCGCGTCAAGGGCACCGTCTCGCGTTGCTTGGCCAGTTGGACTTGGAAGACCACCTGGTGGCCGGCGCGGAAGGAGGCTTCGCAACCGGCAAGATAGAACTCCCACATGCGGCAGAAGCGCTCGTCGTAGAGCGCCTTGGCCTTGTCCCGATTGGCCATGAAGCGCTCAGTCCAGTGCTTCAGGGTTTCCGCGTAGTGCAGGCGCCAAACCTCGATATCGGTGACCCACAGCCCCTCGCGCTCAATGGCACGTAGGACCTCGGAGAGAGAAGGCGTGTAGCCGCCGGGGAAGATGTACTTCCGTATCCAGGCGTTTTGGCCGGCCGGTGGCCCAGCGCCGCCGATCGAGTGCACGACGGCGACACCGTCGTCGGTCAGCAGGTCCCGGATCTTGCCGAAATACTCGCGATAGTGAGCCGGGCCGACATGCTCGAACATGCCAACCGAAACGATGCGATTGAAGCGCTCATCGAGCGTTCTGTAGTCCTGCAGGCGGAAGTCCACCTTGCCGGAAAGCCCGTCTTCCTCCACGCGCTCGCGGCTGCGTTGGTGCTGCTCGCTGGACAGGGTGACACCGGTCACCTTGACCCCGGCGGACTTGGCCAGATAGAGGCCGAGGCCGCCCCATCCCGAGCCGATGTCGAGCACGGAGAGCTCCGGCCGGTCGAGCAGTAGCTTGGCGGCCACGTGACGCTTCTTGTTGGCTTGCGCCGCTTCCAAATCGTCGTTTGCGCTGCGGAAGTAGGCGCAGGAGTATTGCCTGTCCTCGTCCAGAAAGAGGTCGTAGAGATCGTCGGACAGGTCGTAGTGATGCGCCACGTTGCGCCGAGACTTCCGGATCGGATTGTGTCCGTGCAGGTAGCGCAGCGGTCTTTGCACCGCCTCCAGGGCCTTGAGGAAGGGACCGACGTCCGCCTGCTCCAAATTGTCCAGGCATAGGCAGAGCAACTGGAGCAAGGTGCCGTCTTCAAGCGTCAGCCGGCCGTTCATATAGGCTTCGCCGAAAGCCAGCTTCGGATTGAGGGCCATGCGCCGCTCGGTCGCTTTGTCTTGGATGCGCGCGACAATCGCGGGACCTTGGCCGTCGCCGTAGGTGCGCCTTTCACCGTCGCCGAAGACAACCGTAAGGTTGCCTTTTTTGATAACCCGACTGAAGAGGCGATCTGCCAACATGGCGCGTCCTCCCCGCATTCTTATCCCTAAGCTGGCCGGGATTAGCCCCGACCACGCGTATTTAACCTTATTTAATCAAAGTCTAAGTGCAATTTCCAGATTCCTCTGGGTGCATGACAGATTTGTTTCTAAATCATGGGTCAATCGCGCGTGCCGTGCAAGCGTCTGGTGGCAACCGGTTTTCGGCCGCACGGAAAAGAAAACGGCCCCAAAGCGGGGCCGTTTCAAAAGCAATCGAAGCTGTAGAGAGCTAGGCTTCCGTCTTTTTCTCTCCTTCATCCGAGGCCGCTTCGGTGGTCTCGGTCTCTCCGCCCTCGACCGCCGGCGCTTCCTCCCCGGTCGGGGTTTCGAGCAGCTCCTCGGTCAGGGCTTCGGCTTCGGTTTCGTCCTCGTCGGTCTGACCCGTGACGGCCTGGCCGGTGCTTGCCTGCATCTCGGCTTCCGCCTCGGACCGGGCGATGTTGCAGCTAATGCCGATGCTCACTTCCGGATGGAGGCGAACGCGGACCGCATGAATGCCCAGCGCCTTGATGGGACGGTCGAGCACCACCTGGCCACGCTGGATGGTGGCGCCGGCCTCCGTCACCGCCTCGGCGATGTCGCGCGAGGAGACGGAGCCATAGAGCTGTCCGGAGTCGCCCGCCTGGCGGATGATCACCACGCTGAGCCCTTCGATCTTGCCGGCGACGGCCTCGGCCTCCTGGCGTCGGGCCAGATTGTCGGCTTCGAGCTGTGTCCGCTGGTTCTCGAAGACCGAGAGGTTCTCTTTCGTCGCCCGCAGGGCTTTGCGCTGCGGGATGAGATAGTTGCGCGCGAAGCCCGGCTTGACGGTGACGACGTCGCCCATCTGGCCGAGCTTTTCGATGCGCTCGAGAAGAATGACTTCCATGGCTCGCTTCCTACTTGATCACGTAGGGCAGGATCGCGAGGTAGCGGGCGCGCTTGATCGCCCGGGCCAGCTCGCGCTGCTTTTTGGCCGACACGGCGGTAATCCGGCTGGGGACGATCTTGCCGCGCTCAGAGATGAAGCGCTGCAAGAGACGCACGTCCTTGTAGTCGATCTTCGGCGAGTTGGGGCCGGAGAAGGGGCAGCTTTTGCGGCGCCGGAAGAAAGGGCGCCGGCGGCCGCCGCCGGTGCTGACGATTTCGATAGACATGTCTCGATCTCCTGGGTCGGCGCGCTTTAGTCGCGGTGATGACGGCCGCGACCGCCCCGGCCACGGTCATCGCCGCGGCCCTTTGCCTGCATCATGGCCGAGGGCTCGCCGCTCAGCTCGTTCACGCGCACCGTGAGATAGCGAAGAACGTCTTCGTTGTAGCGCATGGTCCGCTCGAACTCCTGGACCGCAGCGGCCGGAGCGTCGAGGTTGAACAGCATGTAGTGGCCCTTGCGGTTCTTCTTGATGCGGTAGGTGAGGCTCTTGAGCCCCCAATACTCGCGGCTGGCCACTTCCCCGCCGTTGGTTTTGATCTGCTCCGCCAACTCGTCGGCCAAGGCTTCGACTTGGCTGGCGGAAATGTCCTGGCGTGCGATCCACACGCTTTCGTAAAAAGCCATCGTTGCTCCTTCCGGCTTGCGGCGACAGGCCTATGGGCCGGCCGCCATAGCCGAACACGTTGACGGGTTGCGCCGTCTGCGGCGTTCGGCAAGGAGTTATGAAAAGCCCCCTAAGGGGAAGGCCGAGATATTATGCAGCCGGCCCCAAAGCTCAAGCCCCTATCGCAAGAGAAATTGCGAGCTGCTTGACAGAGAGGACAGCCATCGGCAACTCCCCCCACCACTAGCAAACATGGCGGCAAAAAAGGGTTAAGGATGGAACGGGCGTTCGTTTTCCCCGGACAGGGCAGCCAGGCCGTCGGCATGGGGCGCGAGTTGAGCGCCGCCTTTCCCGTCGCCCGCGAGGTCTTCGAGGAAGTCGATGACGCCCTTTCCCAGTCCTTGAGCCGGTTGATGTTCGAAGGACCGGACGAGACGCTGACCCTCACCGAGAACGCGCAGCCCGCCCTGATGGCGGTTAGCCTGGCCGTGGTCCGGGTCTTGGAGAGCGAAGGCAAGATCTCCCTCGCCGAGGTGGGTGGCGCCGTGGCGGGGCACTCCCTCGGCGAATACTCCGCACTGGCCGCGGCCGGCACGCTGAGCTTGGCTGACGCGGCCCGACTGCTGAAGCGCCGCGGCCAAGCCATGCAGGAAGCCGTGCCGGTGGGCGAAGGGGCGATGGCCGCCGTGCTGGGGCTCTCCGTCGAAGACGCGGAAGCCTTGGCCAAAGAGGCGGCGGACGCGGATATCTGCGTCGTCGCCAACGACAACGCGCCGGGGCAGGTTGTGCTGAGCGGCCATGCTGCCGCCATCGAGCGCGCGACGGCCTTGGCGCCGGAGAAGGGCGCCAAGCGCTGCATCCCGCTCAGTGTGTCCGCGCCCTTCCACTGCCCGCTGATGGCGCCGGCCGCCGAGGTCATGGAAGAGGCTTTGGCGAAGGTCGCTTTCGCACCTCCGGCCCTGCCGGTCGTGACCAACGTTACGGCGGCGCAAGAGAGCGACCCGACCCGCCTGCGCGGGCTCCTGGTCGAGCAGGTCACGGGGCGAGTACGCTGGCGCGAGAGCGTCGAAGCCATGCGTGGCGACGGCATTGAGATGCTGGTGGAGCTGGGAGCCGGCAAGGTGCTCAGTGGCTTGGCCCGCCGCATCGATCCGGATCTGAAAGCCTCGGTGTTGGGCAGCCCGGAAGAGATCGAGGCCTTTCTGACCACCCTCTGAGCAGGGCCGCGGGGAGGCAGGAAAAACCGCAGCTTCCGCAAGCTGCCGAGATCGAGGGGAGAACGATGTTCGATCTGAGCGGAAAGAGGGTGCTCGTGACAGGCGCGAGCGGCGGCATCGGCGCCGCAATCGCGCGGGCGCTGTATGATCAAGGCGCTGCCGTTGCGCTTTCCGGCACCCGCGAGGCGGCTCTGCGCGAGCTCGCCGAGTCCCTTGGCGATCGCACGCACGTGGCGCCTTGTGTGCTGAGCGACCGGGTGGCGGTCGCCGCACTGCCTGCCGCCGTGGAAGAAGCGCTCGGCGGTCTCGATGTGCTGGTGAACAATGCCGGCGTCACGCGCGACACCCTGGCCATGCGCATGCGCGACGAGGACTGGGATGACGTGCTGGAGATCAATCTCACGGCCGCCTTCCGGCTCAGCCGTGCGTGCTTGCGCGGGATGATGAAGCAGCGCAATGGCCGCATCATCAACATCACCTCGATCGTCGGCGTGGTCGGCAACCCCGGACAAGCCAACTACGTGGCCTCCAAAGCCGGCATGATCGGCCTGACCAAGTCCATGGCCGCCGAGGTGGCGTCGCGTGGAATCACCGTCAACGCGGTCGCGCCCGGCTACATTGAAACGCCGATGACCGACGCTTTGAATGCGGATCAGCGGGAGAAGATTCTCTCTTCCATTCCAAGCGGACGTATCGGACAGCCGGCCGAGGTCGCGGGCGCTTGCGCCTTTCTGGCCTCGGACGAAGCCGCCTACATCACCGGACAGACGTTGCACGTGAACGGTGGGATGGCGATGATATAGACCGTGGGGCTGCATGCGAAGATGGCCGGTTGAAGGCGTTGGCAAAGCGAAATCGCCATGCTAAGAGCCGTCGCTTGCAAAACGACCCGCAGACGGCTGGTCGGACACTTTGGTGTCGGACGCCTTTTCTTCGTTGGAAGCGTGCGTTCGAACCATATATGAAGCCGTTATTGCATCTCGGGCAAATCTAAAGGTCACAGGAATGAGCGATATCGCCGATCGGGTAAAAAAGATTGTCGTCGAGCACCTTGGCGTCGAGGAAGACAAGGTCAGCGACTCCGCCAGCTTCATCGACGATCTCGGGGCGGACAGCCTCGACACCGTTGAGTTGGTCATGGCGTTCGAAGAAGAGTTCGGGTGCGAGATCCCCGACGACGCCGCGGAGAAGATCACCACCGTTGGTGATGCTATCAATTTCATCCAGGACAACGCCTGACCCCAGACGTCGCCGTGGGTGCGAATGCGAAGGTCGGTTGCCGTTCACTGTTTGAGGTTTGATGGCCGTTGATGCGACGGGTTGTCATTACGGGACTTGGTTTGGTTTCGCCGCTCGGCGCCGGCGTCGAGCATAGCTGGCGGCGGCTGCTGGACGGTCGCTCCGGCATCTCTGCGATCCAGAGCTTCGACGTCTCCGATCTTCCGGCGAAGATCGCGGGCCAGCCGCCGCTCGGCGACCTGGCCGATGGCGGCTTCAATCCCGACGACTTCATGGAGATGAAAGATCGCCGCAAGGTCGATCGCTTCATCGTCTACGCCATGGCGGCTGCGCAGATGGCGATCGAAGACTCCGGATGGACGCCGACCGACGAGGAAGAGCAGGAACGCACCGGCGTCATGATCGGCTCCGGCATCGGCGGTCTGGAGACGATCTACGACGGGGCCATCACGGTGCATGAGCGGGGGCCGCGTCGCCTGTCTCCCTTCTTTATTCCGGCGGCCCTGATCAATCTCGCCTCCGGCCAGGTGTCGATTCGCTACGGCTTTCGCGGCCCCAACCACGCCGCGGTGACGGCCTGCTCGACAGGTGCTCACTGCATCGGCGATGCCGCGCGGCTGATTCAGCTCGGCGATGCCGATGTCATGGTGGCCGGCGGCGCGGAAGCTGCGATCAACCGCATCGGCGTGGCCGGCTTTTCGGCGGCACGGGCGCTCTCGACCAACTTCAACGACACGCCGGAGCGGGCCTCGCGACCCTGGGACAAAGATCGGGACGGCTTCGTCATGGGCGAGGGCGCCGGCATCGTCGTCCTCGAGGAGTACGAGCAGGCCAAGAAGCGGGGCGCGACGATCTATGCCGAGGTCGTCGGCTATGGCTTGTCCGGCGACGCCCATCACATCACCGCGCCGGCGGACGACGGCAACGGCGGCTATCGCTCCATGAAGGCGGCCATGCGGCGGGCTGGCGTCGACTACTCCGAGATCGACTACGTCAATGCCCACGGGACCTCCACGCCGTTGGGTGACGAGATCGAGCTGAACGCCGTAAGACGCCTCTTCGGCAACGCGGCCGATCAGATGTCCATGTCGTCCACCAAGTCGGCCATCGGCCATCTGCTGGGCGCCGCCGGGGCGGTCGAAGCGATCTTCTGCGTGCTGGCCATCCGCGACGATGTCGTGCCGCCGACGCTGAATCTCGACAATCCCTCCGAGAGCTGCAACGGCATCGATCTGGTGCCGCATCAGGCCAGGGAGCGGAAGGTGAGACGCGCCCTGTCGAACTCCTTCGGCTTCGGTGGGACGAACGCGAGCCTGGTGCTCGCAGAGGTCAACTGAGCAGGCCGGCGCCCGTGCGCCGCGCGATCCTATCCACTTTTCTTGTCGTGCTGCTGGCTGTCGGCCTCGTGCTGGCCGGCTTGGCGTACTACGGATATCAGACCTTCCAGGCGCCGGGCGTGACCGAGGAGGAGACGCTGGTCCTGATCCCGCGCGGCAGCAGCCTGGAGGGCATCGCCGAGGTCTTGACCGAAGCAGGCGTCATCTCCGACCCGATGGTCTTCGGGGTCGCCGCCCGCTTGAGCGAGAAGGCGCGGCGCCTGAAGGCCGGCGAGTATCTCATTCCCGCCGGTGCATCCATGGAGACGGTGCTGGTCATCCTGGAGAGCGGGCGCACCATCGCGCGCAGCTTGACCGTGCCGGAGGGGCTGACGTCGCTGGAGATTGTCCAGCTGATCGAGGAGGCTCCGGCGCTGGTCGGAGAGATTGCCGAGGTGCCGCCGCAGGGAGGCCTCCTGCCGGAGACCTATCACTACTCCTTCGGCGACGACCGCGCGGAGCTCTTGCAGCGTATGACGGACGCCATGCAGCGAACCCTCGATGAGCTCTGGGAAGAGCGCCAGGAGGGCTTGCCTCTCGAGTCACCCCAAGAGGCGCTCGCCTTGGCGTCGATCGTCGAGAAGGAAACCGGTGTCGCGGACGAGAGGCCGTTGGTGGCCAGCGTCTTCATCAATCGTCTGCGCCGAGGCATGCCGCTGCAGTCGGACCCGACGGTGATCTTCGCGCTCACCGAGGGGCAGGCGCCGCTCGGCAGAGCCCTGACCCGGCGCGACTGGCGGGTCGAGCACCCCTACAACACCTATGTCATCCCGGCCTTGCCACCGGGCCCCATCGCCAATCCCGGCCGCGCGGCCATCGCCGCCGTGCTGCAGCCAGCCGAAAGCGAATACCTCTACTTCGTGGCGGCGGGGGATGGGGGGCATGCCTTTGCCAAGACCCTGCGGGAGCACAACCGGAACGTCCGCGCTTGGCGACGCATCCGGGACAGCAACTGAACGCTCTAGACTTTCTTCGGTAGACGACGCGTCAGCCAGTCGCTGACAGGCACCGGGATCCCTCCGAGAACCCGGACCATCGCATAGGTCGGCCAGGGAAAGGCGATGCGCCCGCGATTGCGGGCCAAGCCTTTGGCGATGATGCGGGCCGCCCGGTCGCTATCCATCAGAAACGGCATCGTATACTTGTTGCTGTCGGTCATCGGGCTTTTGACGAAGCCCGGGCAGATCACGCTGACTCCGACGCCGCGGCGGCGCAGTTCGCCGCGCAGGCCTTCGCCGTAAACCCGCACCGCTGCCTTGCTGCCGCAATAGGCGGGCGCGCCGGCAAAGCCAACGAACGACGCAATGGAGGACATGATACCGATCTGCCCTCGGCCGCGGGCGATCATCAGCGGCATCGCCGGCGCGATGGTATTGATCACCCCCTCGACGTTGACGGCGAAGATGCGGCGCGCCTTCTCCTCTTTCTCTCCCTTGGGCCCACCGGTGCCGCCTGAGATACCTGCGTTGGCGATCAGGACGTCGATGGGGGCCGCAGCGTCGCGCACCTGGATCCAGTCACGCAGGGCCTCTCGTTCCCGCACGTCGAGCAGCCCTTCCTCGACCTCGGCGCCGGCCTCCCGGCAAGCCGCAGCCACCGCAGCCAAGCGCTCCGCGTCACGTCCAGTCAGAGAGAGCCGCGCGCCCAAGTGGGCGTAGTGCAACGCCAGCGCTCGCCCAATGCCGCTCGATGCGCCGGTGATCAAGACATGCTGCGGCGCCATAGCGATTCCTTAGCCTCATTCCCTCTGCCGCGTTGCCCGCTGCCGGGCTGCCCGTCTATAACAGCGCGGCGCCGGGCGGCGCCAGACATGCCCCTTCCTTGTCTTTCGATGGTAGAGCCTTGTCGAGCACACTCCATTCCATGACCGGTTTCGGTCGCGGCGACGGCGGCGACTCTCAGTATGTCTGGAGCTGGGAGCTGAAGAGCGTCAACGGTCGCGGCTTCGATCTGCGTTGCCGTCTGCCTTCAGGCTGGGAAGGCCTCGAGCAGAAGCTACGGGTGGCGATCACCGAGCGCTGCCGGCGCGGCAGCTTTCAATGCGCTTTGAGTCTCAGAACCTTGCCCGGGTCGGCTGGCGTTCAGGTCAATCGCGCGCTGCTGGAGGAGCTGATCGCCTTGGCGCGCGATCTGCGCGGCGGCGACCGCGAAGTCGATGTGGAGAGCCTGCTGGGTATCCGCGGTGTCGTCGAGCCGGGCGAGCCGGAAGACGAGGCGCTGCGCGAGCGGCGGCAAGCCGCGGTCCTGGCCAGCTTCACGACGGCCTTGGACGAGTTAGTCCAGGCGCGGGCCGCGGAAGGGGAGAAGCTCCTCGCGCTCATCCAATCGTTTCTCAAAGAGATTGGGCGCCTGGTGGATGAGGCCGACAAGGTCGCTGCAACGCAGCCTGCGGCCCTCCAGGCCCGCCTGACGGCGCAGCTCGAGGAGCTGCTGCAGGCCAGTCCGCCGTTGGCGCCGGAGCGCCTGGCGCAGGAGTGCGCGCTCCTGGCGAACAAGGCTGACGTGAGGGAGGAGCTGGACCGCCTGCGGGCTCATTGCGAAGCGGCGTTGGAACTTCTGAAACAAGGCGGGGCCGTCGGGCGCAAGCTCGATTTCCTCTGCCAAGAGTTCAACCGCGAAGCCAACAGCCTCTGCTCGAAGTCCTCCGATATCGAGCTCACCCGTTTGGGACTCGAGCTGAAGAGCCAGATCGAGCAACTGCGCGAGCAGGTGCAGAACCTTGAGTAGCCCGGCTGCCGGGTCGGAGGGCGTCGGGACCGGGCACGAGCGGCCGGCCGTTCATCGCCGCGGTCTCCTGTTGGTGCTCTCATCGCCTTCGGGGGCCGGCAAGAGCACGATCTCCCGCGCGCTGCTCGAGCAGGAAGACAACCTCACGCTCTCGATTTCCGTGACGACCCGGCCTAAGCGGCCGGCGGAAACCGACGGCGTGCACTATCACTTTATCGACAAGGCCCGCTTTGCCGAGCTCGCGGCTCAGGACGCTCTGCTCGAGCATGCGGAGGTTTTCGGCAACCGCTACGGCACACCGCGGGCGACGGTGGAGGCGGCCTTGGAACAAGGCCGCGATGTGCTGTTCGACATCGACTGGCAGGGCACTCAGCAAATTGCCGAAAAGCTGCCGGGGGACTTGGTGCGCGTCTTCATCCTGCCACCCTCGCTGGAGGAGCTGGAGGCGCGGCTCAAGCGGCGGGCGCAGGACACGGACGAAGAGGTACGCCGCCGCATGTCCGAGGCGGCCAGCGAGATGAGTCACTGGCCCGAATACGACTACATCCTGGTCAACCATGACATCGAGGATAGCGTCGCCAAGGTGCGGGCCATCGTCGCCGCAGAACGCCTGCGCCGTGAGCGGCAGATCGGCCTGGCCGACTTCGTCGGCAGCCTGAAGCCACGCTCTTAAGCGTTCTCTTCGAGCCTATCGAGCACCTCAGCGAGGGTGCAGAACTCTTCCACCGTCAAGGTTTCGCCCCGTCGGCCGCCGTCGATCTCGGCTTGGCTCAAGAGTTCCTGAGCCGGCACGTCGAGCGGCTTCAACGCCTGGCGCAGGGTCTTGCGGCGCTGTCCGAAGGCGGCCGCGGTGACGCGTTCCAGGGTCGGCAGCTTGGCGGCCGCCCGCGGTTCGGCGAGGGGAACGAGCTGCACCACGGCGGAGGTGACCTTGGGCGGCGGCACGAAGGCGCTGGGGGCGATGAGAAACAGCGGCCGGCAATCGCAAAGCCACTGAGTCAGGACGCTAAGCCTGCCGTAAGTCTTCGTGCCCGGGGCCGCGTGCAGGCGTTCGGCAACCTCCTGCTGAAACATCAAGGTCAGCGAGTCGAGCGCCCGCGGATCTTCGGCAATATTGCTGAGCCAACCGATCAGCAGCGGCGTGGCGATGTTGTAGGGCAGGTTGGCGACGATGTGCCGGGGGGCATCGCCAAGCTCCGTGAAGCGGGTCTCAAGCGCATCGGCCTCCATCACGTGCAGGCGTCCGTCGCTTGCGTCGGCCAGCTCGGCAAGGGCGGCGAGACAACGCAGGTCCTTCTCGATGGCTATGACCTTGGCGGCGCCCTCCAGCAAGAGCGCGCGGGTCAAGCCGCCGGGCCCTGGTCCCACCTCGATCGTAGTTCCGCTGCCCAGATCGCCGGCTGCGCGGGCGATTCGCCGAGTCAGGTTGAGATCCAGGATGAAGTTCTGGCCAAGCTGCTTGCGCGCGCTCAAACCGAAGCGGGCGATCACCTCACGCAGCGGCGGAAGCGTCAGAAGCGGGTCCTGTCGGGCCTCTGCCACGCTGTCGTTGGCTGAGTCAGTGCGCGCGTTGCTCGGCCATGCGCGCGGCCATGCGCAAAGCGGCCAGCAGACTGCGGGGGTCGGCCGTGCCGCGACCGGCGATGTCCAGCGCCGTGCCGTGATCGGGCGAGGTGCGGATGAAGCTGAGGCCGAGCGTCACGTTGACCCCGTTGTGGTAGTCCAGGGTCTTGAGAGGAATGAGCGCCTGGTCGTGATACATGCAGATCGCGACGTCGTAGCCACGGCGCGCCGCTTCGTGGAACAGGCTGTCGGCCGGATAGGGCCCCGAGACCTGGTAGCCTTGGTCGACAAGGGCCTCGATCGCGGGTTCGATGATCGTCTCTTCCTCATGGCCGAGCAGCCCGCCTTCGCCAGCGTGAGGGTTGAGCCCGGAGACGGCGATACGGGGCGAGGCAATTCCGAAGTCTCTTGTCAGGGCCGCGGCGGTTACGGTGACGCCGTGAACGATGGCTGCTGTGGTCAATTGGTCCGCCACTTGACGAAGCGGCAGATGAATGGTGACCGGCACCACCTTCAGCTCGTCGATCGCCAGCATCATCACCGGCGGATGCGGCGCCTCGTCGAGAGCGGCGAGAAACTCGGTATGGCCCGGATGATTGAAGCCGCCCGCCGCCAAGGCGCTCTTCTGGATCGGGTTGGTCACCACAGCCCCGGCCCGCCCGGTTTTGACCGCTCCGACGGCGTGCTCGATCGAGGCGATGACGGAGCTGGCCGTGGCCGCGTCGGGCTTGCCGAGCGTAACCTCTTCGCTCACAGCGAGCGGCCAGACCGGCAGGGCGTTGGGGAAGATCTCTTCCGCCTGCTCCGGAGATTGGATCTCCCGTACGGCGACTTGCCAGTCGAGGCGCGCGGCCAAATCGGACAAGCGGCGGGCATCGTCGACAGCGAAGAACGTCGGCACGCTGTCGCGCTGAGACTCGCGCCAGGCCAGGAGCGTCAGTTCCCCGCCGATCCCGGCCGGCTCACCCATCGTCAGTGCCAGCGGCTTCGCCAAGCGGCTCTCCTTCCGCGGATTCCCACGCTATAGGCGGATGTCGACATTGGCGGTGCGACGCAGGTCCCGCATGTAGCGCCGGACCAGGATGTCCAACTGCTCCTGCTCTAGATCGCGCTCCACCCGTTCTTTGCTCAGAGCCTCGCCCTGCTGGCGACTGCAGACCATCAAGACGGCGAGTCCGTCGGGGGTCTGGATAATCGGACTGGCTTGTCCGATCTCGAGCGTGTCGAGCAAGCCGCGAATCTCCTGCGGCAGGGTACGTGGGTTGACCTGCTCGGCAATGTTGACTTGTGCGTTTTCGATCACGCCGCCGATCCCGGCGGTCGATTGGCAACCTTCGAGTTGCGACGTCACCTGCTCAACCTCAGCGGCGAACTGGCGCACGTTGCTGCCGGCCTGAATCGGGAACACCATGCGGGCAAGCTGAAGACGTTCCACCTGCTCTTCGCCGCCTTGCCGCTCATCCATCAAGCCGATCAGGTAGTAGCCTCCGAATGATCGGATGGGCGCTGACAGATCGCCGGCATTCATCTGCGCCAGCGCGGAGTCGAGCTCTTCCGGCAGCTCACCGGGGATGACCCAGCCGAGGTCGCCCCCCTGGCTGGCGCTTGCCGCTTGAGAAAACTGTGAGGCGATGGCGCGGAAGGGAGCGCCGGCCGTGAGCTGCGCGCGCAGTTGCTCGATGGTTGCCAGGGCCTCCGGCTCGTCTTCCGGCTGATCGAAGCTGATGAAGAGCTCGAACACGCGAAACTGACGCTGCGATTGACGTTGCGACAGTTGGTCGTAGACGAACTCGACATCTTCTTCCGTCACGTCGACCTGACGGAGCAGGCGTCGGTTGACCAGAAGCTGCCAAGTCAAGGCGGCGCGAACCTGATCCATGATGGCCGTCGGCAGGATACCGCGCTCCTGCAAGAGCTGGACAAAGCGCTCCGGCGAGAGGTTGTTCTGCTCGGCAACCTGGACGAAGGCGTTGCGCACGTCCTCTTCCTGCGGCCTAAGGTCGAGGCGCTCAGCTTCCTGCGATCTTAGGCTCTCGTCAATCAACTGTCGCAAGACCGGGCGGAGCAGGCGGTTGCGGTTCTCGTTGGTATCGTCGAGGCCGGACGACAGTAATGCGAGGCGGAGGCGCATGACGAGATCCATCATGGAGATGACCTCGTCGTTGACCACGGCGGCGGCCCGCACGCTTTCCTGAGCGTTGCTGCCGAACGGCCATAGCGCAGCCAGCAGCAGAATCGCGGCCGCGCCGATCGAACGGGCTGATCTGCGCTTTGTCATTGTCTCCGTACAGGGCGTGTAGGTTCTAGGGCGCGTTTCCCGATTCATGGTCAGTCTCGCTCTGAGTGCAAGTAGCGTCCGACCCTTGCGACAATTATAGGACCGCGCCGGCGCCGTCACAACAAGCAGTCGGGTCGATTCGCGCGGCTGCAAAAGCCTCACTATAGGCCGGAGAACTTCAGCTTGAATTGGACCCTTACCGAGTTGTCGGGCTCGATTTCCCGGTCCTCGAACTCGGTGCGTTCTCCAATAAGCCGGATGACCACGCACTCGTCTTCGTAGGTGAGATCGAGCCGGGTTCTGAGGTTCTGATCGTCCTCCAGGTCCCGCAGGTTGCTCAACCTCACCTTCAATTGATCGGTGAGCTGGCTCTGCAGTGCGATCTGAAGCTCTTCCCGATCTTCGACCTCGTCTTCCACCAGACGGCTATCCTCACGAAAGAGGTAGTTCACCTGAACATTGAACTCCGGTACGCCGAAGCGGGTAAAAACGCTGCTGCTGCGTGCCTGAAAGCTCGTCGAGTCGAACCGAAAGCGATAGGACATCTGGAACTCAGAGATAGGCCGCAGAACGACCCGCCCGACCAGATCGGAGAAATCCGTCTGCGCACCTGTTTCCTCGGCGAAGTTCTGATCGCCGGAGAAGCGATAGCTTTGCCCGAGAAAGACCTCGGCCAAGTTGTTCGCCTGATTGATCCAGTTGTATTGCAGCCCGTAGTCGATCCGCTGGCCGCTGTCGACCCGGTCGACTCCGGAAAAGCGGTCGGGTTCCAGGAAGTTGCTGTCGGTGAACTCGAAGTCCTGGCTGTCTTCGTTGGGAATGCTGTTGCTATTGCCGTTGGTCGGCGCGACGACGCCCTGCACCACCGGCTCGAAGATGTGGCTGTCTCCGTCCTCGAATGAGGCCATCCAGGGATAGCGCCAGGTCAGAGAGGCTTGCGGAAAGACGCGGCCCGTCAGCTCGCTGTCCTCGCTGCCGGCATCGAAGCCGCCGCTGACGGTCTCGTCGCCGTCGACCCAATAGCCATCCGTCTGCAGGCTCGCGGTGAAGTCGTAGATGTCGCCGATGCTCCCGATGTGGGACAGCGACCAAGCGCCGCGGAACGACAGGCGCCGCGTGTCGCGACCGTCGTCGCGGGACAGAGCCAAAGCACCCGCGTCGACCTCGAAAAAGCCGCCGAGCGCGCTCGGCTCGCTGACGAAGTTGTAGGATAGGTCCGGCAGCACGAGCGGCTGCTCTTCGGTTTCCTCGTCCTCGCGCTGTGTCTGATAGGCAATGCCGCTCAGGTTCGTGTAGTTGCGGCCGCGAAACCCTTCCACGGTAATGTTGCTGCGCAGGCGGGACTCGGCACCGAAACCGTAGACGCGCTTGTAGGTGTCGTCGGTTGCGCGCTGGACGGAGAAGTTCGTCCGCCAGACGTCCGTCAGGTCGAAGATGCCGCGCAGATCGAGGTGCCCACGAAACTGATCGCTTGCAGTCGAGCCGTCACCGCGTTCGCGATCGGCCACTGTCGCGCTGCCGCGCAGGTCGACCTCTCCGAACTCGAAGAGCTGGCGGTAACGGAGCGAGCCATACGGCCCTTGGTCCGTGGTTATGACCGGCGTGAACGTCAGGTCCTTATCTGGCGCGATAGCCCAAAAGTAGGGCTGACCGTAGAAGAAGCCGAGATCGCCGTTGCTCCCGAACGTGGGCGCGAGAAAGCCACTTTTGCGCGTCACGGTCGGGTCCGGGTGCGAGAAGTAAGGCGAATAAGCAACGGGTATGCCGAGGATCTCGAAGCGCGCGTCGCGGTAGGTGACGCTTCGCTCTTCCTGATCGTGCTCGATCTCGCCGGCCCGGATCTGCCAAAGGGGTGCTTTTTGCGGGTCTTCCCGACAGAGCTCGCAGGGGCTGTAGACGGCGTTGTTGAGGATGGTCCTGCGACCCTCCACGCGCTGGCCCGAGATTGCGGCCATGCGGGTCCGTCCATCGGCGAAGAGCACGCGCAGGGTCTCCACCACCCCTTCCTGCAGATCGCCGGTCAGCTCGACGAAGTCGGCAAAGAGCACTTCGCCGGTTGGTTCGAGCAGTGAGACGTTGCCGCTGGCGGTCACGACGTCGGTTCGCTCGTTGTAGCTGACGGTGTCCGCCAGCAGCACGCGCTCGTTGCGGGAGATTTCGACGTTGCCGATCGCTGTCACGACGCCCAGCTCCTCGTCGTATCTCAGCTCGTCTGCTGTGATGAGGGCGGGCAGCTCGTCTTGGCCCCAGGCCTGGCCGGCGGCGAGGCAGAAGACCAAGGCAAACGCAAACACAGCCCAGAGAAGAAGCTCGCTAGGCCCTAGACGCACTGCAATTCGACCCGAAGCGCCACGCACGGCTGCACGTTGGCGATAGGAGCTCCCGCGGCGCACGATCCCTCCCTGATCACACTGCCAGCCGCTAGGATTAGCCCCTTAAGCCGTTGCCGGTCCAGCCATGGGCGACGCTTGCCACCCTTTGTGCCAATATGATAGGCCGCCCTCTGGCGTTGATCCGGCCATCCGCCGAGCATGACAGCGCAGTTCATCCATCATCCGAAACGGCGCTTCCAGCGGAGGAAAATAGGCCATGAAGATCGCGTTCGCCGCACCCGGCAAGTTCAAGGGAGGCGTGCTCGCAGTTGCCGTCTTCGAGAACGGGCAGCTTTCGGCTTCGGCCAAGGCACTGGACGAAGCGAGCGGCGGTGCGATCAAGCGGGCTCTGAAGAGCAGCCGCTTCAACGGCAAGAAGGGGCAGTTCCTGGACATCGTCAGCCCCAACGGCGTCGAGGCTTCGCGTGTCCTGCTGCTGGGCCTGGGTAAGGAGGCCGAGCTCGGCGACCTCGATTTCGAGCGTGCCGGTGGCGGGCTTCACGGGCGTTTGGCTGCAAGCGGCGAGTCCGACGTGACGGTCTACCTGGATGACCTGAGCGACGCCAAGACGACGACGCAGTCGGCTGCGGCTCACATTGGCCTCGGCCTCCAGCTACATAGCTACCGTTTCGACAAGTACCGGACCAAGGAGAAGCCGGAGAAGAAGCCCAGCCTCAAGAACGCTTCCATCGCCGTCGCCAAGGCGGCCAACGCGCGTAAGCAGTTCGCCGAGCTGAAGTTCATCGCCGACGGCGTTTTCGCCACCCGCGACCTGGTCTCGGAGCCCGCCAACGTGATCTATCCCGAGAGCTTCGCGGCCGAGGCCAAGAAGCTGGCCGACCTCGGCCTGAAGGTCACGGTCCTCGGCGAGAAGGAGATGCGCAAGCTCGGCATGGGCGCCCTGCTCGGCGTCGGCCAGGGCTCCAAGCGGGAGTCGCAGCTCGTCCTTCTCGAGTGGCTCGGCGCCAAGAACAAGAAGGCGGCCCCCATCGCCTTTGTCGGCAAGGGCGTCACCTTCGACACCGGCGGTATCTCCATCAAGCCGGCCGGTGGCATGGAGGACATGAAGTGGGACATGGGCGGCGCCGGCGTCGTCTTCGGCCTGATGCACCTGCTGGCCGCCCGCAAGGCCAAGGTCAATGCCATCGGCGTTTGCGGTCTGGTCGAGAACATGCCGAGCGGCAACGCCCAGCGGCCCGGCGATATCGTCACCTCCATGTCGGGTCAGACCGTCGAGGTCATCAACACCGATGCCGAAGGCCGCCTCGTGCTGGCCGATGCCCTGACCCACGTCCAACGCCAGTACTCGCCGCGTGCCATCGTCGATCTGGCCACCCTGACCGGCGCGATCATCATCTCTCTCGGCAACGTCCACGCAGGCCTCTTCTCCAACGACGACGAGCTCTCGGAGCGCTTGAGTGCGGCCGGCAAGGCGGTGGGCGAGCCGGTGTGGCGCATGCCTCTGGGCGAGGACTACGACCGTCTCATCGACTGCGATGCGGCCGACATGAAGAACGTGGGCGGGCGCGGCGCCGGCTCGATCACCGCGGCGCAGTTCCTGCAGCGCTTTGTCGAGGACGATCGGCCCTGGGCGCATCTCGACATCGCCGGTGTGACCTGGTCGAGCAAGGACAAGCCGACCGTGCCCAAGGGCGCAACGGCCTTCGGCGTGCGCCTGCTCAATCAGCTCGTGGCCCAGCATTACGAGGACTAGTCACGATCGGGGCGCCGCTGGTCGCTGATCGTGCGCTGAGGCATGATGAGGCCATGACCGAGGTCCGCTTCTATCACTTGACCCGCACGCCGCTTGAGGCGGCGCTGCCGGCAATGCTCGAGCGGACGCTGGCGCGCGATGCGCGCGCGATCGTCATTGGGCCGAGCGAAGAGCGGGTGGAGTTCCTGGCCGACCATCTCTGGCGCTACCGGGAAAAGGGCTTTCTGCCGCATGGCAGCAAGCGCGACGGTTATGCCGAAGACCAGCCGATCTGGCTGACGGTCGAGGACGAGAATCCGAACGGGGCCGACTATCTTTTCCTGCTGGAAGGGGCGCTTTCGGAGAAGATCGAGCGCTACCAGCTCGTCGCCTTTCTGTTCGGCGAGGCCGATGAGAGCGTGGTGGCCGGCGCGCGCGAGCAGTGGAAGCGGCTCAAAGACGCCGGTCTCTGGCTGACCTATTGGCAGCAGGACGCGAATGGCGGCTGGCAGAAAGCGTCTGAGGCGAACGCGAAAGACGACAGCTAGCGCCTGGAGTGCCAGCGCCGGGCGACGCCGCGCCGGCGGCCCAGATAGGCTTCGCGGTAGATGATGTAGAGGCCGCTCGCGGTCACGATCGCCACGCCGACCCAGGTGCTGAGGCTGGGCAGCTCCAGCCAGATCAGATAACCGAAGCCCACGGCCCAGATCATGTGCGTGTATTCCAGCGGCATGATCTGCGAGACCTCGGCCAAGCGAAAGGCCTGGGTGATGATGATCTGCGCCAGCCCGCCGACCAGTCCCACTGCGATCAGCAGCGCCCAATCCAGCGGGGTCGGCGCTACCCATTGAAACGGCAGGAAGGCGCCGGAGACCACCACGCAGGTGACGGTGAAATAGAAGACGATGGAGGCGTTGGTCTCGGTCTTGCTGAGCTTGCGCACATAGATGATGGCCAGCGCATAGAACAGGGTGCCGACGAGCGCGAGCAACGCCATCTCGCCGAACAGGCTGGCGCCTGGATTGACCATCACAAGGACGCCGGTGAAACCCACCAGACAGGCCGCCCAGCGCCGCTTGCCGACACGCTCGCCCAGCATGGGCACGGACAGCGCGGTGATGAAGAGCGGGGCGGCGAAGGAGATTGCGACCACGTCGGCCAGCTTCATGTGAGCGAAGCAGTAGAAGAAGATCGAAAGCCCGATCAGACCCACGAGGCAGCGAATGACGTGGCCCTTCTTGTCGTTCACCCTCAGCGCCGCGGAGATGCCGCCCATGCTGCCGATCAGAAAGGCCAGCGGCACGAAGGCGAAGAGACTGCGGAAGAACAGGATCTGCATGGTGGGGTAGGTCTGCCCGAGCCACTTCACCATGGCGTCCATCGCCGAAAAAAGGGCGATGGCCAGCAGCATCAAGACGATGCCCATGCCGGCGCCATGCTGCGCGTCCCGCCCATGGGGCAGGGCACCTTTTTCAGCGGTTCGGTTGGGCTCGACGGCAGTCATGGTCGCAAAGTGCTCTAGTGGCGCGGACTATAGACCGGCTTGTACGGACGTCCTGTGGCATTTGTTGCAGGGCTGCCATCCTGCCGCACAGGCGGTATCGAGCCGCCGCGGACAGTGACCTCCAGTTCAACCTTTCTTAATATTCCCCGGCGACCAACAACCGGGAGGGGTTTGTCATCGACGGGAGCACGCCGCTGTCCGAGCCTGAAAGGCTAGCCTGCCTGCGGCTTATCCGCAGCGAGCATGTCGGGCCAGTCACCTACCGAAACCTGCTCGGCCGCTTCGGCACCGCCGAAGCTGCCTTGGCGGCCTTGCCTGCGCTGGCCCGGAAAGGCGGGCGACGGCGTCCCATCCGCATTTGTCCACAGGCAGAGGCTGAGCAGGAGCTGGACGCTCTTTCAGCGCTCGGCGGCCGGATGCTGATGCTGGGCGAGGCGGCTTACCCGGAAGCTCTGGCGGCGCTGGAAGATGCGTCGCCGGTCCTAAGCCTGCTGGGGCGGGACGAGGTCCTGTCTTCGCCGGCGGTGGCCATGGTCGGTGCCCGCAATGCCTCGGCCAATGCCTGCCGCTTTGCGGAAACCCTCGCCCAAGGTCTCGGCGAGGCCGAGCATCTGGTGGTCTCGGGTATGGCCAGAGGCATCGATGCCGCGGTGCATCGCGGCGCTCTTGCGACCGGCACGGTGGCGGTGATGGCCGGCGGGGTCGATGTGATTTATCCACCGCAGAATCGCACCCTCTACGAGTCTATCCGAGAGCAAGGCTTGCTCCTGTCCGAAGTGCCTTTGGGAATACAGCCTCAAGCCCGCCACTTTCCGCGTCGAAACAGGCTGATCTCGGGCCTTTCCAAAGGCGTGGTCGTCGTCGAGGCGGCGCTGAGATCGGGTTCGCTCATCACCGCGCGCTTTGCCGCAGATCAGGGCCGCGAGGTGATGGCCGTGCCGGGCTCGCCGCTCGATCCGCGGGCGAAAGGGTGCAATAGCTTGATAAAACAAGGCGCTACGCTGGTCGATTCTCTGGAGGACGTGCTTCAGGCGGTCACGGCGCAGGCGGGCCTGGGCGTCCGGCCATCATCGCCCCAGCCGCCCGTTGTTTTGGCGGATGCGGCGAGCGACGAAGAGGCTGAAAGCGGGAAGGCGAGGCTCCTGGAGTTGCTCGGTCCGTCGCCGGTAGCAGTTGACGAACTCGTACGGCGATGCCACTTGTCTGCCGCCGCCGTCAGCGTGGCGCTGTTGGAATTGGAGCTGGCCGGAAGGCTAGAGCGCTATCCAGGCGCACGCGTGTCGCTCGTCTTGGATGCCAAGGCGGATGCTGGGTTGTAATCGCTCCAACAAGGTGTTCATCGAATCCCATGCACGTCGTCGTCGTTGAGTCGCCGGCTAAAGCCAAGACGATCAACAAGTACCTCGGCTCCGACTACGAGGTGCTCGCAAGCTATGGCCATGTGCGCGATCTGCCGCCCAAGGACGGGTCGGTCGAGCCCGAGCAAGGCTTCGCCATGCTCTGGGAGGTCGACGGCCGGGGCGATAAGCGGATCAAGGAGATCGCCCAGTCGCTGAAAGGGGCGGACCAGCTTATCCTGGCGACCGACCCGGACCGCGAAGGCGAGGCCATTTCCTGGCACATCGTCGATGAGCTGAAGCAGCGCAAAGCCCTGCGCGACGTTCCGGTCAAGCGGGTGGTCTTCAACGAGATCACCAAGTCGGCGGTGCTCGAGGCTTTTCAGAAGCCGCGCGATCTCGATCAGCATCTGATCGAGGCCTACTTGGCCCGCCGTGCGCTGGACTATCTGGTGGGCTTTACGCTTTCCCCCGTGCTGTGGCGCAAGCTGCCGGGCAGCCGCTCTGCCGGCCGCGTGCAGTCGGTCGCTCTGCGCCTGATCTGTGAGCGGGAAGCCGAGATCGAGGTTTTTCGGCCGCGCGAGTACTGGAGTGTCACGGTCGATCTGGAGACGGCGGCGGGGAGCCCTTTCGAGGCCCGCCTGACCCATCTCGATGGCCGCAAGCTCGACAAGTTCGACCTGGCCGACGAGGCGGCTGCGCAGGCCGCCGTGCAAACGCTCGAGTCGGTCGGCCGCATCCAGGTCTCCGACATCGAGGAGAAGGAGGCGCGCCGCAATCCCTCGCCGCCCTTCACCACCTCGACCTTGCAGCAGGAAGCCTCGCGCAAGCTCGGTTTCGGCGCCACCCGGACCATGCGGGTGGCGCAGAGCCTCTACGAGGGCGTCGAGCTTGGCGGCGAGACGGTCGGGCTGATCACCTACATGCGGACGGACGGCGTCTCCATGTCACAGGATGCCATTGGGTCCCTGCGCGATGTGATCGGCACAAGGTTCGGCGCAAGCTATCTGCCGAGCCAGCCGCGCGTCTATAAGACCAAGGCGAAGAACGCCCAGGAAGCGCACGAAGCGATCCGCCCGACGGATTTCGAGCGGACGCCGGACGTCATGCGGGCGCGACTCGGTCCCGATGAAGCGCGCCTCTACGAGTTGATCTGGCAGCGCGCCATGGCGAGCCAGATGGAAAGCGCACGCCTGCGCCAGATGGCCGTGACCATCAAGGCGGACGACAAGGCGTCGCTGCGGGCGACCGGCAGCGTCGTGGTCTTCGACGGCTTCATGAAGCTCTATCAGGAAGGCCGGGACGACCCCTCGCGCGACGATGAGGCCGACAAGCAGCTCCCGCCCATTCAGAAGGGCGAGGCGCTCACCCGCCGCAAGGTGGTTCCGCATCAGCACTTCACCCAGCCGCCGCCACGCTACAGCGAAGCCAGCCTAGTCAAGCGCCTTGAGGAGCTCGGCATCGGCCGGCCGTCCACCTATGCCTCGATCCTCCAGGTCCTGCAGGACCGGGACTACGTGGTTCTCGATAAGCGGCGTTTCGTGCCGGAGGATCGCGGCCGCATCGTCACGGCCTTTCTCACCAGCTTCTTCAACCGCTATGTCGAGTACGGCTTCACGGCGGCTTTGGAAGAGCAGCTCGACGATATCTCAGGCGGCCGCAAGGATTGGAAGGCGGTCCTGGAGGAGTTCTGGCAAGCCTTCAACGCTGTCGTCAGCGAGACCAAGGGTCTGCGCATTTCCGAGGTGATCGACGCCTTGGACCAGGACCTCGGCCCGCATTTCTTCCCAGCCGACGAATCGCAACCCGACAAGGACCCCCGGCTTTGCCCGGCCTGCGGCACGGGGCGGCTCGGATTGCGGCTCGGCAAGACCGGCGGCTTCATCGGCTGCTCCAACTATCCGGAGTGCCGCTACACCCGCACGCTTGCGGTGCCGCAGGAGGGCGACGATGCCGAGCCGCTGGCTGACAGCCCGAATGGCAAAGAGCTGGGGATGGACCCCCAGACCGGCCTGCCGGTGACCCTGCGCAAGGGCCCCTACGGCCACTATGTCCAGCTCGGCGAGCAAGGTGAGGACAAGAAGGATAAGCCCAAGCGGGCCTCGCTGCCCAAAGGTCTGTCGCCCAGCGATGTGGAGTTGGAGAAGGCTCTGGCTCTCTTGGCGCTGCCGCGCGGCCTGGGCCTGCACGACGGCGAAGAGGTCACGGCGGGCATCGGTCGCTATGGGCCCTACGTCAAACGCGGTTCCACCTATCGCTCGGTGCCCGCGGACGAGGACGTCTTGACCATCGGCTTGAACCGCGCGGTGACGCTTCTTGCCGAGAAGCAGCAGCGGGGCGGGGCGACTGTGATCAGGACCTTGGGCGACCACCCCAGCGACGGCAAGCCGATCACCCTCAACGAGGGCCGCTACGGTCCCTACGTGAAGCACGGCCGTCTGAACGCCTCGATACCCAAGGACGCCGACCCCCAGAAGTACTCGCTGGAAGAGGCGGTGGCCCTGCTTCAGGTCCAGGCCGAGAAGAAGGGCAAGGCGAAGAAGGGTGGCAGCCGGCGCAAGGCCGGCTAACGCACTTGGCCAAGCGGAAACCACCGGCGGCCACGGACTTCCCCAGTCGCGAGGACGTGCTCGAATTCATCGCCGACTCGCCGACCCCCGTCGGCAAGCGGGAGATCGCGCGCGCCTTCCACATTCGCGGTGACCAGCGGCGACAGCTCAACGACCTGCTGCGCGATCTGCGCGCCGAGGGCCGTATCGGCCGTCCCGAGAAGCGCAAGCTGGCCGAGCTGGGCCATCTGCCGGGCGTGGCGGTGGTCGACGTCGTGTCCGTCGATCGCGAGGGGGACCTGATCGCCAAGCCGGCCGCCTGGCCGGACGACGAGGAGCCGCCGCGCATTCTCGTGCTTGGCGAGGGGCGGCGCAGCCGCCAGACGCTTGGGGTGGGCGACCGCCTCCTGGCCCGGCTCTCGCGCATCGGCGAGGGGCGCTACGAGGCACGGGTCATTCGCCGGCTCACCCGGCCGCCGAAGACGGTCATGGGTATCCTTGAGAAGGCGGACGGCGGCCTGCGCCTACGGTCGACCGACAAGCGGGAGAAGAACGAGTACAAGCTGGCGGCCGGCGACAGCCTCGATGCCCAGGTTGGCGACCTGGTCCTTGCCGAGGTCAAGGCAGGGCATCCGCGCCTCGGCTTGAAGGACGTGCGGGTGCGCGAGCGTTTTGGGCGTGTCGACAATCCCAAGGCCTTCAGCCTGATCGCCATACATGGCTACGGCATCCGCATGGACTTTCCCGAGGAGGCTGTTGCGGAGGCCAAGGCCGCCCGTGCCGCCGACCTCGGCAAGCGCACCGACCTGCGAGCGCTGCCACTGGTGACCATCGACGATGCCGATGCGCGGGACTTCGACGATGCCGTCTTCGCCGAGCCGGACGACGACCCGGCCAACGCGGGCGGCTGGCACCTCGTGGTCGCCATTGCGGACGTCGCCCACTACGTGCGGCCTGGGAGCGCCTTGGACCGGGAAGCCGAGAAGCGCGGCAACTCCGTCTACTTTCCCGACCGCGTCGTGCCCATGCTGCCGGAAGCGCTCTCCAACGGCTGGTGCTCTCTGGTGCCGGGGGAGGAGCGGCCCTGCCTCTGCGTTCATCTCTGGATAGACGGGGAGGGGATGCTGCTGCGCCACCGCTTCGAGCGGGCGCTGATGCGTTCGGCCGCGCGGCTGACCTATGTGCAGGTGCAGGCTCGGCACGACGGGCGGGTGCAGGAGGACGGGGCGCAGGATATCCCCGAGCCGCTCGCCGAGAGCCTTCTGCCGGCGCTCTACGGGGCTTACCGGTCACTGCTTGCGGCGCGCAAGAAGCGGGGTGCGCTCGACCTCGATTTGGCTGAGCGTCGCATCCGGCTCGACGAAGCCGGTGAGATCGCCGGCGTCGAGACGCGTCAGCGGCTGGACAGCCACCGTCTGATCGAAGAGTTCATGATCGCGGCCAATGTCGCCGCGGCCAGCGAACTGGAGGCCCGCCGCCAGCCGTGCATGTACCGGGTCCACGAGCCACCGGACCCGGCGAAGATCGAGGCGCTGCGAAGCGTGCTGGAGACGATCGGTCTGCGTTTCTCGAAAGGCCAAGTGGTGCGCCCGCAGCACTTCATGCGGCTCCTGGAGCAGGCGGCAGGGACGGATCACGCGCCGGTCGTCAACCAGATGGTGCTGCGCACGCAAAGCCAGGCCCGCTACGGGCCGGACAACCTGGGGCATTTCGGCCTCGGGCTGCGGCGCTACGCCCATTTCACCTCTCCGATTCGTCGCTATGCCGATCTCTTGGTCCACCGGGCCTTGCTGCGTGTCCTCGGCGAAAGGCAGGACGCGCTGCCGAAAGGGGAGGAGGCCCGCTTCGAGGAGGTTGGCCAGGCGATCAGCGAGTGCGAGCGGCGGGCGGCCATGGCCGAGCGGGATACTCTGGACCGCTTGGCGGCCGCCTACCTTGCAGGACAGGTCGGCGCGCGCTTCGAGGCGACGGTCAGCGGCGTGAACCGCTTCGGCCTCTTTCTGCGGCTGTCGGAGAGCGGCGCCGATGGACTGCTCCCCATCTCTCGCCTGCCTGACGACTATTACCTCTACGATGAGCATCGGCAGTGGCTCGAAGGGCGGCGCTGGGGGCGTCGCTATCGTCTGGGCCAGGCGCTGAGGGTCCGCCTCAGCGAGGCCGAGCCCTTGAGCGGCTCCCTGCTTTTCGAGTTGGACGAGAAGACGCCTGCGGGCGACGAGGAGGACCATGAGGCCGAGGGCGGCGGCTGGGACCCCCTGCGCGGCCGCGGCTCATCTCGGCCGCGCCGCAAGGCACGCCGCCGTTAACACCTTCGAAAACTGCGGCTTTTTTGCCCAGGTTAAGCGGGCTTTCACGTCACCGTGGCATTAAAGCGGTAACGGGGATTTTCTATCGCCATCACAGACTGGCCATAGTAAGTACGCTATCCTGCACTAGCTGCTGTACAGCATGCCTGTGTGATCGCCGGCAGGAGGCAGGGTTTATCGTGTTGAGTTTGCATAGAATTTTATGCGTTTTCCTACTGCTTGCGCTTGCTGCCTGTGCCCAGCAGGCGAGCAAGCCGCATCCGGTCTATTACGACCAGGCCCACGGCGGGCGTGTGTTCCAGGTCGCCTACGATCACTTCGATGCTCTCTACATCGAAGACCTCGACCTGGGTGAGCTCACCATGACGGGTCTTGAGAACCTCGCGTTCTTTGATACCCGCATCGACGTCCGTTCCCGTGACGGCATGATCGAAATCATGGCTGACGAGGAGCCGCTGGTTGCGCTGGAGCGGCCGCGCAGCAACAGCCCCGTGCGTTGGGCGAAGGTGACCAGCGAAGCGATCTCGACCATGCAGCTCGCCTCATCGGTCATCGCCGCCAACACCGCCGAAGAGATCTACGAAGTCTTCTTCGACAGCACCCTGGAAGACCTGGACGACTATACCCGCTATGCCGGGCGGGCGGACGCGCGTGAGCACCGCGCGAGCCGGGAGGGCTTTGGCGGTATCGGCGTGCGTATCAACGTGGTCGAAGAGGGCGTCCTGATCATCGATGTCATGGAGGCGACCCCGGCCGAGCGCGCCGGTCTCAAGATCGACGACCTGATTGTCGCGGTGGATGGCCAGAACCTGGCCGGCCTCGGGCAACGCGAGGCTGTCGGCCATCTGCGCGGTCCGCGCGCCTCGAGCGCCTTGCTGACCGTCGAGCGGCCCGGGTCGGCCAACCCTCTGCCGATCATCGTCACGCGGGACCACATCGTTCCGCAGACGGTGCGCTATCGCCTCGAGGAGGACGTCGTCTACCTCGAAGTGCTCAGCTTCAACCAATCGACCGCCTCGACCCTGCGGCGCAAGATGATCCTGGGCAAGCAGGCGCTTGGCCCGAAGCTGCGCGGCTATGTCCTCGACTTGCGCAACAATCCGGGCGGACTGCTGGACCAGGCCGTCGAAGTGGCCGATCTCTTCACGCCGCGAGGCCGCATCGTCTCGACGCACGGCCGGCATCCCGACAGCCATCAGTACTTCGACGGCGACGAGCCGGCCTTTTCGGGCGATCGGCCGATCGTCGTGCTGGTGAACGGTCTGTCCGCATCGGCCGCCGAGATTGTCGCGGCCGCCCTGCAGGATACCGGCCGGGCCGTGGTTGTCGGCAGCAACACCTTCGGCAAGGGCACGGTGCAGCAGGTCGTGCCGCTGCCGAACGAGGGCGAGCTGACCATCACCTGGGCCCGTTTTCATGCGCCCTCCAGCTACACGCTCAACGGACGCGGCGTGCTGCCGGACGTTTGCGTGATCGATGTCGACCCGGCCGAGAAGGATTTCGTCTCCCGCTTGCGCCGCGGTGACTTCCTCATCAGCTGGCGGACCCAGCATCAGACCATCGATCCGCTCGATATGGAGGCTCTGGCCGACCTCAGGGCGGAGTGCCCGACCGATGAAAGCCGGCTCGAGCAGTCACTGGAGGTCGCCAAGGTGCTGTTGCAGGACCCCAACCTCTTCGCAACGGCCCGCGGCTTGGCCCCTGCGGCCGAGGCCTTGCCGCCCGCCAAGAGCAGCGGCCTGTCCCTGCGCCAGTAGGCCGCATCCCGGTCCTCCGTGCCTTCCGCCGTCACCAGTATTCGGCCTCGTGCTTCGGCTGGCCTCGTCCTGTTGCGCCAAGAGCGTGACGGCTTGAGCGTCCTGCTGGGGCGACGCTCGGCCCGCGCGCGCTTCATGCCCTCGGTCTACGTGGTCCCGGGCGGCGGCCTCAGTCCCGTGGATCGCCTGGCCTCAGGCTTTGACGAGGCGCTGCCGAGGCCGGCAGGCGCGCTCGATACCGCGACCGTCCGAGACCTTCTGCCCTTCGCCCGTGCCGCCTTGCGCGAGAGCTTCGAGGAAACCGGCGCCCTGCTCGGCGAGCGAGACGGTATCTCGCAGAGCAACCAGCCAGCGGAGGCAACGCACTGGCAGGCCTATGGCGAGCGCCGACTGCAGCCGGCATTTCGGCGCTTGCAGCTTGTCGCCCGGGCGATCACGCCGGCAGGCAGCCCGATTCGCTATCACACGCGCTTCTTCATGGCCGATGGCACCGGCCTAGAGCGGGCCGGTGCCGGCGACGGGGAGCTGGAGGATATTGGCTGGTGTCCGGTCGAGGAGGTGCTGCGCAGGCCTATGCCCGAGATCACCGTTCTGGTCATCGGGGAAGCGCTGAAACGCTGGCGGGCGGCGGCCGGCACGCACCGGGCGCCGCTGTTCTATTGCCGGGGAGATCGCATTCTCCGGCGGGCTGGCAGCACGCAGGGCGCTTGACTTGGAGCGCGATAAGCGTACATTCCCGGCTCTCGCGACACAGCGCTTATTCTTGAGGATTCCGTCATGGCGAAGCCAGTGACTCAGTGGATTAAGATGGTCAGCACGGCCGATACCGGTTTCTTCTATGTCAAGAAGAAGAATCCGCGGAACATTACGGAAAAGATGCAGCTCCGTAAGTACGATCCCGTGGCGCGCAAGCACGTGGTCTTCAAGGAAAGCAAGATGAAGTAAGCCCCTCGCCGGGCGAATCACGTCGGGGCGGCCCTTGCAGGTCGCCCTTTTGCTTTCTGAAGGGACGTTGAGGTCGCTCTAGCCGTTCGCGGCGAGCGGCGGCGGCGTATCGATCGTGGAGGCCTGGACGGTGCGGTTGCGCCCGGTCTGCTTGGCGGCATAGAGCGCGGCGTCGGCCTTGGCCAGCAGTTCTCCGCTGTCTTGCTCGGAGTCCGTGGTGGAGGTGATCCCGAGCGAGATGGTGACCTTCATGGCTTCGCTGGAGTTCGGCACCTCGAAGCTGGCGTCGCCGATCTGGAGCCGCAGACGCTCACCAATGGCAAGCGCGTTTTGCTCGGAGGTATCGGGCATGATGAGCGCAAACTCCTCGCCGCCGAAGCGAGCCAGGAGGTCGAGGTCGCGCGTGCTGCCATTGATGCGCCGGACCATCTCCTTCAGCACCTCGTCGCCGGCAGCGTGGCCGTAGGTGTCGTTGATCCGCTTGAAGTGATCGACGTCGAGCATCATGACCGACAAGGGCTTGCCGCCGTTCGTGGCCAACTCGGCGATCTTGCGCTCCAGATGCGCCATCATGTAGCGCCGGTTGTAGGCGCCTGTGAGGGGGTCGACGAAGGCCATGGAGACGCTGGTCTCGACCATGGCGCGAAGCTGCTCATGGTAGCGGCGCCGGCGGATCTGCGTGCGGACGCGGGCGGCCAGTTCGTTGCGGTCGATCGGTTTGACCACATAGTCGGTGACGCCGAGGTCGAGCCCCTTGGCCAAGCGCGGCAAGTCATCGTCTTCCAGGGTCAGCAGCAGCGGTAGCTGCCGGGTCGGCTCGTGGGAGCGAAACTGCCCGCAGAGCCGCAAGCCGTCCTCTCCGCCCAGGTCGATGGCGGTGATCGCCAGATCGAAATCGTCGCGTCGCGCCTGGGCGATCGCCTCTTCGCTGTTGTCGACCACCTCGATCACGTGCCCGGCACTCTCGAGATAGTCCTTGAGCCGCTTGGCGCTGTGCTCGTGGGCCTCCACAAGCAGAATGCGGCCAGCCTCTGTATCGCTGCCGTCCGGCGTCTCCAGGGTTTCGTCCAGCCCATGGGTGAGCCGCCGCGTGCGCAGCTCGTCCATCAGCATCTTGAGGCGAATCAGCGATCGCACGCGGGCGAAGAGCGCCACGTCGTTGACCGGCTTGGAAAGAAAGTCGTCTGCCCCGGCTTCCAGGCCACGGACGCGGTCCTGCACCTCGGTCAAGGCCGTGAGCATGACGACGGGAATGTGGCGGGTCCTAGGGTTTTGGCGGAGCTGGCGGCAGGTCTCGAAGCCGTCCATGCCCGGCATCATGACGTCGAGGATGATCAGGTCGGGGACTTCGTTCTCCGCCTTCTTGATGCCCTCGGGCCCGCTGTTGGCTGAAATGACATCGAAGTACTCGGCGGAGAGCTTGGCCTCCAACACGCGCACGTTGGGCGCCAAGTCGTCGACAACAAGGATGCGGGCGGTCATCGGTCGGCTTGCTAGCTGCAGGCTTAGTCGCTGAGAAATTCTTCGATCGTTGCCAAGAAGCTGGTAACCGAAATCGGCTTGGCAATATAGGCCTCGCAGCCACCTTCCCGGATTTTTTCTTCGTCGCCCTTCATGGCGAAGGCGGTAACGGCGATCACCGGGATGCTCCGAAGCTGGTCGTCTTCCTTGATCCACTTGGTGACCTCAAGGCCCGAGACCTCCGGCAGTTGAATATCCATGAGGATCAGGTCGGGGCGATGCTGACGCGCGATGCGCAGCGCCTCCATGCCGTCGCGGGTCTGCAGGATGTTGTATCCGTGAGCCTCGAGCAAATCGTGGAACAACTTCATATTCAACTCGTTGTCTTCCACGATCAGCACGGTCTTGGCAGTCGCGGGGACTGCTGCTGTGGCGTCCAACGCCGCTTCTCGGCTCATGTTATAGTCCCTTGTTACCATCGACCTAGAGTGGAAGCCTCGATCTCTGCGTGACTCCCGGAACGGCATCTCCGGCACATGGCCCGAGCAGCCTCCACAGAATGCCCCTATTTGGTCAGTAAAGGGTTAAGATTCCGTAAGGTGTCTTAACGAAGCCCACTAAGAACATGAGCATTACCCGCATCGGTATAGACCTGGGCGGCAGCAAAATCGAGGCCTGCGTTCTCTCGCCCGATGGCACGGAGCGTGGCCGCCGCCGCATTCCGACGCCCAGAGCCGACTATCAGGCGACTCTCCGTGCGATCGTTTCCTTGGTGGAAGAG
>JANQIA010000022.1 GCA_028282405.1 Rhodovibrionaceae bacterium
ATTCGCGACGACATGGTGCACAAGCAGATCGCGCCGCTGGGCACGAGCTTGAAGAACCCGGACTTCGCGGACATCGCCAAGGCCTACGGCTGCGGCTACACTGCGCCGCAGTCTTTGGAGGAGATCACCGCTGCGGTCGCCGCCGCGCGGACGGCCGGCGGTCCGACGATTATCGAGGTGCATGAAGACCGCTTCTAGCCGGGCTTCACGCGGGCAGAAGGAGAAGGCCATGAGCTTGCATTCGGTCGTTGGCGGCAAAGCCCGTGAAGGCAGCCAAGACATAGCGCACCGGGAGGAGCGGGCTCATCTGGCCGCGGCTTTCCGCTGGGCCGCACGGCTCGACATGCATGAGGCCATCGCCAACCACTTCAGCCTGGCGGTCAGCGACGACGGAACCGAGTTCCTCATCAACCCCTACGGCCGCCATTTCTCCCGCATGCGTGCCTCCGACCTTCTGCTGCTCGATGCCAAGCAGCCGCCCGAAGATCTGGGCGAACGGGTCGACCCCACCGCCTGGTGCATCCACGGCGCCATGCATCGCAACGTGCCGCAGGCCCGCTGCATCCTCCATGTCCACTCCGAGTACGCGACGGTCCTGGCCGGCCTGCAGGACTCCTCCCTGCCGCCGATCGATCAGAACTCCATGCGCTTCTACGGCCGGGTCGCCATCGACGACGGCTTCGACGGCATGGGCTTCGAGGAAGAGGGTGAGCGGCTCAGCCGCTGCCTGGGCAACAAGTCGATCCTCATGATGGGCAACCACGGGGTCATGGTGGTGGGGCAGACGGTGGCCCAGGCCTTCGACGAGCTCTACTACTTCGAGCGGGCCTGCCGGACGGTGGTCATGGCTTACATGACCGGCAAGCCGCTGCGTGAGGCCTCGCCCGCCGTGGCCGCCAAGACGGCGGAGCAGTGGCAGGACTACCCCAGCCTCGCCGAGAAGCACTTCGCCGAGCTCCTCGCCATCCTGGATGAAGAAGAGCCCGGTTTTCGCGACTGAGCCGGCCTCTAGTCTTCGGTGACGTAGGCGAAACGGGCGCTGCCGGCTGGAATGCCCTCGAAGGGGCCATCCTCTGCGCCCGGCTGCCAGAGCACCATCTCTTCGATGCGCTCGGCGAGCGCGAAATCCTTGTCGGTGATGCCGCCGGCGTCGTGGTTCTGCAGCCGAACCTCGACGGCCGGAAAGGTGACCAGCACGTCGGGGTGATGCCAGGCGACCTCGGCGAGATGGCCGATCGCGTTGGCCACCATCAGGCTGCTGCGCCAGCCGCTGGTCTTGTAGCGTCGGCAGATGTGCCCGTCTTCCAGGCGCCATTGCGGCAAGCGCTCCGCCAATGTCGCCCTGACTTCGTCGTCGCTGTAGGTCTTGTCCTTTTCCCGTGCCACCTCGATGCCTCCTCTAACCTCGTCCAGGACCGGATATCCCTGAAGAGTTGGGGCCCCGATCGGCGTCAGCCAACGGTCAAAGCAGTTCGTTTTCGTCGCCTTTAGCGCCTCTTCGACGCTTGCTGCGGCTTTCGCCGCACGCCTAAGGTCGCGTCAAACAGGGCCGGCGTCAGGTGAGGGAGTGAGACAGTGCCGAAGATCGATCGTGTTTGTGTTGGCGAGTGTCTGGTCGGCGAAGGTCCGGAGGTGGCGCACATCGATCTCATTCTCGGGCCGCGCGGCAGCGCCGCGGAGCAGGCCTTCTGCAACTGCCTGACCAACAACAAGACGGGCTTCACCGGGCTTCTCGCGGTCATCGCCCCCAACCTGCCGGCCAAGCCGAGCACCGTCATGTTCAACAAGATCACCATCCGCGAGGCGCGGCAGGCCGAGCAGATGTTCGGCCCGGCTCAGCATGCGGTGGCGAAGGCCGTGGTCGATGCCGTGGCCGAGGGCATCATCCCGGCGGAGGAGGCCGACGACATCTTCGTTTGCGTCGGCGTCTTCATTCATTGGCGGGCCGAGGATCACCGGAAGATCCAGGACTACAACTACAGCGCCACCAAGGAGGCTATTCGCCGGGCGGTGAACGGCGAGCCAGACGCGTCCGAGGTCGTGGCGCGCAAGGACAAGGTCCAGCACCCCTTCGCCGCCTCTTGAGGTCTTAGCTGGCCTGCGCCGCGACCGGCTGGCCGACCAAGCGTTCGACCAGACGCGTGAAGGCGTCGGTCATCTGCGGGTAGAGGATGGGCCTGAGGTAAGCGGAGACGGCGGAGCCGCCCAGGGGAAAGAAGTTGGTGGTGGCGTTGGCCTCGAAGAGCAGGATCTGCCCGTCCGGGCGCACATTGCAGTCGATGGCGAAGTAGTCGAGGCCATAGCGCTCGCGCACCGCGGCGAGCGCTGCCTGAGCGGTCGGATGCATCCCCGCGTAGCCCCCGGTGATCATCTCACGTTCTTCCGCGATCAGGTCTTCCCGCTCGGGCATCAGGGTTTGCTTCTCGTCGGCGTGGAGATTCCAGACGTTCGAGGTGATGCGGTGCCGCGGCATGACGAAGTCGCCGATGAAGAAGATGCGGTCCTTGCGGTACAGCCCATCGTCCGAGACGAAGTCGACGAACTCCGTCAGGACGTAGTCTTTGTGGCGCGTGCCGAAGATGGCCCGCAGCTCTTCGGGTTTTTCGAACAGGCCGACGAACTCACCGTTGTGGCGGCCCGGTTCCCGCACCAGGGCGGGGAACTGGAAGCCGGTCTCCTCCATGTGCTTGCGCAGGCGGCGTAGGCTCGGGCTTTTCAGGCGGAGCACCTTGGGGACCAGAAGGCCCGGGATACCGGCAAGCAGGGCGGCCGCGCCCTCCCGCGTGGTGCGCCAAATCCGCTCCGGCGGGTTGAGCACCGGTAGGCCGCTCTCCTGCACGATGCGCTCGATCACCCGCAGGACCTTGGGATTCTGGTCCGGGTCGGTGACGATGTTACAGAGCAGGTGCCGGTTTTTCATGTTGTAGCGCCGAGGCTGCTCGAAATAGCTCGGCGTGATGTGGAAGCGCAGCCATCGGAAGTCGCATTCCACCACCATCCGGGTCATGTCGTTGTTGCCCTCGACCGAGATGGTCTCGCCGCGCTCTTCGGCCATCTGGTCGATGCTGTCGCAGCCGGTCAGGATCGCCAGGCGGGGAAAGGCATCGCGCTCTGCGCTGGTGGCGGCGTCGCTCATGCGCTCGGTACCGGCTCAATAGAGTCTGCCTGCTCGCTGCGGAGCTTCAGCGTGCGGCCGAGCTTGGCTTCCAGCAGTCGCCGCACTGCCCCGGTGGTCAGCTTCGCCAGGGCCGGGGCCATGTAGGCGTACTCCGGCTGATCGTTGTAAGGCAGGTAATTCATGGTCGCGTTGGACTCGAAGACCAGAACCTTGCCCTCCGGCGTCACGTTGCAGTCGATGCCGAAATAGTCGAGCCCGATGCGTGTCCGGATGGCCTTCAAACTATCGATGGTCGCCGGCTGGAAGGCATCAAGTTGTCGCTCAAGCGCGGCCTGCTCCTCCCGGCGCAAGCCGGGGCGCTCCATCATCAGGCCGAGCCGGTCCCGCGCGTGCACGTTCCAGGACTGCGAGGCGATCTGGTGGCGCAGGACGATGCGGTCGCCGATAAAGAAGAAGCGAGCCTTGCGATAGAGGCCGTCGGGGGAGGCAAAGTCGACGAACTCGGTCAGAAGATACTCCCGTTTGTCCTCGGCAAGCTTCGGCGCCATCTCGTCAGCCGAGTTGAAGAGGCCGACGAAGTAGCCGCCGTGGGTGCCGGGCTTGCGCACCAGCAGCGGCCAGCGGAGCTCTTCCCGGGCGACGCGGCTTGCCAGCCGCTCGGGGGTGGCGTTCTTGAGCCGGATGCTGCGCGGCATGATCACGCCGGGCAGATCGCCGAGCACCCGTGGCAGGCTATCGCGCGCCGTCACTGGGATGCGCGCCGGGTTGTTGATCAGCGGGCGGTCGAGCTTCTCGGCAATCCGCTCTGCGACCTTCATGGTCTTTGGGTTGCGGTCGCCGTCGGTCACCAGGTTGCAGACGATGTGATACTTGCGGAAATCCCAGCGCCAGTTCTGGCGGAAGTAGTTGGGGCTGATATGCACCCGCTCCCACACGATCGGGAAGGGGTCGAGGTGCTTGGAGAAGTCGTTGATTCCGCGCAGCTTTACCGGCACCGAGAGATCGCGCTCGATCTTCGGTACCAGGTCGCTGCCGCCCAGCATGGCGCCCTTCAGGCGCCGCCTCTTGCCGTCTTGCGTGTCGTCCATATGCGAAAGACCTCACCCCGCGGCGACACTATAGCCCCAATCAAGCTTAACAGCCGGCAAAAGCGCGGGTCTTACACCATCTTTGCGCCGATCGGCAGGCTGCCGTCCGGCCAGGTCTCGGGGAGGGCGCGCGCCAGCTTCTCGGAGAGCAATCGGTCGAGGGCAGCCTTTCGAAGCGGCGCGATGATGCGCGGGATATAGCCGAACTCAGGCGCGCCTTCGTGGTTCGATGAGAAGTTCATGGTGGCATTGGCTTCGAACACCAGCACCTCGCCGCCCGGCCGGATGTGGCAGTCGATGCCGAAGTAATCGAGGCCGATGCGCTCCTTGATCGCCTGCAACACATCCGTCGTTAGGCTTGGGAAGGCGTCCAACTGCCGTTCCAACGCCGCTTCTTCCTCTCGTCGCAACTCCGGCCGCTCGGCCATCAGAGCTTCGCGGTTGCGGCCATGGAGATTCCAGGAGCGGTCGGCAACTTGGTGGCGCAGAATGATCCGCTCGCCGATGCACCAGAAGCGGCATTTGCGGTAGAGCCCGTCGGGCGAGACGAAATTGGCAAACTCGGTCAGCAGATAGGTGTCGACACCGTCTTCGAGGTGAGCGGCAAGCTGTTCGGCCGATTTGAAGACGCCGAGAAAGCTGCCGCTGTGGCGGCCGGGTACTTTGACCAACAGCGGCCAGCGCAGCTTCGTTCGCTCGGTGCGAAGAGCGATACGCTCCGCCGTTGCACTCTCTATGCGGATGGTTCGGGGCGTGATGACTCCTGGAATGTCGCCGATCAGCCGAGGGAGTCTATCCCGTGCCGTAGGACCGATGCGCTTTGGCAAGTTGATCTGCGGCTGGGTCAGCGTCTCCGAGAGCCGCTCCGCGACCTTCAGAGTCTCGGGGTTGCGGTCCGGGTCGGTCACCATGTTGCAGATCAAGTTGTAGCGGCCGAAGTCCCAGCGCCAAGCTTGATCGAAGTAGTTCGGCGTGATGTGCACGCGTTCCCAGTAGATCGGGAAGTCGTAGAGCTGCCTGGACAGATCGTTGATGCCGCGCAGCGGAAGCTGTTTCTTGAGATCTCGCTCCAGCTCCAACACGGCGTCGCTGCCCGCCATAAGGCCAATGGCGAGACGATCTTTGCCGGACTTGCCCTTGCGCTCTTCCATTCTGGTCGGACTGCTGAGGACCTGCGGAAACTACTGCACTCTGCGCGATTAACAGCCCGCAAATGGTCCTGACTAAGCAGACGGCGCGTCAAGAGCGGCCGCGCAGTGTCTCCGGCAGCCAGGTGGCGATCTCGGGGAAGGCGACGATCAAGACCACCGCAACCACCATCATGCAGAACAGCGGCAGGCTGGCGCGGGCGATGTAGCCCATGTCGTGGTTGGTGAGACCTTGTAGCACGAAGAGGTTGAAGCCTACGGATGGGGTGATCTGCGCCAACTCGACCACGATGACCAGAAAGATGCCGAACCAGATCATGTCGAAGCCGGCGGCTTTCACCATGGGCTCGATCACCGCCATGGTCAGCACCACGGCGGAGATGCCGTCGAGGAAGCAGCCCAGAATGATGTAGAAGATGGTCAGGGCGACGAAGGAAGACGCCGCCATGGCATAGCCGGCGTAGGCATTGAGGCCCGGGACGTAGAGGCCGAGCGGCCGGGTGATGACGCTGGTCAGCATCAGAAGGCCAATGGCGATCAGGCTGAGGGCCGCCGCCGCTCCGCACAGCAGATAGAGTCCGTCGAGAAAGCGGCGCACGAGGTCCGGCCGTTCGCTAGAAGATGCCACGCCGCCGGGCGCTGTCGGCGCCCAGCGGCGGCATAACTGCTACATCGCCCGGTAGGCGTCGACCACGGACTGGCCAGTGGCGCCGGCGCGCTCCAGCCATTCCTTGGTCATGGTCTCTCCGATCTTCTCTACGTCGGCCTTGAGCTGAGGCGAGGGGCCTTCCACGGTCATGCCGTTGGCGGCCAGTTGCTCCGCGTACCAGGAGCTCAGCTCCTGCGCCTTGGCCCAGCCGGCCTGCTCGGTCATGGCGGCCGCGCCGCGAACGATGGCGCGGGTCTCGTCGTCCAGGCTGTCCCAAGCTTCCTTGTTGGCGATCACCATGTTCTTCGGCAGCCAGCCGTTAACGTCGTACCAGAACTCGACATGCTCCCAGATCTTGCGGTCGTAGCCGGTCGAGCCAGAGGAGATCATCGAGGTGACGACGCCGGTTGCGAAGGCCTGGCTGATCTCGGCTGCTTCGATCTTGGTCGGCACGGCGCCCATCAGCTCGGCGAGGCGAGCGGTGGCGGCGTTGTAGGCGCGGAACTTCGCCCCTTCCATGTCGGAGACGCTGTCGACGGCGCTCTCGTTATAGAGGCCTTGCGGCGGCCAGGGGACGGCATAGAGGAAGACCAGACCCTTCTCGTCGAGGATTTTCTCCACCGCCGGGCGGGACGCGTGATAGAGATCGTGCGCGGCCTCGAAGCTGCTGGCGAGGAAGGGCAGGGCATCGATCTCGAAGATCGGGTCTTCGTTGCCGAGCGCCGACATGAGGCGCTCGCCGATCGGCGCCTGGCCGGTGCGTACCGCGCGATAGATCTCGCCGCCCTTGTAGAGCGAGCCCGAGGGATGGGTGACGATCTCGAGCTTGCCGCCGGTTGCTTCGGTGACGGCCTTGGCGAAGAGGGCAGCGTTCTGCGAGTGGTAGTTGGTGGCGGCATACGCCAGCGGCATGTCCCACTTCTCCTCCGCCTGCGCCGGAGCGAACGCGGCGACCAGAGCCAATGCTGCCGCTGCCGATAGGGTTCTCTTCATTGTGGAGCCTCCGCTTTTTCTGAGTTTTCTAAGGTTTTTGGGTCGCGATTTTTCCCAAAGCACGATGTTTAACGTGAAACACGGCCTGCGCAATAGGGAGACGGGAGCGCTTACGCCGCCTCTGCGCGCTGGCGCCAGCCGGCGGCCCTGGCGTGCCACAGCACGGCATCGACCAGGTCATAGACGGGTAGGCCCAGCGTGTCTTGCAGGGCCGCCTTGTAGGGCGAGAGGTTGGTG